>CANFLZ010000001.1 GCA_947448135.1 Flavobacteriales bacterium
AAAGCCAATGATTACGAGGTGGAGCATGAATCTGAAGATCAAGATTCTTCAATTGTGATCATCAACACATGTGGTTTCATCGACAACGCAAAAGAAGAAAGTATCAATACAATTTTGGCATGGGCCAAAGAGAAAGAAAAGGGTAATGTCGACAAAGTCCTGGTGACGGGGTGTTTGGGAGAGCGTTATCGCGATGTTTTGGAAAAGGATATTCCTGAAGTTGATGGCATTTTTGGAACCCGAGAACTGCCTCGTTTGCTCAAAACGTTAAAGGCAGATTACAAGCACGAACTATTGGGGGAGCGTCTTTTAACGACACCCAATCATTTTGCTTACTTCAAGATAGCAGAAGGTTGTGATCGACCTTGTTCATTTTGTGCCATCCCGTTAATGCGCGGAAAACACATCTCTACTCCGATGGAAGATTTGGTCACTCAAGCCAAAGGACTTGCCAGTAAGGGTGTAAAAGAATTGATTTTGATTGCTCAAGATTTAACCTTCTACGGGTTAGATCTATACAAGGATAGAAAATTGTCTGATCTTTTGAAAAGACTTTCTGATGTGGAGGGTATTGATTGGATCCGTCTTCAATATGCTTATCCCAGTGGTTTCCCAATGGATGTTTTGGATGTGATGAATGAACGGGATAACATTTGTAAATACTTGGATATGCCGTTGCAACATGGAACAACTAAGATGTTGCAAGCCATGCGCAGAGGGATCACCAGAGAAAAAACGGATGATTTGATTGCGGCGATTCGTTCCAAAGTTCCGGATATCGCTCTAAGAACAACTTTGATTGCGGGATATCCTGGAGAGACGGAAGAAGATTTTCAAGAAATGATGGAGTGGGTGAAGTCTACTCAATTCGATCGCTTGGGTGTATTCACCTATTCTCATGAAGAGAATACACATGCTTTCAGCATGAAGGACGATGTTCCTGCTCGCACCAAGAAGAAGCGCGCCAATGCCATCATGGAAGTGCAAGCGGATATTTCATTGATGAAGAATCAGCAGAAGGTAGGGCGTGAAATGAAAGTACTCATCGATCGTGCAGAAGGAGAGTATTTTATTGGGCGTACTGAATTTGATTCACCAGAGGTTGATAATGAAGTCATTATCCATTCTCCAGACCAATATCTCCGTTTGGGTGATTTCGTCAATGTCAAAATCACTGACGCTGAGCAATACGATTTAATCGGAAGAGTTCTATAGTTGATGAGCACATTACCTGTCATGGAACGGTTTTACACCCTTCAAGGTGAGGGTGTACATTCGGGCTGTCCTGCTTATTTTATTCGATTGGCGGGTTGTGATGTCGGTTGTGTGTGGTGTGATGTCAAGGAGTCTTGGAATATAGATGATCATCCGCGTATTTCCGTCCAAGAGTTAATTTCAGATGTAGTAGAAAGTGGTGCCAACCGGGTGATCATTACAGGAGGCGAACCGCTGATGCACAATTTGGACGAGTTAACGCTTGGGCTTCAAGAGAGGGGCATTCGAACACATATAGAGACCAGCGGGACACACCCGATTTCTGGTTCTTGGGATTGGATTACTTTTTCCCCCAAGAAATTTAAAAAGCCAACCGAAGAAATATTTCAATTGGCGCATGAATTGAAAATTGTTGTGTTTCACCCTTCGGATATTCAATGGGGAGTTGAGTTGTCAGAAAAAGTGAGCCTAGAATGTCAAAAATTACTGCAGCCTGAATGGGAACGTCAAGATGATATGTTGCCCATGATTATGGCGCATTTGACTCAAAATCCAACCTGGCGATTGAGCCTTCAAACACACAAATTTATCGGCGTCCGTTGATTTTGTAGTTGTAATTCAAACCAAAAATCAATTGATCATTCTTATTGATTTCGAACTTTCGATACATTGCAAATAGTTGTATTTTTTGTTGATTATTGAATTTGTACCCAATGCCTCCAGTATGTCTCCATTCGCGACTGCCACCAGTGATAACCAAGTCATCAGCTAGCCAATATTGATTTTGATTGGTCCTGTAAAACCATTCCGACTGAATGAAAGGAGTCCACTTTTGTTTTTTCCAATTGGGCGCAATTTGAATTCTTTGGCGGATGATATTTTTGTTTCTTAAAAATAAATAAGACTCAGATTGCCATTGCAAACGATAGTTGATTGATAGCAGCGGCTTTTTCATCCAAGTCTCTAACACGGCCCATTCAACGCCAGCTCCCCATCGATTCGCGTTGGCCCATTGTTCATGATTGATATCGGAATGTTGGTTGGGAAATTGACTGAAACGATAATGTGCAGAAACTTGAATCGGCTTGAAAATTTGGTACTGAGCGTCAACAGAAATACTGCGTTGCCCAATCACGCCACCGTTGTTCAATCGATATTGAATCTCTGTTTCAATTTTAAGTTTATCAATGGGGTTGTGCTGAATGGAGCCACTCGCCCAATGATGGATGTTGCTGTTTTGCCCAAAGAATGAAAGGCTTGACAGCAGCATGATCACAATTCCAAAAGCACGAATCATCAGTAGACAATATTGAAAGTGCTCAACTCTTGGATGCTTTCGTCTTTCGTAATTTCTACAGACTGTTCTATTTTCTGCGTCATATTACCCGTAACGCTGTCCATTGAAAGTACATACACCTTGTATTTGCCGATTTGCAAATTTTCAAATTGAAAATCACCGGTGCCACCAGTTCGTGTACTTTCATTGTAATACTCACCGTCACCGTAAACGAGATAGACTTTTTCATCAGGAAGAACAGAAGGTGCATCCATGTCATCTGCTTGACCTTGTTGCGATACATCGATCAAAAAAGAAGTTGTTACATCATCAGGATCGGGAATTGCTACATGGGCTTTAGAGGTGAGTATCACCATATCTCCATTTAACTGCGTGTCAAAACTGTTGCTCATGACAGAGAGGATGGCATCATTGACTTTTCTGGCAATGGTGGTGTCAGCGTCGTTGTATGTGAAAATGATCGGAACCCCCGTTCTTCCCATCAAATGCGGATCGCCATCACTCACCCAAGTTGTGTTATTGAACCAAAAATAAAAATTGCTTCCATTGGCTTGGTTCAATATAAAGTAATCGCCATGTTCCAATTCGATTCCTCTCGTTACCGTTATTTGAACGATTTCAGATTTGCCTGTATGTTGGTTGCTTCCATTGACATGTCCTCTGATTAAAGAAGAGCCGCCTGGACCGGCCATTTTTTCGCATGAGGACATTGAGAAGGTCAAAGCAAGAATGCTGCTGAAGAAAATTATTTTTTTCATTCTACGATAATTTGTGATGTAAATATTTCTTTTTCGTTTTGAATTTGGATACAATAAATGCCGGGCAACCATTGATCAACAGGAATTTCTATTTCTCTTTGGTTGTTCAGTTTGAATTGCGCAATGGTTTGTCCCCATGCATTGAATACTAGGACCTGTTGGGCGTATTTTTCTTTTGGCAAACGCACATGACAAACGTTATGCGCAGGATTGGGGTAAACGAGAATGGGATTCGAGATTTTGTTAGCGGTAACGCCTAGATCGATCGTGCAAGAATCGCCGAACATGTTGGCGTCCATCCAATCCAATCTTGCGGTCAGCCAATTTTTGAGATAATCTATTTCTTCTTGATAAGTATTGCCGATGAAATTGTTGGGCCAAACATAGGTGCCTAAAATCGGCCATCTTACAAAATGTCTTTCAGCAGGTATAGCCAATTGTGCAGCCAAGGTGTCAATATGGGCCAGCATAGAATCCGTTTGAAACGAAGAAGATCGGAGTTGTTCCCAACGACAACGAACTTTTTGTGCGTAATCAGGATCTTCCAAAAGGCGATTCCACCAAAATGGAACATCTAAACCGCCAGCGCAATAGTCATTGAAATTACTCGCCCATCCATCGGTGTTCTGGCCATAACAATAGTTCGCATTGCCCAAGGCGATATTAAAATCCCATAGTGGCCCAGCAACAATTTTCCCACCTTCGCTGAATCTTTCTTTATAGAGGAAGGAGGAAATACGATAGCCATCAACATTTTTAGTGATTTCATTCACCAAAAAGAAATCGATGAATGAATTGACATCCATGTAGGGTGCATATCCCAAATTGGAATCGGTAAAATTGGTACTGTTCAATGCCGTTTCCCATTCGGTAATGTGGGATTGAATGTAGCTCAATTGACTAGGTTGCATTTCCGAAATGTCGGGATCGTGCATTTGAAATTGGATAGAAGCTGTACTTGGGGCATCGGCAAGAAAAGGTGAAGTCCAAGCAATGACACCTCCACCTGTAGTTTTATCAACTTTCAGAATGTATCCACCTGTGAGTTCGTTATTCGTGGTGTCTTGCGGATTGAGGTGGTCGATGTTGACTCGTCCAGGATTGGCTTTGATTCTCTCCATCATCACATAAATACCCATGTATTCGCCATTCAATACCAACTCACACAATTGCGTGCGAGGTGCCCAACGCCCCATTTTATTTCCCCAATCAAAAGTCAAAACATTCCGAATTAAACTTTTGTCGGTATACGGGGCATACAATATCCAATCGTTGTCGATGGGCCAGTTAAAAATAGAGACATTGTAATTTACGCTATCGGGACCTCTTGTTTCCAGTCCGTATGATTTTGCTGGAAAGCTTTGGGAAGTGGAACCTCGGCTTTCAATGGCAATCAAACCGCTGAATGCATTGAAATCATCATTGACATGATTGACTTGACCATTCCCATGATGGATGATTCCCATTTCGCCGTCAATTTTGGGCTCATCTGGGATGTTGATACCATAGGTATTAATGACAACAATAGGAAGGGTGGATTCATAAAATTCGAAAGGCGGGGTAAACCATGAAGGAAGTGAAGTGTTGTAAATGTTTCCGGTGATGTTCAATCCAGCCAATAAAAAATATCGGGCTGTAATATCACTGGAGGTTGTGCTCACATTGTGCGTTTGAATGGCCAAAATGTTGTTGCCTGACATCAAAGCAGATTGCAGCAAAGGGCCAGTAATGATGGTTGTTACAGGATTTAAACCTTGATATAGATTGGCCTCATGCTGACTTTCAGCAACAGAGTTATAGGCAGGAGTGATACCTGTAGAAAATCCGGATCGTGCGATTTCGATTCCATTGAGATAAGCTACAAATCCATCATCATAGTCAGCAGCCAATATCAATTTGGTGATGGCATTTACATTGGCAACGGTAAACGAAAATCGCTGATAAACAGCAACGGTTCCAGAAGGCAAAGTGGTGTTGTCATCGTTGTCACCCATCCCGAAACCTCCGGAAGCAATGGTCCATCCGCTATCGTCAAATCCAAGATTGGCCCAATCTGAAGTTGTAGATGCATCAGGAATGACATAATGCCATTGCGAACTATCGAAACAAATCGTTTCCCAATGGTTGACTTGGCCATTGATCTTTGCGTTCATCACGCAAAAAATGAGGAGCAAAAAAAAGGAGGGTTTCATATGAACCCTCCAAGATAAAAAATAATATGGTGATAACGCTAATTTAATTTTCAGGATAACCTGCGGCAGCCCATTGCGCGCAAGCATCAATATCACACTGGGACAATTTTCCGCCTTTGGGCATGGGTGAACAACCCGATCCTTGCGCAATGGTACAATTGAAAGATCCATTGGCATCTGCCGCTACTGTGTTGGCATATGTATCGGTTGCAATTCCAGCAGAAGGACTTCCTCCCGCATGGCAATTGTTGCAATACGTTTCCATAATAGCCTTGATTCGTCCGTTGTATGTGACAACACTATTATCACATGTTTTTACGCCATACAATTCTGATTCAACATCGTAATAACAGGATGAAACCAGAACGATAGAAACAATGGCAAAAAAAGAAAGTGTTTTTTTCATATTCGTAAATTTAATTATTTGGGGCACCTGCTTGCATCCATTTCTTAATGATAATCTTTTGGCAATCAGAAAGTGGATTGTTTTTCGGCATTGAATTCGAAGAGATAGAACTCCAAACACCAGCTGTATCTATGCTGAAAGTGCCATAATCATAATATTCACCGTCAGGAGAGCCGGCATTGTGACAACCTTTACAAGAACTTTCAACGATCGGAAGAATCGCATCTTTGAAATTAAAAATAGTGGTATCGCAGCTCATGCATTGATTGTTGATGGCGCCTTGATCAATCCATTTTTTAATCAAAGCTTGCTGATCAGAACTCAAAGGGCTATACGGCGAAGGCGGCATCAAATTATCGCCGCTGGCATGCAATACTTTGTACAAAGAACTTCTAGAACCTTTTCCCCGCTTGATAATGTTGGAATTCATCAAGGATACATAACTGGAAACATCAATACCTGCTCTGGAATCATGGCTGTCATGACAACCCGACATCGCGCAATTGCTCGATAGCAATGGAGCAATTTCGTTCTGATAGTATACCGTGTCCGTTGAACAATTAAAAGATCGAATCGGAGTTTCCGAAATGTCAGGATAGGGAACATGGTGCTTGCAACTCACAATCACCAAAACAATTGCAGTACACAAGAGTACAGTCTTTCTCATTATTTTCATAAACGCGCTTGGGGTAGAAATGGTTGCTTATTCATCCCAAGAAATAACCACGCGTTCTGAAACGGGGTGTGATTGACAAGTGAGTACATATCCTTTTTCGACTTCTCTGGGCGACAAAGCGTGATTCACATCCATGTGAACTTGACCTTCTAAAACCTTAGCGCGACAAGAGGTACAAATACCGCCTTGACAAGAATAGGGTGGGTCTAAACCCAAGTCGATTCCTACTTCTAAAATTGATTTTCCTTTTTGATCGATGACGGTTTCGGTTTCAGTTCCGTCGATAATCAGCTTTACTTTACTTTCACTCATTTTTCAATTTGTTTTTTAATTCAAATACAATCTGTGGATTAGCCCAGTCTATCGGACCAGCTATTCGGTCTTTTTGATTTCCTTTACCGTCATAAAGATAAGTCATCGGGATGCTAAACACTTTGAGACCGTTCAAGGATTCTGTTCTTGCTATCGGAAGTTGCGGCATCCGATCTTGGAATGATTCCACGATGTTGGGTGAATCATCGGTGATGCAAATCACTTGAAATCCAGCGGCTCTTAACTCCTGCAGGTGATCACTCCATTCCGGAAGCTCCTTCATGCAGGGACCACACCAAGATGCAAAAAAGTGCACCAATAATGCGCTGTCACCAGAGATGTATAAGTTCTCGATTTGATTTTGATTGTTGTAAATCTGAATATCCGCAACCGCAATGTCATGTGGCCATTTTCGATAGACGACATAAGCAACGATGGACATCGCCAAAATCCAAAATCCATATTTGTGCAAAAACGACTTCATCAATATTGCAGCAAGCTGTCGATGGCGGATTTTACCTTTTCAGGATTGGGTAGATAAGCCTGTTCCAAAATGGAGTTAAGCGGAATGGCGGGTGTGCAAACGCTTCCAAGGGTTTTAACGGGAGCATCCAAATATTGAAAACAATTTTCAGAAATCCATCCACCTAAGGCTTGCATGAATCCATTGTCTGCAGGTTCCTCAGTCAACAACAAGCATTTCCCGGTTTTCATGACAGAATTTTGAACAGCATTGTAATCCAGAGGATTCAATGAACGCAAATCAATAATTTCAATTTGATCTTCAATTCCTTTGCTTGCGGCTTTGGCCCAATATACCCCCATGCCGTAAGTGACGATGGTCAAACTATTGGATGCGGTTGCAGATTGAACCGTTCGGGCTTTCCCAATTGGAACAACGTAATCGCTGTCTGGTTCGATGGTTCGGGCATCTTCAGTTCCTTTCACCTTGCTCCAGTACAATCCCTTGTGCTCTAAGATCACCACAGGATTCGGATCATAATAAGCTGCCTTTAAAAGCCCTTTCAAGTCAGCGCCAGTCGAAGGGTAAACGACCTTAATTCCACGAATTTGCAACAATACACTTTCTACACTGCTGCTGTGGTAAGGTCCGCCACTTCCATAGGCTCCGATGGGGACACGTATGACGCATCCAACAGGCCATTTGCCATTAGATAAATAATTGCTTCGCGAAACTTCGGTGAAAAGTTGATTGAGTCCTGGCCAGATGTAATCGGCAAACTGAACTTCGACAAATGGCTTTAAACCGACGGCGCTCATGCCCACGGTACTTCCAATAATAAAAGCTTCTTGAATGGGGGTGTTGAATACGCGGTTGTCTCCAAATTTTTCAGCCAATGTAGCGGCCTCTCTAAATACACCGCCCAATCTTTTTCCAACGTCTTGTCCATACAACAACGCCTCAGGATGTTTCTGAAGAATTTCTTGCATCGCAAACAAAGCGCTATCCACCATGACAGTAGCTTCCTTACCCGCAGGAGATCGTTCTCCTGTCTCTTCTGTAATGGGGGTTGGTGCAAAAATATGTTCTGTCAATTGCTCTGGAGAAGGGTCTTCCGCCAACAAGGCACGGTTGTATTCTGATTCAATATAATTTTTGGCTTGATTCCAAATGTCTTCAATGGCTTCTGGAGAAAATCCAAGTTTGCTCAATTGCTTCTGAAACTTAGGAAGTGGATCGCGCTTTTGTGCTTCTTCCAAATCATCTCTGTACCACTCCCTTCTCACTCCGCTAGTGTGATGCCCCAAAAGAGGAACTTTACAATGCAAAATCCAAGGACGACGATTTTTACGGATGTCTTGAAGGATGTCGGCAATAACATCAAAACTATTGACGAAGTCTGTACCATCAATGCTCTTGACTTGAATGCCGGGATAGGCTTTGGCCATTGTCGTGACATCGCCGAATCTAATTTCTGATGCGTGAGCACTGATATCCCATTCATTGTCTTGAACAAAATATAATATCGGCAATTGCTTCAAAGAAGCCATGTGCAAGGCTTCCGAAACCTCTCCTTCTGTCATAGAAGCGTCGCCCAAGGAGCAAACGACGATCGGGTTATTTTCTGGTTGGCTTTTGTCATGTAAACCAACTTGTTCTTTGTACCACATGCCCATCGCGACCCCCGTAGTAGGAATAGCTTGCATCCCTGTTGCAGAACTTTGGTGCGGAATCTTGGGTTTGTCGTGATCATTCAAAGCGGGATGAGAGTAGTAAGATCGCCCACCAGTGAATGGATCATCTTTCTTCGCCATCAATTGCATCATCAAGGAATAAGGTGTGACGCCTATCGCCAACAACGTGCTGTCATCCCTGTAATAAGCACTTAAAAAATCAATCGGTTTTAATTGTAATCCCAATGCCAATTGACAAGCCTCATGGCCTCTCGAAGTGGCATGTACATATTTTGAGGTCACCTTGGCATTGTTCTCATAGATGTCCGATAAATTGCGCGCTTGGCACATCAATTCATACCCTCGCATCAATTTTTCTGCGTTCAATGCTTTGGAGCGAATACTTCCAATGTTCATGTTGCGAATTTAACACGAATCGCCTCGCGTCGAAGTCAAAATGAATGTTGTATTTTTGTGAGGTGAAAGGACGATTCTATAAGTACCAAGGAACGGGCAATGATTTTGTTGTTTTGGATGGCCGTGAATGGACGCAGCCTTGGGAGACGGACGAGATAGTGGTCATTTGTTCTCGCAAATGGGGAGTAGGAAGTGATGGTTTGATTATCGTCAAACCAAACGACTCGTTGGATTTTGAAATGATTTTCTTCAACCCGGATGGTTCTCAAAGCTTTTGCGGAAACGGATCCCGCGCAGCGGTTCGGTTTTATTGTGATCATTTTCAAAGCAAATCCAATGTTTCATTTGTTGCCATTGATGGCATCCATACCGCAACGATCGATGGAGATGATATTGAGATTAAAATGAGCAATCCCCATCAAGGAAAACAATGGAGAGATGGTTGCTTTATTCATACAGGCAGTCCCCATGTTGTTCTGTCAGTTCTTGGATTAAACGAATTTCCTGTGGTTTCAAAGGGTAAAGAAATTAGATACCATGAGGATTTCAAAGCAGGCAATGGGACAAATGTCAATTTTGTTGAGTGCAGCCACGGGCAAGTCGCAGCAAGAACATATGAAAGAGGGGTGGAAGATGAGACATTGTCGTGCGGCACGGGTGTGACAGCAGTGGGTTTGTTTGTGTTAGAATCTGAAAAACGAAGTGGTGAAATTCAAGTCAAGACCAAAGGAGGAAACTTGACAGTCAGCGCTCTGCGAATCGGTGAATTTCAATTTGAAGATGTATATTTGAAAGGTGGAGCGGAATTCGTGTTTGAAGGCATTTGGGAGAAAAAATCATGAAGAAAATAGTAGCGGTCATTTTTATCATCACGAAAGTGATTTTGGGTTGGGCATCTACACCGAAAATTTCGGTGTTGACTTGCACACCTGGGCATCAATTGTATAGCGTCTTTGGACATTCGGCCATTCGTGTCCAAGACACCATCAATGATCGTCCGATGGATTTGGTTTTTAATTATGGGACTTTTCAATTTACCGATAAATTTTACGGACAATTCGCCCAAGGTCGATTGAACTATTATCTCAGTGTAGCTCCTTTTTATGAATTTCAGCAGCAATACTTGTTTGATGGTCGCGGAATCAGAGAACAATATTTGCTGATGTCTGATTCTGATTTGAAGCGTTTAGAAGAATTGCTTTTGGAAAACGCAGACGAAAAGAACTGCACGTTTCGCTATCATTTTTTCAAAGACAATTGCTCTGTTCGCGTTTGGAACATCATCAAAAAGGCGTCATCCAAAAATATTACCATTGATCGCCAGGTGCCTCAATCATCTTTTCGCGAAGCCATACAAACCTATTTGAATTACATGCCATGGGGCGATTGGGGAATCGATTTGGCCTTAGGTGCTCCTTGTGATGATCCAATGGCAATGGAAGATTTGGCTTTCCTACCTGATTCATTGGAGAATCTTTTGGCCCATTCAAAATATGGGAATCAAAATTTGGTGACGCGCTCAATTGAAATGATTCCTGTTGATGAGGAATTAACGTTGCCCACTTTGAATCAGCCTTTGTGGTTGAATGTACTATTACTTTTGGCCATATTGATTTTGGGGACTTGGATGGCAAAGCGGGGATCATTGAGGAATTGGATAGAATCGATCTTCATGTTTTTAATGGGAGCTTTGGGGTTGTTGATGATTTATTTGTGGTTCTTCACCGATCATGACACCACGCATGCCAATTGGAATGTATTGTGGGCCAATCCCATTTGGTTTTATTTGATGTTCTTCTCGCCCCGACAGTGTGCAGGATTCCAGCGAAAGGTGGCCATCTTTCAATTGCTATTGACTATAGTTGCCTTTATGGGATTTGGGGTGTTGCCACAATCTTTTCATCCAGCGGTGTTGCCACTTTTGTTGATGCAATTGTATTTCTTGCTTAAAATTTTGAAGCCATTTTGGTTTACCCAGCAATTGAATGAAAAGGCTTAGTTGGATTATATCAATGATGCTGGTTTTTGCAGTTGCCTGCAGAAAAGAACCTACGTCTTGGGAAACCCAATGGGAACTTCCTTTGGTTAACGCTGAATTTAAAATTGAAGATTGGATTGGAGATCATTTTTTAGAAGTTGATGATCAGGGTTGGTACCAAATACATTGGGACACCTTGGTGAATTTGTCTTTGGATACATTGATTCAAATTCCAGACACCTCTTTGAATTTGAGTTATGCATTGCCTTTCCAAGTGAATGTTCCGGCAGGACTTACCTTATTGCATCAGACGCAATCCAATGCGGATTGGATTCCAGAAGGAATGCAACTTCGAGAAATGAAGGTGAGCAACGGAAAATTGCATTACAAAGTTTGGAGTGAGGTCGATGGAGATGTGGAGTTGAAATTTGAAGTGCTTCGCGCTTCCAAATCCGGGACACCATTATTAATCGATTTAATCCTACCACCGGGTTCTATTGCTTCGCCTTCCATGGTTGAGGGTGATTTTGATTTGGCGCAATATGTTTTTGATTTGACCGGTCCATCGGGAAACGGTTTTAATGATTGGACAAATGATATTCTCATTCGATCGGCAGATGCAGGTATGGGCGCAGATGTGCACATGAATGATGAAGTGCGTGTTGAAATGACCTTTGAAGATACGCGAATTGAAAAGGCTGTTGGTTATTTAGGACAACAGAGCTGGAAAATTGATGAGTCCTTGGCGATTGGGAAGGGAATGCCAACGGGTGATTTCCATTGGGCTTCTGCCAATATCCAATGGCAGATGATCAATAGAATGGGAACAGACTTGGCTGTCAATTTAAGTAACGTTCAGTTCGTCGACGCGAACCAAGCAATCTGCAATTTGGCGAATGAACAATTGAATAGTTGGCGATACCTTTCTCGCGCCCAAATGGATGCCAATGGGACCATTTATCCAACGCAATTGGAATATGATTGGAATGATCAAAATTCGAACCTGGCTCAAACCATTGGTTATTGGGGTGGTGATATCAAGGTGAAAGGCGATATGAAATTAAATCCCATGGGCAATGTCAATGGCTTTGGTGATTATTTTATCCCAGAGGCTTTTCAATTGAAAGCCCAGGTTATTGCTCCGGTTCGATTCAATGCCAAAGGAGTTACGGTTAAAAAGAATATACCGGTGCAAATAGATCAAGACATTGAGGGTTCAGGAATTATCCGATTAAAAGTGTCCAATGGTTTTCCTGTTGAGATGAGCTTGTCGGTTTTGGAAAACGGACAGTTGCTCGGCGATGGAACCGTTGTTTCAGGGACGCTGCAAATAGACGGAAGAACGATCGTTCCGAGTGAAAGTTCAATTTCCATCAGTTGTTCAAAAGAACAATTAACGGAAATTCAAAAAAATGGTTTTATCGCGGCGACTTGGTTGTTGAACACAACGAATTATCCAGCGATGGTTGGTTTTAGACCGGAGTACAAGGCTTCGGTACAAATGATAGGTGACGTTGAACTGACATTGGGAGGGAAATGAGAACAATCATTGCAATAGCCTTTCTCGTATTCAGCTGTGATGCTGTTATAGCGCAGGACACCTTGTTGTCTCATCCGGTTGCAGTGGATTCAACCCGAGAAGACAAGGGGAGTGATTTTCTTTTAAGCGCCTACTCTTTTGGAACTTTCTACAGTGATGGAATTGGTGCGAGATGGATGCGTGAATGGATCAAGGGCGGAGAAATTTCGAGAGCCAGCAATCAGAAGCAGCGCAATCATTTGGATAATTTTAATTCTTCTTTCGCTCATTATGGAACACAAGTAAGTATAGACGCTTCGTTGTTTCCAGATTCTGTTTCCACCGGAGAAATCGAATGGCGAGCGGGTTTTGTAGTAGGGCAAAATACAGTTGTAAGGAGTCAATACAATGGTGATGCATTTCAACTTTTATTTCTGGGGAACAAGGGATTGAATGGACAGGAACTAAGTTGGAACCATCTGCAATTGGAAAGCTTTCAATACCGGCAAATGGGATTGAATATTTACAGATCCAATTTTAAGAATTTTCAATTTTGGAATGCGGGATTGCAATGGGTGGAGTCGAGCGCATACGATCGATACAGTTCGCCTTACGCGAACATTGGTTTCAGCAATGCGATGGACACCGTCCACATTGATTATTTGTTCAGACACCAACAGTTAAAAGACAATCAAAAAGGAATTGGTTTTTGCACCAATGTGCAATGGGAGTCGTTAAAAGGTCCTGTTCAATGGCATGTTCATGTCTATGATCTCGGATGGATTCATTACAAAGGTTTAAAAACAGATCAATTCAAAGGCAACGGAAATTTCACAGGATTAAATGCCAATGTGATGCACAATTTGGATTCGCTCCAGCAATTTTTAAATCCGTATTCAGTCGAGAAACAATACAACAGAGATCGATGGGTTGCATTGCCCACTCAGCTGTATGCGAGTATCACATTTTTCGACCACATTCGTTATTCCTATCAATATTTTTTCGGAGGGCAATGGGGACAACAATCTATCGGTTGGATAACGCACATGCCGCGATCTGGATATGTATGGATTTTAAAAGGCGATTTGGTGCGAACTTTTCAAGATCAGTGGGGAGTTCGTTATTCGGCCCAATGGAATAGTTTCAGAGGGATGAATGTGAGTATAATGGCAACAAATTGGTTACGAACAGGGATAGGAAATGCACATTTTTTTAGTGGAGGTGTGCAAGTAAATATTCCATTTTAATATTGAATAATGAGAACAGAATTGGACAATCAAGTATTGAATGCTCTTCCTCTTTTGAAGGGGGATCGATTTTTTTTAATCGCAGGACCTTGCGTCGTAGAGGGCGAGGAAATGTTATATGAAATTGGCACAGAAGTCAAAGCGATTTGTGATCGGTTGAGCATCCCTTTCATCTTCAAAGCGTCCTACCGAAAGGCCAATCGGTCGAGATCAGACTCTTTCACAGGAGTGGGTGATGAGCAAGGATTGAAATGGATCAATGAGGTAGGTCAAAAATTGGGAGTTCCTACCACTACGGATATTCACGCGGCAGACGAAGCGGCCATGGCGGCAGAATATGTGGATGTTTTGCAAATCCCTGCTTTTTTGTGCAGACAAACCGATTTGTTGCAGGCGGCGGCACAAACTGGAAAAGTCGTCAATATCAAGAAAGGTCAATTTCTTTCTGGAGAATCGATGGGCCATGCAGTGAAGAAAGTTCAAGAAGCTGGAAACAATCAAGTATGGTTGACCGAACGAGGATCGATGTTTGGCTATCAGGACTTGGTCGTCGATTACAGAAACATTCCAGCCATGCAAAATTTTGCACCTGTGATCATGGACTGCACGCACAGTTTGCAACAGCCCAATCAATCATCTGGCGTGACAGGTGGAAAACCTGAATTGATTGCTACAATTGCCAAAGCCGCGATAGCGACAGGTGCCAATGGTTTGTTTATTGAAACACATCCGAATCCTGCAGTGGCCAAGAGTGATGGTGCAAATATGTTGCGATTGGATTTGTTGGAAGATTTGCTGAAAGATTTGTGTAAAATTTACGACGCTGTTCGTGCGTAAAATTCTTTTCATAGCGTGGGTATTGTGTGCTGGAAATTTGTTTTCTCAGGCCGATACGGTATGGTCCTATGTTGCAGGTGATGGCCAATTGGACCAATGGAATCGTGTCACCAAGGATTCGTCTGGAACCATATGGTGCTTGGGTACAACATGGAGTGATGTCAATCTCGGATCGCAAGTTTGGGTCATGAAGATGGATTCCATGCTGAACTGCAACAGCGGATTTGATCTGGGAGATGAAGGCGCTCAATGGGGAGAGGACATATGGATCGATTCTGCTCAAAAGCTGTGGATATTGGCAACGGCCTCTGGTCCTTTGACCAATGGCTATGATCCCATGTTGTACAAGTTGGACAACCAGGGTCAAGTGGAATCTGAGATTTACTTCAATCAAGAAGGATGGCAGTGGGGAGAGAGTTTTGATTTTCATCAAAATCAATGTCTCATTGTTGGACACGAATGGAACACCAACCTCATGCAGGATGCGGTGGCTTGGCTCTTCAATACAGAAACACAGGAGAAAACTTTTTTGAATTGGCCCCTCAATGCCAATGAGGTTCATTGTCCTAAAGTACAATGGGATGATGCGGCCAATGCTTGGATGGTTTTGGTCAATTACTGGAGCGTAGACAGCCTACCCAACACGGCTGTTTATTGGGTGAATAACATGGGTGAAACCATTGCGAGCATTGTTCAAGACTCGTTGTGCAGGGGAATAGAAATGTGGGATGCCGTTCTGCACAATGGACAATGGATCATGGCAGGTGGCGCTCTTGAAAATAACGTCTTGCGTGGACATTTGATGCGAATCCAATTCCCCAATTTAATTTCAACGGCTGCGGCATTTCCTTCGACGCCCACTGAAAGTGTTTTGCGATCCATTGAGTTGAAAGGAGAAGGGGATGGTTATGTGGTTGCCGGGTGGACCTATTATTTCGGCGCAGGCGAGGCGGATGCGTACATCCATGCTCTGGATTTTAATTTTACATGGTTGGGCGGTGGCTTTCTGGGCGGACCGTTGCAAGATCAAGTGCAAGATGTATTGGCATTTAGCAGAAACACTTTACTGATGGTGGGCAACAATACAAGCCAATCCTTGAGCCAACAATCGCAAGGTTGGATTTTAAAGTTCGATGATGACTATCTCAACAATTCTTCTATTCCAATGATCACGGGCGAATTGAGTTGCAATGATGTTGGTGTGGATGAAATAAACAATTTTACATTTTCAGCGTATTGGAACGGCACGGAAATGGTCGCCAATCAAGTTGTTGGATCTGTTCGGGTGTATAACCAATTGGGACAGCAGATTTTTGTTGAACTCCCGAGAAGTTCTTCATTTCAGATGTCGTTGCCGCAAGGAATCTATCTTGTCGAAATGCAAAGTGTGTTCGGCGAACATTTTACGGCAAGGATATTTTGCTATTGATTACAATTCCGGTTGTCCAGCGTTGATCCAGGCAGTATACCAAAAATCCCCAATGCAAGCGATCGCCTGACGCATTCTTCTTTCAACTTGTCCGCTTAGTTTTTTGTGATAAGTATTGCTCAGCAATTCTGAATATTGGTAAGCAACATCCTCACCACGCAGCTTGTAATCGTACCAGTTTTCTTCAGGTATTAAGGATTTGGATTGCTTTTCAAAGTCAAATACACTGTCCAACGCAAAGTGACTTTCCCAAACACGATCCCAGATGTAACGAGCAGGTTGATCAATGATTTGCGCTCGATGAAAGGGGATAGCGTATTGATCAAAATTAAGCTCCGGTAATCGAGATTCCCAAAAACCATGAATCCCTTTTTGATTGGTCAATTGGCCATTGTAATTGGAGGTGGTGTGCAAGGGTACATGTGCATCGCCGATGTAATGTCCCAATTCAGCGCTAATTTGTAGGATTTTCTTTTTGTCTTTCGAAACAAAAGCCTCTGTAAGTTGAAATAGTTTTTTTTGAACTTGCCACGGAACAATACCATGCGCTGTTAGGCTATCGATTTCGAATTGACAGATGGCATCTTTCCATGTCAAGGGCATGTGATGTTTTTCGGTAGTGTGGGGGAAGTAGTGATCCAAATCGATGTAATGGCATTCAGCTTCTCCTTTGATGCTGTATCTTCTTTTATCCGGATCGACACTATGTTCGATGAGAAATTCAATATTGGATTTGTAAAAAGAAAATAGAGGAGGCGGCAAAGTAAAGACGGCCAGCTCATTTAATTTCTTGTGACCGAAAAATCCCCAATCTTCCTCTGAAGGACATATGGTTACTCGATGAGTCTTCGTGAAACTAAAGAAGTGAAAAGATAAAAGGAGTAATAGAAAGAGATAACGTCTACTCATGAAGCTTTACAAGGGCTCCGTCTCTGAGTATGGGAATGCAAGGGACGGTATTCAATGTAAGGCAATATTTGACGTCTTTCTGAATTTTCAAATGAATCAATCTTCTGCGATGAGAAGAAGCTCTCAAGAAACTCCACAAATTATTTTGAGCACTTTTAAAAAGGAATTTTGCAGCAACAGTGCTATCCTCGCTGGCAATGAATTTTTTGGAATCGAGCAATTGGTCGACAATGGCTCCAGCACAAATCGTGTCTTCCAAGTTCACTTTGTCTTTCCATCCACTGGCCAAAATCAAAGTGTTTTTATGTTGTTTTATTAGCCAATCACAGAGGTAGTCCAAATTGTTGAGACAGCCGATAACTACTTGGCCATCATTCTTGGCAATGTCGATGGCTTTGGTTCCATTGGTCGTGGTGAGTACAATGGTTTTTCCACGCATATCTTGATCGATATAGACATAAGGTGAATTGCCGAAGTCAAATCCTTCAACTACTTGTCCATCACGCTCTGCGCCGACGGTAAAACCTTTGGCTTTGTAGGCTTCAGCTTCGGAAACACTTGCTACGGGGATTATTTTTTCCACGCCATAGTGGAGTGCGGTGGTCATAGCGCTGGTGGCGCGCAAGACATCGATAACGACAATGACGTCATATCCCCCGCGGTACAACTCGTACTGTGCGGGGGTATAACAAACTTCTATTGATTTCTGTGATTGCAAAATAAAAGGACTATGCTGATTTGTAAAATGGTAAGCCAACAACAACGGCTTTCAAATGTTTACCGCGAACAACGATAAAAATTTCTGAACCTAAAGTAGCCAGTGATGTTGGAACATAACCCAAACCAATGGCCTTTCCAAGACTGGGCGATTGTGTTCCGCTGGTTACTTTTCCAACAATGTTTCCGTTGGCATCGGCGATTTCATAGTCATGACGTGGAATGCCTTTGTCAATCATTTCAAATCCAACTAACTTTCTAGTTACGCCAGCATCTTTCTGTGCTTTTAATGCTTCACTGTTGTTGAACGGATGCGCAAATTTGGTGATCCAACCCAATCCAGCTTCGATAGGTGAGGTAGTATCATCAATATCATTTCCATACAAGCAGAATCCCATTTCCAAACGCAAAGTATCACGCGCTCCTAAGCCAATGGGTTGAATACCGAATTCAGCACCTGCTTCCATGACTGCATTCCACAAGTGTTCTGCATCTTCATTTTTGAAATAAATCTCGCATCCACCAGCACCTGTGTAACCGGTAGTAGAGACAATCACATCTGATTTCCCTGCAAAAGTTCCGCGTTGAACGGTGTAGTATTCCATGTCAACGAGGTTCATGTCTGTCAATTTCTGCATGGCTTTTAATGCCAATGGACCTTGAACAGCCAATAGACTCATCCCTTCTGAAACATTGGTCATTTCTGCGCCAATGTTAGCATTGAACTTTTGAATCCAATTCCAATCCTTGTCGATATTGGAAGCATTGACAACCAAGAAATATTCTTCTTCGCCAAATCGATACACCAACAAGTCATCGACAATTCCGCCATCCAAATTGGGCAAGCAACTGTATTGAACTTTTCCATCAAATAATTTAGTCACGTCATTGGACGTTACTTGTTGAATCAACTGAAGCGCTTTGGGTCCTTTCACCCAAAACTCTCCCATATGACTCACGTCGAATACACCCAAAGCTTGACGCACACAATGGTGCTCTTCAACCAATCCTTTGTATTGAACAGGCATGTTGTATCCTGCAAACGGAACCATTTTGGCTCCCAAATTTGTATGCACTGCAGACAGTGCTGTGTTTTTTAAATTCATTTCTGACATAGCGGCAAAGATATAATGTGTTTAGTGATTCAATTCGTGCTCTACATAATCCAAGATTTTATGCATCAAATGCACGCGATCTTTTCCTCTTACATTGTGCGCATGGCCTGGATATGCAAAAAAGTCGATGGGGATATTGTTGCTTATGCAAGTCTTTAACAAACGCATATTGTGTTGCATGACAACCACATCATCGTCCGTTCCGTGGATCATCAACAAAGGCCCAGCGAGATTTTTTGCGTAATTGTTCAAGTTGTTGTTTTTGTAGCCTTCAGGATTTTCAGTGGGAGTGTCCATGTATCGCTCTGTATACATGACCTCATACAACGTCCAATCCAATACGGGTCCACCAGCAACGCCACATTTGAAAACGCCGGGTTGACGCATCATCATAGACGTGGTCATGAATCCTCCGAAGCTCCAGCCATGAATGGCCAGGCGCGAATCATCCACAAACTTTTGCTTTCTCAGCCATTCTACTCCTGCTAGTTGGTCTTCCATTTCAGCGGTTCCCAATTGACGATGGATGGCTTGTTCAAATGCCTTACCGCGATTGGCCGATCCTCGTCCGTCGATGGTGAATACCAAATAGCCTTTCTCAGCAAAATAATTCATCCACAAAGACGCTCCTCCCAAATAACCACCATTGACCAACTGAACGTGAGGACCGTTATACACATACACCAATACGGGGTATTTTTTGTTGCTGTCAAAATGAGAAGGTTTGATCAGACGATAATTGAGCGCAGTACCGTCATGGCCGGTGATGGTGCCGATTTCAGTCAATCCAGTTTTGTAGTCTTTCAATTTATCGGCGGAACTCATTATGTTATGAGCTACTTTTCCGGTGTTGGTTCTTAAAACAACGGCATTGGCTACTGTGGCGTTGTTGTATTGGTCAAGAATCAATTGTCCATCTGATGAGAATGAAAGGTCATGCAATCCTTCGCCTGTCAAGATGTTTTGAATGCTATAGTCTTTGAAATTTCCAATAATGCCGCTGGTGTGCAATGCATTGGCGGTAGTGGTTGCAATGAAAATTTTGTCGGCTTTGGTTGAGAATCCCAAGATGTTCAATTGCTCATAAGGCGTGCTCCATTCACCTAATTTTTTTCCGTCTAGATTGTAGTGCTGGTAATTGTGGAAACCGCTCTTGGTTTGGTAACTTCTCCAAATAAATTCTGTCGGACGGCCATGAATAAACATAGGCGCTTGATCGGGCTCCAACCATTTGGTGTCATGTTCTTCAAATAGTACTTTGACCAATTTCCCAGTTGTGGCATTGAACATCATGAGACGCATGAAGTCTGTCTTGCGATTCAACCAAGCTACCAAAATGTTTTGATTGTCTGGTGTCCATGCGATATTGGTGATGTAGAATTGATCATTGTATTCACCATTCAAATCGGTGATTTCTAATTTGACATGGGCTTTTTTTTCCGTCTCTTCCATGTGGTATACCCATAGGCTCACTAGCTCACTGGCAGCTCCAGCCATGGGATAGCGAATGTTGTTGACGCTGGCAGGAATGGTGTTGTAGTTGGTCAATGGGTATTGTGCGACATTGCTTTCATCTTTGACATAATAAGCCAAGTGCTTTCCATCTTCTGACCAAAAAGTCCCTTTTGCTATGCCATATTCGTTGCGCGAAACACTTTGCCCACTCACAATCCCATCGGCATCCGTGGTGACAGCTACAGCAGGAGAATTGGCTCCATTTTTCACATATAAATTATTGGCCACTGTGAATGCGATGTTTCCAGAAGTTGGATGAAAGTCCCAGTTGCTGGGTGCGGCAACGGATTTCATTCTCAAATTCATGTTTTGGTTTTGTACCAATTTGGCTTTTAGGGTAACATTGTCCCAGAAAAAATATTGGCCGTCGTTTTCAAACCAAGCGTGTGTTGCATCAGTCCAATGCATGCTGGGTAGGTGTGAAAGCGAATCAACACCACCATTTTTAATTTTCTCAACCGTGAGCCAAGGTGCAATTTTACCTTTTGCGTTGCCTTTGAATAGGGTGTCACTTTTTTGATAGACAAATTCTTGCGTGTTGGGCAACCAACCCAAATCAGACAAGTGATCCGGATAAAATTTTCCAAACTGTTGACGAACTGCCTCTTCTAAGGTCATTTCTTTTTGTGACCAACCCAATAGGGAAATCAAGCAGAGGCCTGCTAAAATGATGGACTTTTTCATAAGGGGTAAAAATACTGATGAATTCAGCTATTCATTCGGAAAAGTGTGCTGAATGATTTTTTTCATTTGAATGCTCTCCAAAACGTCATGGGTTCGAATGATCGAGGCACCTTTCATCGCGGCGATGGTGTGCGCGGCCAATGATCCGGAAAGGCAATCTTCCGCATTGACTCCTGTTGCCGCTTGAATCATTTTCTTTCTGGACATGCCGGCCAATAGAGGTTTGTCCAAAACTTGAAATTTTTCAAGTTCGCGAAGCAAAGTAAAATTGTGTTGGATGGTTTTACCAAAGCCGAATCCAGGGTCAATGATGATGGGATGATTCTTGGGAAATGCTTGAAGTTTGGATTCGAAAAACGCAATGATTTCTTCCACTACATTTTCATATTGAGGATTGGTTTGCATGGATGCCAATGTTCCTTGCATGTGCATCAAGACGTATGGAATTTTCGATTCAATTACCCATGGAATGAGCCCCGCATCTATGCTCCCAGCACTGACATCATTGACAATGTCTGCGCCAGCTTCAACGGCCTTTTGAGCGACGGATGAAAAATAGGTGTCGATGGATATTGTCACAGTTGGTGCATTTTGATACAACCAAAGTATCAAGGGTTGCACGCGATTCCATTCCTCTTGTTCATCGATACGAACGGATCCAGGTCGGGTGCTTTGTCCGCCAACATCAATGATGTCGACACCCGCTTCTATCCAGCTGCCCAATGTCTCAAAGGTTTGATTTTGCCAACGACTGGTATTCAAAAAAGAATCTGGCGTGCAATTGATTACGCCCATAATGGCAGGAGATGAGAATGGAATTGAAAGGTCGTGTCGTGTTAGGTCGAATTTTTTATTGCGCTTGTCCATTTCTCCGTTACTTTTGAAATTGCATTCAAATATCGACAGTGGAGAAGACAATTGCACAATACAATCAAATCATTTCTCATTGCAGAGAATTGTTTCTGAAGAAAACTCAAGACTATGGAACTGCATGGCGTATCCTCCGTACCTCTAGTTTGACAGACCAGATTTTCATCAAGGCGCAACGTATCAGAACGTTGGAAGAATTAAAAGAGAGCAAAGTAGGGGAGGGGATTCATGATGAGTTTGTTGGTATAATCAATTACTCCATTATGGCACTGATCCAATTGGAGTCAAAGTCAGATGAAAACACGGATTGGTCGGTAGACCAGGCCATTCAAGCCTATCAGAAACACGTCGATTTTACTTTGTCATTGATGATGAAAAAGAATCACGATTACGGAGAGGCATGGAGAGATATGCGTGTATCGTCATTCACCGATTTGATATTGATGAAACTTTTACGCATCAAACAAATCGAGGACAACGCAGGAAAAACAATCGTCAGTGAAGGAATTGAAAGTGGATATCAAGACATTCTCAATTACGCCGTATTTGCCTTGATTCAAATGTCAGAACAAACGCAAGCCTGATGAAAAGAACTTTTTATCACCTTTCTGTGGTAATTGGAGTTTGTGTTTTGGTGTTTTTTTTATTTCGAATTTCAGGATCAGATCCCGCGAGAAATGTGTTGGGAGAGAATACCTCTTCGGAGTTGTTAGAGAATACGCGAAAGAAGTGGAATTTAGATCTTTCGACTAGCCAACAACTGGGATTGTTTCTCAATGATTTGAGTCCAGTGTCATTTCATAGTAATTCAGTCGATAGCCGATGGCAATACCGCTCAGCGGATTTCACTGGATTTTATTTCCCAATTTCCAATTTTGGAATGGCCATCAAGATTCCTTTTTTGGGGCGCTCTTATATCACCGGTCAATCCGTCAATGAATTATTGGTTTCCACATTACCAGGAACTTTGATATTGGCTGTCGTCAGTATAGTGTTGGCCATGATCATTGGAATTGCATTGGGTGTTTATTCAGCGTTGCATCCGAATACAATCAAAGACAAAGTCATATTAACCTTGTCTTCACTCGGCATGTCAGCGCCCTCATTTTTTGTAGCCGTGTTGGTAGCATGGTTATTGGCCATTCAGTTGGGCGAATGGACGCACTTGCCCATGAGTGGCAGTTTGTGGAAATTGGATCCTTGGGAGGGACGAAAGATAGCTTGGGAGAATATGATATTACCCGTCATCACCTTGTTGATTCGACCCTTGGGAGTGGTGGTGCAATTAACCCGCGGAGCCCTGTTGGACACACTGTCTATGGACTTTATTCGCACCGCCCGCGCCAAAGGCTTGTCAGAAAACAGAGTCGTTTTCCGCCATGCGTTGCCCAATGCCTTGAACCCCGTTCTCACGGCCATATCGGGATGGTTCGCATCGTTATTGGCGGGAGCTGTATTTGTAGAATTTGTATTTGGCTGGAAAGGCTTGGGGCAGTTGATGTTTCAGGGAATCGAAAAGCAAGACTTGCCCGTTGTCATGGGCGGGGTTATTGTTATTTCTGTCTTCTTTGTCATGATTTCATCAGGAATGGACAAAGTTTACGCCCGCTTGGATCCGAGGGTTGGGGGAGGATAGAAAAAAGTTTTTATTTCAATTTCACGCTCTACGGCTCGACGTAGCATTTTGCTGTTTTGATAATCGATGAAATTTCTTTTATCACCCAAATATTCAAAAATGGATTCAATTGAAATTTGAATGTCAAACAGGTATTTTTTGATTTCAGCACTCATAGATCAATTCCTTTGAGGCGTTCACTTTTTCTATGAAATAAGGATTGGATAATGATTTTTCTGTTACAATATCAATTTCCCTATTCAATAGCGCTCTTAGTTGATAATGCAATTCGAAATAGTTATTGGAGTATTCTTCAATACTCAGTCGATCATCAAAACTGAGGAGAAAATCGATATCACTTTGGGCATTGAAATTTTCTGTCAATGAAGAACCAAAAACATAGCAACGCTTTATGCCAAGAGATTTTAAAATCGCTTTGATTTCGGAAAGTTTGGATTGAATGACAGCGTGCATTGAGAACAAAGATAGAAAATTTACGCGATTTGTTAAGACATCAATGATGGGTCACTTTTACAGACCATTTTCATATCTTTCATTTGTGAAAGAATCAGTAATCTCTCAGTTGCATAATATATTTTTGATTCGATGGATTTTAAAGGGATCAGCAATAAAAAGTGTGACCAGCTCAATTTAGCCGCCAGTGGTGGCAAAATTTCAAAATCTGAGAATTCAATAGCAAACTGCATCATCCTCCTCAGATTTTTTTCAGCAAAATTTCTATCATATTTCAATTCCAATTGAGCGGAAACAGTAGTAATAAACTTTTTTTAGGACGGGTCAGACCACCCCTCCTTTCCCTGCGGGTAGGAGGGGTGATAAACCTCCACATTTTTAGTTGATAATTTTCTTCGATCAAAATACTGATCCCAAAAACAAGGAAGCAGAATATTTTCTCATTCGAGTATAAAGATCATATTGATGGGTTGGATTTTCCCCTCCTGCCCGCAGGGAAAGGAGGGGTGGCCCGACGCAGTCGGGTCGGGGTGGTCATTCATACCCACACTCAAACATAATCCTTCGAATCACCTCATCCACATTGTACTTCACCTCATCATTGGTAAACCGAATGACTTTTATTCCATAGGACTTTAAATAATCTTCTCTTTTCTGATCATAGGCTTGTCGCATGATGTTGTTGTGCACACTACCATCTAACTCAATGGCGAGTTTATATTGAGTGGCATAAAAGTCAACAATGAAAGGACCAATACTATGTTGTCTCCGAAACTTGAGACCCTGTTGTTTATTATTTAAAAATTTCCAAAGTCTTTTTTCAGAAATCGTGGCGTTGGTTCTGAGTGCTTTCCTTTTGTCTTTTTGCGATTTTCGATTCATCAATTTTATTCGGTAAAAATTGAATCAAAGTCATTATGTAACAAGAAACATATAAGGTGCATATAAAGACCACCCCGTCCTGGCAGCATCATTCATTAGAATATTGTTATATTTGAATTATAAACCAATACCATGAAAATACACTTTCTCATTTCCATTCTGTTTCTGTTTCTCGCTCCAGCTCTGTATTCCCAAGCCCCACAGAGCATCCCATACCAAGCGGTAGTTAGAAACACAGATGGCTCTGTTATGGCCAATACCGCTATGACCATCACTTTTAAAATTCATGATAACACAGCAACAGGCACGGTGGTGTATGAAGAGAATCACACTGCAACAACTAACTCACAAGGTTTGATTAGTTTGAATGCAGGCAATGGATCTTTGGTATCAGGAACATTCTCAGGAATAAACTGGGGATCGGGAAGCAAGTTCTTGCATGTGCTGATGAATGCGGGCAGTGGTGTTGTTGATTTGGGCACACAGCAGATGATGTCTGTGCCTTATGCACTATTTGCGGAGAAAGCAAATACTACCAATGTTTCAGTAAGTTCTGTGGGTGATACTCTGTATTTAGGTAATGGTAATTTTATTTTGGTGCCTGGCATTAGTAATTCCAACAAGACGGTAGACACTGGTTTAGGTAATTCACTTTTGCCAGGAGTTTCTTATTGTGCCGATAAAACAATATCAGCATCAGGTTGTGATGGCATGACAACCCTGGACTACCAAGGTTATACTTATGATTTAGTTGAAATAGCAGGACAGTGCTGGTTTAAGGAGAATTTAAGAGCTACTAGTTTTAATGACGGTACTTCAATAACATACGAGCCAGATAATCAGGTTTGGATTAGTCCTTATGGAGATATTGCGGAACAACCGTATTATGCCTTCTACAACAATGAAGTGGCTAATCAAACTAAGTATGGTAATTTGTATAATGCCTTTTGCTTAGTCTCTGAAAATATTTGTCCATCAAGTTGGCACGTGCCCACAGAGTGTGATGTCTATTATTTATTATCTAATCAAGGTATAGCTAACTCAGCAATAAATAGTGGAAATATTTCTTTAGGAGGAGTTGATGAATTGGTGGCGCATAAGTTATTTTCTAATGAGCCTTTTGAGACAATAGAGATCACTGATGGGAGTGTTGTTATTTTACCAAGTAATTCTTCGGGATTCTCTGCCAAAGCATCAGGAAAAAGAAATAGTTATTCAGATGATTCAAGAGGAAGTTTATTTAATATGTGGGTAAAGGTTCATGGTTCTCAACCAAGTGTCACGGGAGTTTTTTTTCATTCCATATCACCAGGTCAAGTTAGTTTTGACGGAATAAAAGCTCCTATTATAAATTCCGGGCAAGGAACTAGTTATTATTTACTTCAAGGTAGGAGCATCCGCTGCATAAAAGATTAAAACATGAAAAACTTATTTCTCCTCATCTTTCTGGTTCCGGCTACTTTATTCAGTAATGCACAAGTACCTAATAGCATTCCCTACCAAGCCTTAGTCAGAAACACGGATGGAAGTCCCATGGCTAGCACATCTGTAACTATTAACTTCAGTATTCATAACCTCACAGCAGCTGGTGATGTTGTATATCAAGAAATTCATACCGCAACTACCAATACACAAGGTCTGGTTAGCTTGAATATTGGGTCAGGCACCCTTGTTACAGGCAGCTTTTCAGCTATTAACTGGGGTTCTGGAACTAAGTTTCTTCAGGTGGCTATGAATGCGGGTAATGGAAACATAGATCTAGGGACACAACAAATGATGTCTGTGCCTTATGCTTTGTATGCGGAGGAGGTGGATGTAAGAGTGAGTACTACTGGAGATTCTTTATTCATTGGAAGCAATTACTCTATAGTTCCTGGTGTTAGCGCGGCTAATCCTGTAAGTACAAGCAATTACGGATCTGTGCTATTGCCTGGAAATACAACTTGTCAAAATGAGTATATCTCTGTCACAGGTTGTGGTGGACTGGATAGTTTACTCTATTATGACAGATATTATAGTTTAGTTGAGATAGGTGGTCAGTGTTGGTTTGCTGAGAATTTGGCTACTGATAAATATGCTAATGGAGATAATATTCCAACAGGTTTAACCAATACACAATGGCAGAACACAACAGCTGGAGCATATGCTGTTTACAATAATAGTTCATCTAATGATGCTGTTTATGGCAAGCTTTACAATTGGTACACTACTGTTGACAGTAGAGGCGTCTGTCCAACAGGTTGGCATGTGCCAAGTGATTGCGAGTGGAATTATATGCAGGTTGTTTTAGAACCAGGTACAACAGGTAGCCAAGATTGTTTTTGTGGTTTTCAACTTATGTCATTGACACTTTGGTCTACTACCAATGCTACAAATTCATCGGGACTTTCATTGGTGCCATCAGGACAACATTTATTCGGAAGTCCTTTTGAAGGATTGGGTTATTCTGCCTTTTTATGGACATCGTCAGAGTTAAATAATTTTGGCCTTGGACGGGACATAGTATTTCAAGCTGAAGATATATTAGGTAAGAACGTTCATCAAAAATACACAGGGTTTGCAATTCGCTGCATAAAAAAATAACCCGATTTTCTTGTATGAATTTGTTCTATATGTGAGCTGGTGTACCTCTCTTTTTACTTAAATCAACTGCGAATACGCATCCAAATCTTTTTGTCTCCCTGTATTTAAAGACAAATTCAAATTTGCAAAAATGATTAATTTTTCTTTTGGGTAGGTTCACGATTTTGAATGGAGGCCATATTCCTCCATGTAAAACTCAGCCAGCTGTGGTTCTACCTATTCCTTACTTTTATGAAGTCCTTAGAAATTTTAATTATTTTGCGTAGATAAAAATGAAACGGAGATAATTTTCAAAGTACAATGTTGCAGTATCCTACGATAGATATCTTAAATGAAAATTGTATGTAATAGGTTTGATAATTATTTGTTATTTATTTGATTGTAAATTTCCCTTGACAGTAGGTGAAAGTTTTCATTTTGGACTTTCGAAAAAAATGAGTTTTGTTCCGTCGAAAAAAACTTACGTTTTAAAACATTTGAGCTTTCTGCGATGCAATTGAAGCTATCCTCCTCCGAATTGATTCGGACAGAAGCAAATGATTGAATTTCATATCCCGATTTGAAGTATAACGCCGGCG
Source organism: Flavobacteriales bacterium (assembly GCA_947448135.1). GTDB lineage: Bacteria > Bacteroidota > Bacteroidia > Flavobacteriales_D > Sanyastnellaceae > CAMCTV01. The sequence goes on from CANFLZ010000001.1 coordinate 28,362, forward strand.
TTAGTAAGTACAAAGAACCTCCAATCAAAAATCCTTTGAAGATATTTCCAAATGTGAAGTTGTTAATTTTTTCTTTAACCTCTATATCTACAGTATAATAGTTAGGGCTTAGATCATTTTTAGAAAAAGAAACTTCGTTGAATAATTTTGAACTTTTTATAATATCTAAGCAAGAATTTTTAAAAGCATCATTTACTGGTAATTTCTGGTTGTCATCTGAAATGTAAGTTATTGTGTTGATGTATAATGAGATTTTGGAATTCTGCGAGTTATCTGCGTAATTGCTCGGTTTGAAGGGGTTTGCGTATTTATATGAAGTGCACGAACTGATACTAAGTAAAAGTATAAATAGTGTGATGAATTTTGACTTTTTCATATTTGAAAAAATATTGGTATATCGGCGAATATAAAAAATATAAATAATATTCTTCTCTTTTTGGTTGATTTTTTTCAAGTCAGGTTTCTTTGTTTTGTTTTTGGGAAATATAAATTCGATATCATAAGTTAGTTTGACTAAGGATAAATATAGAAGCAAGGTTAAAAAAACCTTAAGTTAGTATTCGAGATTAATTAAATCTTACTTTTTGTTCTAGCTGACTATATTTGATGTGTGAAACAACTCTTTACATATTTATTTCTGGTTATATCCGCAACTATCATTGCCCAAGCCCCACAGAGCATCCCCTATCAAGCAGTAGTCAGAAATACAGACGGCTCAGTGATGGCAGATGCTGCAGTTACCATGACTTTCAAAATCCATGATAACTCTGCTACAGGAATTGTGGTTTATGAAGAGAATCATACAGCAACCACCAACGCACAAGGATTGATAAGTTTGAATGTAGGCAATGGTGTTGTGGTATTAGGTACTTTTTCAGGAGTTAACTGGGGATCAGGAAGCAAGTTCTTGCATGTGCTGATGAATGCGGGTAGTGGAGTTGTTGATTTAGGTACACAACAAATGATGTCTGTGCCGTATGCCTTGTATGCAGAAGATGTAGATGTAAGAGTAAGTGCTACTGGGGATACTTTATTCATTGGAAGCAATTACTCTATAGTTCCGGGAGTTAGTGCGGCTAATCCTGTTAGCATTAGTAATTATGGATCTGTGCTATTGCCTGGAAATACAACCTGTCAAAATGAGTATATCTCTGTCACAGGTTGTGGAGGACAGGATAGTTTGCTTTATTATGATAGATATTACAGTTTAACAGAGATAGGCGGCCAATGTTGGTTTGCAGAGAATTTGGCAACGGATAAATATAGCAATGGGGATAATATACCAACTGGACTTTCCAACATACAATGGCAAAATACAACTTCGGGAGCTTATGTGTTTTATAATGACGATATAGCTAATGATGTCAATTATGGCAAGCTTTACAATTGGTACACCACTGTTGACACCAGAGGAGTTTGTCCAACGGGATGGCATGTGTCAACTGCTTGCGAATGGGATTATCTTGTAATGCACATAGGGGGATATTTAGGTTCAGGGGGCAAACTTAAATCTACAGCAGGTTGGTGGTTGAATGGTTTAAATACATTTGGATTCAATGCAATGCCAGGAAGTTGCTATTACTTCGATTCTGGTGTAGATTCCGGAGTATATTATTTTGGTGGAAATTCTCCAATTGGTTCAAGCGCATTTTGGTGGAGTAGCTCATCAATTAATATTTCAGATGCATCATTAAGGTGTATTTCTATGGCTATGGGGAGTAATGATTTATCTCCTTTATTCTTGTCGAATATTAAGAATAATGGCTTTAGTTTGCGCTGTATCAAAGATTAATCCCACCCTTGTTCTAACGAACTTATTTAAATGGTGAACGGGAAAAATTTTCTTTATTGATTTCTTTTCTTCAACCTTTCCTATAACATAACATTGGATTTAAGACAAAGCGGTCTGTTCATTCCATTTGTTTTTCTGACCCTAGGAATTAATTGTCATGTGATATTTATCAAATCAAGACAATTTAATACTTGCCATAATAATGATGTATTATGACAGACACAAGCAAAAATGTGTGCAGGTAATTTGCAGGTGATAACCTCAAAACACCCCAAAATCACCCTTAAATGACTTTTCCCTCACTAGCCTCAGACTTAAAGTTATAATCAACAAAAAACCCCTTCACTCTCTCAAAATGAAGGGGCTTGTGCTTTAAATGTTTGTAGCGAGAGAGGGGCACGATCCCTCGACCTCATGATTATGAATCATGCGCTCTAACCAGCTGAGCTACCTCGCCATAAGCGGGTGCAAACATAATAATGTAATAACTAAAAAAAAAATATTCCTTAAAATTTTATTCGCGTACGATGAATATTTCTGCGGCCTCTTCCTACATAGTTGTTACTTTTTGTAACAATGACTATACCTGCAGCATGATGAAAGTAATTGCTCCCTGATATGGGCATCCTTGAATCTACTCCCACCTTGGCCAATGACTCGAAGTTGATACCAAATCGATTCTTCACAAACCAACAGGTAACACCTCCTCCAAAATTCAAGTTAATAGAATTCTTAAATATCGTTTGTGTGCGCAATGTATATCCAACTCCCAAAACTGGATAAACATTGAATCCCATGTTGCTGATGGAATTCAAAAATGAATTTCCCCTGGGGACATACAATTTATCAAAGAAACTGTTGCCCAAATTGACTTGATATCTGAAATTGAGGTCGGTATTGAAGAAAACGCCCGGATCCAAGTAGCGCTCTTTGTATACCGATGGATTCATTTTCAAGTAGGCAATCCCCAAGTCAACTTTAAGCCGCTCTTGTACCGTTTTCGAAATGGTAATCTTGGTGGGTACATAGGATTTGGACCAAGTCTGTGGCGTGAAAAGTCCCGAAAAAGAATTGCGGTCATCATCAATGGCTTGTGATTGTAGCTTGATAGTCGTCGGACGGGTTAAAAACTCCAAGAATTGCGATTGCCCGAAACCCAATTCCATCATCGACAAAAAAATCAATGAGGATAGTATTCGAATGTAAATGTTTGGGCTGTGCATGCTTGAATTTTCCATACAAATATAAAGAATTTTGTTGAATTCCAATTTTTTACAGATTATCAGCGTACTTTCGCGCGGAATTTCGAATTATGCAGAAAATAAGAAACATCGCGATTATCGCACACGTTGACCATGGTAAAACCACTTTGGTGGATAAAATGCTATTGGCTGGAAAGCTTTTCAAAGAGCACGAAACATCAGAAGAATTGGTTTTGGACAATAACGATATCGAGCGCGAGCGTGGTATTACAATTTTAGCCAAGAACGTTTCAATTCCCTACAAAGGATACAAAATCAATATCATCGATACTCCTGGTCACAGTGACTTCGGTGGTGAGGTTGAGCGTGTATTGAACATGGCAGAAGGAGCTTTGCTTCTGGTAGATGCTTTTGAAGGCGCTATGCCGCAAACGCGTTTTGTATTGCAAAAGGCTTTGCAAATGGGATTGAAACCAATCGTGGTTGTCAATAAAGTAGACAAAGAAAACTGTACCCCAGAGGAAGTACATGAACAAGTTTTTGACTTGATGTTCAACTTGGGTGCAAACGAAGATCAATTGGACTTCCCAGTAGTTTATGGTTCGGCCAAAAATAACTGGATGGGATTGGATTGGAAAACTCCAACAGGCACTATCGAGCCTTTGTTGGATATGGTGATCGAAAAAATTCCAGCGCCTATTTCTCGTGAAGGTATCCCTCAAATGTTGGTGACTTCTTTGGATTATTCAACATACACGGGTCGTATGGCCATCGGTAAATTGCACCGTGGTGAATTGAAAGCGGGGATGAATGTCTCTTTGGTAAAAAGAGATGGTTCGATTACAAAAGGAAGAATCAAGGAATTGTACGTTTTCGAAGGTTTGGGAAAACGCAAAGTGGATTCTGTAGTTTCAGGTGATATCTGTGCGATCAATGGTATTGAGAATTTTGAGATTGGTGACACATTCACAGATTTCGAAAATCCAGAGGCATTGCCAAGTATCTCTGTAGATGAGCCAACCATGAGCATGTTGTTTACCATCAACGATTCTCCGTTCTTTGGGAAGGAAGGAAAGTTTGTAACCAGCCGTCACATCAAGGATCGTTTGGAGAAAGAATTGGAAAAGAATTTGGCTTTGCGTGTTCAAGAAACCGACAAGGCGGATCGTTTCAACGTATTCGGCCGTGGTGTACTTCACTTGTCAGTATTGATTGAAACAATGCGCCGTGAAGGTTATGAATTGCAAATTGGTCAGCCTCGCGTTATTTTGAAAGTTGTGGATGGCGTTAAGATGGAGCCAATTGAAGAATTGACCATCGATCTACCTTCCGATATGGCGGGTACAGCGATTGAGTCTGTTTCGAAGAGAAAGGGCGAAATGAAAAACATGGAGCCTAAAGGAGATAGAACGGTCATTGAATTTGAAATTCCATCTCGTGGTATCATTGGTTTGAGAAGCTATCTTTTGACGGCTACTCAAGGTGAGGCTATCATGAATCACCGATTCAAAGAATACCAACCCATGAAGGATGAGATTCCAGGTCGTTTGAACGGTTCTTTGATTTCAATGGAAACTGGAAATGCTGTTGCGTATAGCATCAGTAACTTGCAAGACAGAGGTAAGTTCTTTGTTGAGGCAATGGAAGAGGTATACGAAGGTCAGGTGATTGGAGAGCATTCTCGTGACAATGACTTGGTGGTGAACGTAACCAAAACAAAACAGTTGACCAACATGCGTGCTTCGGGTACCGATGCAAAAACTGTAATGGCTCCGCCGATCAAATTCACTTTGGAAGAGGCTTTGGAATATATCGGACCTGACGAATACGTTGAGGTAACTCCAAAATCTATTCGTTTGAGAAAGGTTTATTTGAATGAAAATGACCGCAAGCGTTTCGGTAAGGATTTAGGGAAATACTAAGCGAAAATGAATATGAAAAAAGGGTAGTGAAAGCTACCCTTTTTTATTGCTCCATTTTTCGTAACGTTTGTTCAACCCCTCTTGTACTTTTTTACAACGACGTTGCCAAGGCCCTTCTGCCAATTCTTTGGCGTCCTGAATGATGTCCCAGCACTCAGGGATCATCTCTGGAAATTTTTTACCAGCCAATTCAATTACGTTTAAAGAGGAATAACGAACCGCTGCTTCTGCTTGTACATCAAACATCCATTCTTTGGCGCAATCAAACAATAGCCCAAACTTTTCATGTTCCTCTGGATGCATGTGCAGCAATACTTTGACCAACTCTCTTCGCACTGCGGGACTCACGATTCTTGTTGTCAAATTTTCCATCAAGGTGTTTTGGAATTCAGCAGCGAATGCGCAATCACATTCCAATACGGCCTTGTAAATAACCCATGCGGCTTTGTCTGCTTCTTTGCCGCGCTCCGTCAGTGCGTAATGCAAAATGGCTTCAAAGAAGTGTTTGTCCTGTGCTGCTTTTTGTCCAAAAAGAAGGGCGTCCTTGACGCCCATTCCTGTTGTGAAAATTTCTTTTAATTTGAAATTACTTTCCATTTTTTTTGCCTGTTTTTGCAGGAGCTGGATTTCCATGATCTTCGTAATCAGTGCTCTTGATTCCATCGGTATTCAATTCTTTTCCATCGATGAGATGTTCCAAGAACTTGTCGATTTGTTCTGCGCCGATGCTCTTGGCGATGATTTTCATGTTCTCATCCATAAGATAAACTTTAGGGGTTGAAGTAACGTCGTATGTTGTGCGGTAGTTCAAACTGAGTAGTGAGGTTACTCCTTTAGAAATGAGTTCAGATGCTTTCTCATTGTTCATGATTTCCTTGGTGTCACTTACATTGATCCAATCCAAATCCTTTTCCTTCACAAACTTCAACCAACCATCATTCTCTAAATCATTTCCAACTGCGTACACCACAAATCCTTTGTCTTTCCATTTGTGATATACATCTAAAATCAAAGGGATTTCTTTTTTACAATGGCCACAAGTGCTTTCCCAAATGACCAATAGGGTATATTTCCCTCTGTTCTTGTACATCGAAACCCATTTGGTTTCAGTGGTGTCCAAAAGAATGATATCCGGAGCGATCGAACCGCAAAGGCAATTCCTCTTTTTGTCAGCCGCATCTTTCATGTCTTTCAAACCTTTTTCATTGGTCCATGTTGCTTTACCTGAGGTGTAGTAGGTGTCAACAAGATTCACAAAAAGCTTGTCCATACACATGATTTTTGAAGTCTCAGAAAGGTAGGTAGCTTGATGCGTTACGTATTTGAAAAGTTCAGGATTGTTTTCTACTCTTTTGATCAATGCATTCACCTCCGTAATCATGGTGTCTGGAATTTGAGGAAGAACTTTGGTCAAGTAGGTTTCCAATATGCGGTGGAATTGGGCATCACGCACCATGCGCGGGTCGGTTAAGTCGGTGTTGTCCCAGAAGTGCTTGCGGTAGTTTAGATACAACCACAGTTGTTTTTTATCACCGGTCAAAGAATCTGGAGCCGCGTCTGGTTTAACATCGATGGCCATTTTCAAATACTTGCTGAACAAATTGTCCGGATGGGCATTGATGATTTTCCATTGAATGTCACTTACCTCGTTGTTTAATTTTTCTAATTCGTCACGACATGGCTTTTTATCGGCCTCTGACTTGGTGCTATCTCCTAAGCATTGATCGAGAGGTGCGCGCAATCTCAATTTTTGATTGATTTCTCGAATGAATTCAAAGAACATTTGATTGGTCTCTGATTTTAAAACTTTGATTTTTGTAGGATCTGCATCTGCGGTGCAATCAAACTCAATGTCTTCTTCAACCACCATGAATTCGAAATATTTTGGACCGGGCATCACGAGTGCATACTTTCCACATTCTTCGTATGGTTTGCCATTGAATTCAAATCTACCTTTAGCATCTACGCGAGCGGTGTCGTTATAATACAACTGCTTGCCGTAATAGTTGGCCAAGTAAATGGTGGTGTCTTTCAAGCCTTCTATATGACCTGAAATTTTGTGTTTGCTTTTAGCGGGTTTATTATTGGTAGTGCCCTTTTGCCCAATTGCCAAGAAAGCAAGGGAGGTCAGCATTAAAAGTAAAAAGCTTTTTTTCATTGTGACTAATTTATTTTAAATCCATTACAACATTCGTTCCTTAACGTAATTTTAAAACTTTTTTTTCAGGGATTGCCCAATTTTAAAGGCGATCGAAGGGCCTTCATAAATGAAACCGGTGTACACCTGCACCAAATCAGCACCTGCCTCGATCGCGCGGATGGCATCATCCGCATTAAAAATTCCTCCCACACCAATGATGGCGAGCGAAGGATTTTTTTGTCGGATGGTGGCAATCACTTCTAATGCTCTGGTCTGAGCAGGTTTTCCACTCACGCCACCGGCACCGATATTTTGAACAATCTCTGCTGAAGTAGACAGATGAGATCGATCGATGGTTGTATTGCACGCGATGATGCCCGCAACGCCGCTCTGGCTCACTACATCAATGACATCATTCAAGGATTCGTTGGTTAAATCCGGTGCGATTTTTAAAAAGATGGGCTTTGCATTGTTTTTTTGCAAAGCATGATTTTGCAATTGAGTTAAGATATGCAACAAGGGTTCTTTCTCTTGTAAAGCGCGTAGATTGGGTGTGTTGGGCGAACTAACATTGACCACAAAATAATCCACTTGATCATGGATGGCTTCGAAACAAATCAAATAATCTTCAAACGCTTTTTCATTTTCGGTCCATTTGTTCTTGCCAATATTTCCTCCGATGATGACACGGGATCTTCTTTTGGATAATCGAGAAGAGAGTGCTTGAACTCCTTCATTGTTGAAACCCATTCTATTGATAAGCGCCAAATCTTTTGGCAAACGGAATAGACGCGGTTTGTCATTGCCAGGCTGGGGCAGAGGAGTGATGGTGCCTACTTCTACGTGGCCAAATCCCAAAAGAGAAAGCTCATCTATCCATCTCCCGTTTTTATCAAATCCAGCCGCTAAACCTATGCGGTTAGGGAAGGTGATGCCAGCAACTTGAATGGGTTGGTTGATTCCAAACGTTTTTCTTTTGTAATATGATGCAACGCCCGGTATTCTCGTGGCAATCTTCCAAAGATCCATGGCCAAATAGTGAGCGGACTCTGGATTGACTTTGAAAAAAAGAGGTTTGATGAAACGCTTGTACATGAATTATCGCACTAATTTTTTGTATTTAATTCGTGTAGGTCCTACATCGCCTTTGCGCATTTTTTTGTTCTCTTCATATTCCGAGAATGAGCCTTCAAAGAAGTACACTTCAGAGTCTCCTTCGAATGCCAGGATGTGCGTACAAATGCGGTCTAAAAACCAACGGTCATGGGAAATCACAACAGCGCATCCTGCAAAGCTCTCGATACCTTCTTCTAAAGCGCGAAGCGTATTGACATCAATGTCGTTGGTCGGCTCATCGAGTAACAATACATTGGCTTCAGTTTTTAAAGTCATTGCCAAATGCAATCTATTTCGCTCACCTCCGGACAATACGCCGCATTTTTTTTGTTGGTCAGATCCTGCAAAATTGAATTTGCTGCAATAGGCTCTGGAGTTGATTGTGGATCCTCCGATTTGTATCACCTCGTTGCCACCTGAAATAACCTCGTATACTGATTTTTCAGGATCAATTTCTTTGTGTCTTTGATCGACATATCCAATCTGCACGGTGTCACCAATTTTAATCGTTCCAGCGTCCGATTGTTCTTCATTCATGATCATGCGGAAGAGTGTGGTTTTTCCAGCTCCGTTAGGACCAATGATACCCACAATTCCTGCTGGAGGAAGTTTGAATGATAAATTCTCAATCAATATTTTGTCCTCAAATGCTTTCGAAACTCCAGTGAATTCGATCACTTCGTTTCCTAAACGCGGACCATTTGGAATTGGAATTTCTAACTTGGCTTCTTTTTCTGATTCTCCTGCAGACATCATTTTGTCATAATTCTGCATACGAGCTTTGTTTTTCGCATGTCTTCCTTTGGGATTCATGCGAACCCATTCCAACTCACGCTCCAATATTTTTCGGCGCTTGCTTTCTTGCTTTTCCTCTTGTGCCAAACGCTTTGTTTTCTGCTCTAACCAGCCGGTATAGTTTCCTTCCCAAGGAATTCCTTCACCGCGATCCAATTCCAAAATCCATCCTGCAACATTGTCAAGGAAATAGCGGTCGTGGGTTACAGCCAACACAGTTCCAGGATATTGTTGCAAATGTTGCTCCAACCACAACACAGATTCTGCATCCAAGTGGTTGGTAGGCTCATCCAACAATAGGACGTCAGGTTGTTGTAACAAAAGTCTACACAAAGCAACACGTCTACGCTCACCACCGGATAATTTTTCAATTTTGGCATCTTCTGGAGGGCAACGCAATGCGTCCATAGCAATGGCCAATTTGGTATCCAAGTCCCAACCGCCCAATGCTTCAATCTTATCTTGAACAGCGGCTTGACGATTCATCAAAGAATCCATTTTATCGGGATCATTCAATACGGCCTCGTCCATGAATTGGGCATTGATCTCTTCGTATTCTTTTAATGCGTCTGTGATTGGCTTTACTCCTTCTTCTACGATTTCTCGAACTGTTTTTTCTTCGTCCAACTGGGGTTCTTGTGGCAAATAGCCAACAGAGTACCCCGGAGACCAAACCACATCTCCTTGGTAGCTTTTATCCAAACCGGCAATGATCTTCATGACGGTTGATTTTCCAGCGCCATTCAATCCAATGATTCCAATTTTAGCACCGTAATAAAAGCTGAGGTAAATGTCTTTGATGATGTGTTTTCCTTGGGGAGTATGCTTATTTACTCCCACCATTGAGAAAATTATTTTCTTATCCATGGATGTCCTTTTAATTCTTACCGCAAATATACGTTTTGTAAGCCCTATCTTTGCGACATGAGTTATACAGTAGCCATTATAGGACGACCCAATGTGGGCAAGTCAACATTATTCAATCGATTGACAGAAACCCAGGAGGCCATCGTTGACCCTACATCAGGTGTAACGCGCGATCGCAAATACGGAACATCTTCTTGGAAGGGGAAGGAATTTATTATTATTGATACAGGAGGAATGGTGTCGGACTCAACGGATGAGTTTGAAAAAGACATCAATAACCAAGTGAGAATGGCAGTAGAAGAGGCGGATGCAGTTTTTTTTATGGTGGATGTTCGTGATGGATTGTCTGAGTGGGATGAGGCTGTTGCGGATATGTTGCGTCGGATTGATAAACCCGTATTTGTACTTTGTAACAAAGTAGATACCAGTGATAAGGAGATTTTATCGCATGAGTTTTGGACCATGGGTATGGCTGAGAAGTTGTATTCTTTGAGCGCCAATAATGGATATGGAACAGGTGATTTGTTGGACGATTTGTACGATATCATGCCTGCCGAACCCGAGAAAGAGGAATCTCCTTTGCCTCGCATTGCAATTGTAGGTCGTCCCAATGTTGGAAAATCCACTTTCATCAATACGTTGATGGGCCAAAATCGTTCGATTGTTTCGGATGTGGCAGGAACAACAAGGGACTCCGTCGATACTTACTTCAATGCTTTTGAAAAAGAAATGATTCTGGTGGACACAGCTGGTCTTCGCAAGAGAAAGCAAATGGAAGGGGATATTGAATATTATTCTTCTATTCGGACACTCAAGGCAATCCGCAGTGCAGATGTTTGTATGTTGCTTATCGATGCTCAGGAAGGAATTACCATTCAGGATTTGGCCATATTTCATGAAATCGACGAGGCCAATAAAGGTGTTGTCATTTTAGTCAATAAATGGGATTTGGTGGAGAAGGATCACAAGAGTGTGCAAGAGATGACTGCGGAAATCAAGAAGCGTCTTTCTCCTTTCACCGATATTCCTATTTTCTTTACTTCCAATGTCACCAAGCAACGATTGTTGAAAGCGCTAGAAATGGCCTTGGAGGTATTTGATAATCGTTTCCAACGTGTTTCAACTTCTAAGTTGAATGATGTTTTATTGCCTTTGATTCAAGCTTATCCACCGCCCATATACAAGGGAAAGGAAGTAAAAATTAAATTTGTAACACAGTTGCCAACGAAGTCACCTGCGATTGCATTTTTCTGCAATACTCCCCAAAACGTGAAGTTGCCATATCAGCGATTTTTAGAAAATAAAATTCGTGAGCATTTTAATTTCACAGGAGTGCCTATTCGATTGTATTTCCGCCAGAAATAATACCACTTTTGTGGTATTGGTTTCGATGCAGGGAATCTTCAAATTTGTAACATGGCTCAAAAGAAATTGTCTGAAATTGCGGTTGGAGAAAGTGCAAGAATCATGGAAGTAGATTCCGGATTTTTAGCGGCTAAAATGGCCGATTTGGGATTGTTTCAGGGCAATGATGTTGCCGTTATTTTCAAAGCTCCATTGGGAGATCCTATGGCTGTCTCTGTCGGAGGCACCATGATTTCTTTGCGCATGGATGAGGCACAATTGATATCTGTTGAAAGATGAGTAATCGCCGTTGTAAAATAGCCATCATCGGAAATCCCAATACGGGAAAATCTACAGTTTTCAATTGGCTTACGGGCTTGAACCAAAAAGTAGGAAATTTCCCAGGCGTTACTGTAGATCGCAAATCAGGAAATTTTAATTTCGATGGTGTCGAATATGAAGTCATCGATTTGCCGGGAACCTATTCGATTTTTTCTCGTTCGGATGAAGAGAAGGTGGTTCGCGATTTATTGTTCAACACAACCGACAAAGATTTTCCAGATATTGTTTTGTATGTCGCTGATCAAACCCAATGGGAAAGAAACATGCTGTTGTTTACGCAACTGTATGATTTGAAGTTGCCATTGATTTTGGTTAGAACAATGGCCGACCAACCCTGTCCATGGAAAGTGAGCAACCATCCAATTTGGAAGGATCGACTTATCCCAATGGTCGCAGTGAATGGAAGATCAGGGGATGGAATGGATGCATTGAAAAAGGCGATTCATGATTTTCAAGATGCGGTGTCGTTGAGAAATGAAATTGTTGCGGGAGATTTAGTGCACTTGCAAGATGATCCCAAAAATCAAGTAGAAAATACGAAGCAACGCTACGCATGGATCAAAGAAAATTTCCCTCGAAAGAATAGTCTGAACTCTTCAACGCCTGCAAAATCAAAACTAGATCAGGTACTGATTCATCCCATCTGGGGCTATGCTATTTTCGCGTTTGTACTGTTTATCATTTTTCAATTTATTTTTCGTTTCGCATCGTGGCCAATGGATGCGATTGATGGATTTTTTATTGCCATCAGTCAGGAGGCCAAGGAGATTTTACCAGAAGGACCTTTTACCAATTTATTGTCGGAAGGCTTGATTCCGGGTATTGGCGGTGTGGTAACGTTTGTTCCTCAGATTGCTTTTTTATTTTTCTTTTTGTCCATCTTGGAAGAGACAGGGTACATGTCTCGTGTTGTGTTTATCATGGACAAACTGGTGCGCCCTTTTGGTTTGAACGGTAAATCAGTAGTGCCTTTGATGTCCAGTGTGGCATGTGCCATTCCCGGAATCATGAGCGCCCGCACCATCTCCAATGGGCGTGATCGATTGATCACCATTTTGGTCGCGCCATTGATGAGTTGCAGTGCGCGGATTCCTGTTTATACCTTATTGATTGCTTTGGTCGTTCCTGACAAATTGATTGGCGGTTGGTTGGATTTAAAAGGGCTGGTATTGTTTGCGATGTATGCATTGGGATTGATAGCCGCATTGTTCATGTCTGTGGTCTTCAAATGGTTTTTGAAATCCAGGCCTGCAGGATTCATGGTGATGGAAATCCCCTCACTCAAGCCCCCCATGTTCAGACAAGTTTTATTGACGGTTTGGGAAAAAGTTCGTGTTTTTGTCTGGGATGCGGGTAAAGTGATTGTGGCTTTGAGTGTGATTCTTTGGGCATTGGCCAGTTATGGTCCGAATGAAAAACGCGAACAGGCTGTGGCTGCTTTCCAGCATCCAGAGGCCATGAATGAGCAAGCTCAGAAGGATTATGATGCCAAAGTCAATGCGGTATTGCTCGAGAATTCTTACATCGGAATATTGGGACATGCCATTGAACCCTTTATTGCGCCTTTGGGATTTGATTGGAAAATTGGAATTTCAATCATCACCTCATTTGCAGCTCGTGAAGTTTTTGTTGGATCTATGGCCACCATCTATAGTGTGGGCGATGACTTTGATGACAATACACATTTGTTGGATAAAATGAGAAGAGACATCAATCAATCCACAATGCAACCCACTTTCAATTTGGCCAGCGGAATGGCATTGATGGTTTTCTATGTTTTTGCGATGCAGTGCTTGGCAACGTTTGCCATTGTTCAAAGAGAAACGGCAAGTTGGAAATGGCCAATGATTCAGGTCGTTTATATGGCCGTTTTGGCTTACATGGGGGCTTGGTTAACCTATCTATTGCTGATATGATTCAAAGTGTATTGGTCGGTCTAAGTGTTTCGAGTGCGGTATTTTATCTCGTTCGTTTTTTTTATTTGCGATTTCAAAACAGCAAAAAAAAATGCACGGGCTGTGCCGTGCATCAAATCTATATGACGAAGAAAGCTTGATTTATATGCTGTTCAACATGCGTTGAACTTCTTTGATGTCTTTCTTTAAGTATCCTTTTGTATCAAACTTCTTGGCTTCTGCCAAATGCATCATGGCTTCACGCTTCTTTCTTTTGTTGGCAGCTAAAACAGATAAGTTCAAATACACAGCGGCTTTGTCATGATCCATTCTCAAACCGTATTGCAACGCACTGCGCAAATTCTTTTCACTTTGCGCCATGCTTTGATTTTGCATATCACAAGTAGCCAATAAGAAATAATAATATCCCTTTTGATTTTTCCATAATTTTTCAGGATTGATTTTGACCAACCATGATTTTGCTTTGGCCAGATTTTGACGTTGGATGTAATAAAAAACAACAATCAATCTTGTGCTTCTAAAACATACCAATACCAAAACGGCACTCACCAATGTCATGAATATTCCCGTTCCCCACGAGCCATCCCAATACAATAGAAAAGTGTAAACGAGGGAAAGGGCTGCTACAATAATTTTTATAATTCGTGTATCCATTTTGAATTTATTTCTGTTGCAAAAGTAACAATAATGAACGTTTCAATTTCAATAACTCGGTGAATAACTCTGTTGAAATGTCGCAAATCACAAAAGTCCAAAGCCCTTGATAGGGTGTCTATTTTTGAGAAAACAGATAGGTTACAAAAAAGTAAAGCCGATGTTACAACTTTTTGGAAAGAAAAAATTAAATACAGAGCGCGTAGCTCACCATTTGGTGAACGCAATCTTGAATAGTGTTGATGAAGGATTTGATAGCATTGCAGAATATATCGCCTATTGTCCAGAGTTTGTTACAACGCCGCCGATTCACAAGGCGGACAGTGGGAAATTCTTGATGATCGTAATTGCGGGTAATTTTAGCATGTTGTCAAAATATTTCAATGCAGGACAAGATCAAGAAATTATTGCAGAAGCAACTAAAAAATTAGCGCCTGTTTTTGATTTGTCAGAAGGACAATTTTCAGCTGTTGTTAGTGAGTACAAAGAAATGATGTCTCGTGTAAACGCTCCTTCAAAGAATACCTTGTATGCCATGTCAAAGGCGGTTTTTCTAAAGTATAACTTGAATCCATATCAACAAGATTATTTCAAGATGATGCAAACGCCTAATCCATTGTTCTTGAAAAAAATGGACGAGATTATGTCCAACTTTTTGTTCAACTGGGAGAACTTCAATGATAAATTTAAAGTTGTATCACAAGCAGTTGCTTAATACAATTGAATCGAATAAAAAAAAGGCCTTGAATTTTCAAGGCCTTTTTTGTTTTACACTTTGGCTTGATCAAATAATCCGCACAAATGAAACAATAATCGAGCACCGACATTGCCATTCCAATCATCTTCTCCTGGCGCTACTTCAACCAAATCAAATCCGATGAGTTGTTTTTTCTCAGCTGCTTTGTTCAGCAAATACAAGGCCTGCGCATAACTCAATCCGCCTGGAACTGGTGTCCCTGTATTGGGGCATAGCGTTGGATCTAAACCGTCAATGTCAAAACTGATCAATATTTTTTCTGGTAATTGGTCGATAATGTGATCACAAATAGATTTCCAAGTTTCGCCTTCAATCATTCTGGATTGCAATTGGAAATCACTAAATACTTTTACCTTATGGGAGAAGTCTTGAGTAACTTGATCTTCTAGCGCGCAAAAATCACGAATTCCAACTTGTACCAATTTGTTGACTTGCGGCAATTGAATGGTGTTGTACATAATGGATGCGTGGCTGTATTGAAAACCTTCATAGGCGATGCGCAAATCCATATGTGCATCGATGTGAAGAATGCCGTAGTGCTCATGCTTTTTGGCCAAGGCGCGATAGTAGCCCAGTGGAGTAGAGTGATCACCACCCAATAAGGCGACCTTCTTTCCTTTACCCTGCCAGAATTCGACGCGATTCTCTACCCATTGATTCATGGTTTCACATGCGGCATTCACTTGTGCTAATAATTCCGCTGCTTCAGCATTGTCTTGCATGTTGATACCTTCTTCATGCATGGCTATAATGCGCTCAGCTTTTGGTCGCATTTCATTTCCCAAAACTTGAAGTTCATTGGGGATTTCATCCATCCCAATTCCTTCTTTCCATAAACCAGGAAATTTTTCGTGATGTAAATCAACTTGGAAACTGGCTTCAAAAATGTGCGCAGGACCTTCTGCAGCGCCGCTTCCATAACTTACCGTAACTTCCCATGGAACGGGAATTAAAATGATATTGCACATTTCATTTTCAAACGGAAGCCCGTAAATATTGGCATCCGTTAAACCCGCACTGTTGGGGTCGAATTGGTCGATAATTTCTTGCTTATTCATTTTCTAATGGTTCATGTGTGACAATTTCAATTCCGTATCCATTCAAGGAATTTCTCTTCACCGGATGATTGGAAATTAAATGCATGTGTCGAATGTTGAGCGCACGAATAATCTGCGCTCCAGTGCCGTAGTCTCTGTCATCCATGGGCAATGATTCTTCTTGCTTGTGATGTGCGTGCATGTAAACAAGTGCACCTTTCCCTTTTTCTTGAATTTTCTTTAATCCTTTACCCAAAGCGGAGTTTTCGCCGTTTTGTATCCAATCCAATAAATCCAATTCTGGTTTTCCGCTATGAACGCGCACGGCAACAGTTTCTTGATCACTCCAATTTCCCAAGGTAAAAGCGTAATGTTTTTCTTGGGTGATACTTTGGGTAAAAGTGAAATGAGTGAATGAGCCAAATGGGTTATTGAAAGGAGTTCTCGTTGTCTCAGTGACCAATCGTTCTGATTGCATTCGATGGGCAATGAGATCTTCGATCGAGATAATTTTTAAGTTGTGTTTTTGAGCAATTTCGAGCAGTTGAGGAAGACGCGCCATTGTGCCATCTTCATTCATGATTTCGACCAACACCCCTGCAGGTTCAAACCCTGCCATCCTTGCCAAGTCGATGGTCGCTTCGGTGTGTCCTGGTCTACGCAATACACCTTCGGGTTTTGCAATCAAAGGGAAAATATGGCCAGGTCTGGCTAAATCACGGTGTTGAGTTTGGGGATTGATCAAAGCCTGAACAGTCTTCGATCGATCATGTGCACTAATCCCTGTTGTGCATCCATGTCCTAACAAATCAACGGAAACAGTAAATGCGGTTTTGTTGGGATCGGTGTTGTGGGTTACCATCAAGGGTAAATCCAATTCTTGACATCGAGCGGGTGTCAGCGCGGCACAAATCAATCCTCGTCCTTCTTTGGACATGAAGTTGATGACTTCCGGAGTAACATTTCGTGCGGCTGTGATGAAATCACCTTCGTTTTCCCTGTCTTCGTTGTCTACCACAATCACAACCTTTCCAGCGCGAATGTCTGCAATGGCTTCTTCTATCGAATTCAATATTGATTCCTTTGTCGAATTACTCATGCAACAAAGTTACAGCCTTCTTACCTTTACAGCACGAAATCGTCTATGAATAGCATGCAAGAATTAATCAAACAAACCGTAATCAAGGCAGGACAATCTCTTTTTGGAGTTGATTTTCCCGAGACATCGATACAATTTCAAGCGACACGAAAAGAATTTGATGGGGATATTACTTTGGTCGTATTTCCATTGACAAAATTAACCCAAAGCAAACCAGAAGAACTCGGTGAGAAATTGGGTGCTTTTTTGGTTCAAGAAATAGAAGCGCTGACGGCATTCAATGTTGTCAAAGGTTTCCTGAATTTGGTTTACACCGATGGGTTTTGGATGAAGAGTTTGGAAGGAATGGTTAAACAACCGGATTGGGGGAAGTCGCCTAAGGACTCAAGACCGCGCATGATGGTTGAGTATTCATCACCCAATACCAACAAGCCTTTGCATTTGGGACATTTGCGAAATAACTTTTTGGGATATTCTGTATCTCAGATATTAGAAGCGTTTGGACACAAAGTAACCAAGGTGCAAATTATCAATGATCGCGGGATCCATATTTGCAAGAGTATGTATGCTTGGCTCAAGTCGGGTCGCAATGAAACCCCCGAATCGACAGGGATGAAGGGTGATAAATTGGTAGGGAAATATTATGTTGAGTTTGACTTACAATACAAAGCTGAAATCAAGGAATTGATGGCCACGGGTTCATCGGAAGATGAGGCCAAACAACAGGCACCTTCGATACTTGCTGCTCAGGAAATGTTGCGACAATGGGAAGAAGGAAATGAAGAAGTGGTGAGCCTTTGGAAGAAAATGAATCAATGGGTGTATGCCGGTTTTGATGTGACCTATGCGCGCATGGGGGTTTCTTTCGACAAATTGTATTTTGAAAGTGAAACATATCTCAAAGGCAAAGAAGAAGTAGAGAAAGGATTGGCCAACGGCGTGTTTTTTAAGAAAGACGATGGAAGTGTTTGGATTGATTTGACCGAAGAGGGTTTGGATCAAAAAGCGGTTTTGAGACGAGATGGCACCGCCATGTACGTGACGCAAGATATCGGAACAGCTATTTTGCGATTCGAAGATTATCCAGATACAGCGGGTCAGATTTACACGGTGGGCAATGAGCAAGAATATCATTTTAAAGTGCTTTTCAAGATCCTAAAGAAGTTAGGTTGGACGCAAAGCGATGCTTGTCATCATTTGAGTTATGGCATGGTTGAATTGCCAGAAGGAAAAATGAAGAGTAGGGAGGGTACTGTTGTTGATGCTGATGATTTGATGGAAAGTATGGCCACTGAATCCAGATTGGTGGCTGATGAGCAAGGCAAGTTGAGCGATTTGACCGAAGATGAAAAGAAGGATACTTATGATATCATCGGTATGTCAGCATTGAAGTATTTCTTGCTGCGCGTTGATCCCAAAAAGAACATGATGTTCAATCCCCAAGAGAGTATTGATTTTAATGGCAATACTGGACCTTTCATTCAATATGCTTATGTGCGAACGCAATCTATTTTGCGCAGGGCTGGCGATTTTAAAATGGAAAGTTGGAATGGTGTAGACATCAATGAATGGGAAAGAAATTTGATCAAATGCCTTTCGGCTTATCCAAATGCAATTGAAGAAGCCGCGAGCAAATATGATCCTTCTGTTGTTGCCGCGTTTGCTTATGAATTGACCAAAACGTTCAATTCTTTTTATCAGCAATGTTCAATATTAAAAGAAGAGAATGCAGCTTTGAAATCATTGCGAATGGAATTAACCGCATTGAGCGGTCAGTGTATTGCTTCCAGCATGCAGTTATTGGGAATTGAAATGCCGACGAGAATGTAATCAACGCAAGAGAAAAAAAAAGGCGACCAAATGGGTCGCCTTTTTTATGGGATTGATTTTTTATCGTGCAATGGTGATGGTTCCGACCAATTCTTTGCGCTCTCCAGTTGAGATAGAGCGGATGGTAGCATTCCAATTGTAAACCCCATTGGGTACGTAGTATTCGCCTCCTTGTTTGTTTCCTTCCCAAGGTTGGTGCGGATCAGTTGTTTTGAAAACGATAGATCCCCAACGATCAAAAATGGTCAATTGGAAATTCTTTTCATCCAAATCATTGGATACAAATTGAATGGCATCGTTGATATTATCTCCATTCGGCGTAAATCCGGTAGGGATATAGAAAAGGAAAGGCTCGATGACATGCACTTGGCCAGTAGCCACATCAATACATCCATTGTTATCGATGACTTGAAGTTGTACGGTATAATATCCTCCAACGCCAAGTGGGAATGTGTGCACGGGTTCAAAATCTTGCGAGTATTCCTCGTTGCCATCCAAATCAAAAGTCCAGTTGTAGTTGATGATATTTCCCTCGCTCATGTTGTTGAAGTGGAAGGTGGGTTCGAAAGAATCTACGTCTTCTTCCGCCGTCATCCAGCCTGCAACCGGCGGAGCAAATGAGGTGATATAGTTGTTCAAGGTTGTGTCATACTGACATCCCAAATCATCAATTAATAAAACGCTCACATGATAAGATCCCGGATTATCAAAAGTCTGGTTGATATTGACCATGTTGTCGTAACCGTCGCCATTGCTTATTTCCCAATGGTTGAGGTCGTACAAGGTTGGATCAGTCGTCAACTCCAACGCAATTGGATCGGGCCAACATGCTTGTTGTGGCGTGGCTGTAAGATGAATAGGAACTTGAGGACGAACAGTCAATTGAAAACAATTGGTGTCTAAGTCAGTACAAGCGTCAGTCACGATAGCACAGAATTGGCCACTTCCTGATGGGTCAAATCCCAATAGATCTTCAGTGAAACCTACTGGATTTCCATCAAATGTCCACAAATAAGAAATAGGAGCCAAACCGCCTGTAGTCGTTAAAACGTTACAATCAATTAAATCGTCAAAGCAGATTTCCGTATCGGCAGTTGTTGTGATCGTGACAGGTGTACTTTCTTGAATGGTAACAGTGGCAGATAAGGTACAACCACCTGAGGTCACTTGGTGTGTATAAACACCAGGATTGCTCGTGGTAGGATTAAAAGTCAATTGCGTACTCAATTCACCGGGATCATTTCCAAACAATGTTCCGTCAGGCAAAGTCCAAACACCAACGTCTTGAACAGGATTACCATCTAACAAGTCAAATACATTGTAAACCGTATTGTCATTGAAACAATAAATGGGAGGCGTAGTACTAATTCCAGGATCTCCCAATGGATTTACTTGAACGGTTACAGTGGCAGTAGAGGCACAGCCAGGATGTCCCGCAGGGTATCCAGTAACTGTATATGTGGTGGTTTGGGTCACACCACTTGCCATTGGATCGATGATATTCGGATTGTCTAAAGTAGCGGCAGGTGTCCATTCCCAATCATAGTCGGGACCTTGCGAAGAAAGGGTAGTTCCAGTAGCGGGATCAAACATATTGACAACAAAGGTGTTGGCATAACCGACAGATCCATCACTCTCCATATAGACGGTCAAACAACCTGAGGGGTCAGTAGATGTAACGGTGACTGGCGAAGTAATTGTTGCCGGCAATCCTGAGGTTGAACCTTGCCCCCAATTGAAAAGGTTGTTCGGTCCTGCTGGTAAGCCAGTGGGCAAAGGTGTTCCAAAATTGACGGACCCATTGTAAATACCCAAACCATCAAAACCTGATTCAATCTGCCCTGAAATTTGAACCGACACTTGATACCCGGAGCCAGCAGGAGGACAAAGCACATCGGTGTAAAGCAGGTTGTTATCGTATGTACCATTCCCATCATTGTCACCTATTGGTCCTGACGAACAAACAGGACAGACGGGAATTCCTTGAAACCAGGCCTGGAGCTGAACAGGATTACAATCATATTGAATGACATCTGGAACTGTGATAACAGGAATTGGGTCGTAGAACTCGATGTAAACCGTTGTATCATTGGCACAACCAAAAGAGTTGATGACATGATAAGTGAAACCGTAAGTACCCGCAGCAGGTGGATTGATTTGCAGCACATCGCTATTGGTTGTGGCATCAACCAAATTCGATAGCGCTGGATCCACTGTCCAATAAGAGCTATCGGAGTCAATTCCAATACTCGGCGTAAATGTTGTAATACCGGGGAAAAGAGCAGGGTTAAGATTCAAACCCCATTCAAAAATGTAACCATTATCCGCGGCAAGGTTATCCAATACGCTAATGGTCCATGCTCCGTTCAATGGGCAACCTACGAGGTCACACAAATTTCCAGTGGCAGCATAAGTACCTGCAGCCAAGGAGTTTCCAGCAGGGTTTCCAACACCAGTAACGATATTTCCACCAGCAACTCCGCCTGTGAAGGCTGCATTCCATGTTGGGTTGGTTGTGTTAGGAGCCCATGTGTAAGTAGAACCGACACCAGGCTGTGTTGCAGAAATACCATCATCGATAGCAGCTCCCAAATATGTGCCGCCGCCGCCGCTCGGATAAGTTACCAAATCTACCACTGTGCCATTTGGACAAGTAATTGTCAAGGATACGTCTCCTGAATAAGAGTGCTCCATATTCACAAAAATGCCGTACAAATCGTTACAGTTGGTTAAAGTAGCCGAAGGATCAAAGAAGTCATAGGTAATCGAGTTGGTGTAAGTAAATCCTGCACCATCTGCCAAATAGGATTGGCCTGAAACAACTTGTGGAGGAAGTGAGGTCCATTGGATACTTTCAAAAGCTCCTTCCAATTGAAGATTATCGCCCAAACAAGTCATGGTGGGTGCATTCTCTGAAAGCTGCGTGAACACTGGAACAGTAGAAACCCAAACGCTAAGGGGTTCGATATTTAGATTCTGACAGCCGTTGTTATCCGTTACAATCAAGGTTACCAAATGCTCACCAGGTTCTGTGAAATCATGAGATACGTTGGCTCCAGACAATGTGTCAATTGTACCATCATCAAAATTCCATTGGTATTGAACCAAGTTAAATCCAGGAGCTGCAAATGAACCAGCTCCGCTAAAAGAAATTGTTTCTCCTATACATACACTAACGTGCGGATTATTGACGGGATCTTGTATTGTAGCGCCAACATAAGAAGAAGCCGATGTTGGATTGGCGCAAGGAGTAGTGCAGCTGACAGTTGCTTCAAAACCGGGTGAAGAAGTATTGGCAGGACCATTGTCACTGAATTGTAATGTGAGACAACCCGAAGTGTTGTTCACAGAACCAGTAACTTGATATCCTTGAAGTTGACTTCCTGTGTATGAACCCAGTGAAGTAGCCGCAGTGCTATTCCCATCGTAAATGGCGAGATAATCAGAATTTGACGCATTGGCATTGGTTTGGAGCGCAAAGGCAGAGAAATCCAATTGAATAACATCCCCAGGAGTGTCCGGACAAATGACCATGGTGTAGTTGGCGTCGGTATAAAATCCACCACCAGGACCATCATCAGTCAAAATAGTTGAACATGTGTTTAATGTTGTGTTAGAAATTGGCGTCTGAGCATTCGAAAAAAATGGTATCACGACGGCCAAAAAAAGGAATACACGTAGTTTCATGGATATATACTTCTCTTCGGTTTAGTAATCAGACAAATATACGAATTCAAGAGTTGCATTTTGCATGAAATTTGTCAAAAAAAAAGGGAGCCGAGGCTCCACTTTTCTTTTTGTTATCTAGGGTTTGGTTAAGGTCGTAAAAGGATGCTTCCGCTGTAATATCGGTCTTCTCCGGTTTTGTCATCATGCACAATGGCAATCCATGGATATTGTTTGTTGGCTTCTAAATTTCGACCCTTTGAGTCGACTCCACTCCAAGCTCTTTTGGGCGTTCTGGTTTCGAATATTTTTCGACCATTGTCATAGATGGAAAGTGTGAAATTTCCTTTCAACGCTTTCAGACCAACCGGCATAAATTCCTCTCCGATAAACAATGATGTCGGGGCATCTAAATTGTAATCTGAATTGATATTGATGTATTTGATTTTGGTGTCTTTGCATCCATTATCATTGACGGCTGTTACTTGTACAGCGTGCTTTCCAGCAGTGGAGAAGGTTTTTAAAGGCTCCATTTCTTTGGAGTCTATGCCATCTTCAAATCGCCAAGAATATTGATCACCTCTCACACTCATATTCTCCATACGAACCGTTGGCGCCTCGCTTGGACCATTCACAAATGTCCATTCGAATTCTGCCTCAGGTGTTGTTAGAATGGTGATGGTTTCGCTCATGTTCATGGTGTTGATCTGTGCACTTTTGTGACCTGAAAGCGAAAGCGAAACAACATAAGTTCCGGGTTTTAAGTACCGGTGCTTGGGATCTCTTTCATTGGAAAAACTTCCATCTCCGAAATTCCAAAGGAAACTTACATCTTCTGGAGCCATTGGTGGGTTGAAGGCTATTTCAACTCCTACGCAATTGGTACGCGTTCCACCAGGTTTAAAGGTATTGTTTTGTTGCAAATCCTCATTGCCTTTGTTCGATGAAGAATTGGCAGAATTTACTTCGTTCGTCAATTGCTGTGCATGCGTTGCATTGGATTTCGCAAGCATAGTTTTGTTACTTCCGTCTCCATTGATTGGAGTCGATTCTACTTTACTCTCTTGGTTCTGGTAGACTTGATTTTCAGAATTAACTTTTCCATTTGAAGATTTGGAATTGACAGAAACTTCTGATGAATTGACAGAAGAAGCAACGGGAGTATTTTGATTCCAGTTGATGTAAGCAATGGCAGAACCAACGCCCAAGCCGATAACGACAACACCAGCTCCAATGATTTTGAATAATCGAGTGGATGTCAAAGATGCTGCCGCAGCCGTTGAAGTGACACCTTCGGCTATCCCAGTCCAAACATTGGGCGGGACCGGAGCTTCATAATTGCTGAAAACTCCTCTTATCTTCTTTTCAAATTTATCGTCCTTCATGTGAGACACTTTTATCGATCAAAATTCGCTGTAAGTTTTTCTTGGCTTTAAAATAGTTGCTTTTCGATGTACCCACTGAAATGCCTAATTTTTCGGCTACTTCCAAATGGGTAAATTCTTCAAAGGCGATTAGGTTAAAAACAGTTCTGTAAACAGGCGTCAATGACTCCATGGCTTGCATGATCTCTTCTGGAGAAAAATCAGGCACATCGTCTGAACTGTCTGCATCGTGATGATCATCTGCGATTTCATGGTTATCCGTTGAAACCCACCGGATATTTTTCATCTTCCGCAATTGATCAATGCACATATTCACAAACATTCTCCTCAACCAACCTTCAAAAGAACCATTTCCTTTGAATTGCTGGATAGAGAAGAATACTTTGATAAAGCCTTCTTGTAAAAGGTCTTCAGCGTCTTCCCTCGATTTCAAATAACGTAAACAAACCACCATCATCTTTCCTGCGTACATTTTGTAGACAAGCTCCTGAGACCGCAAATCCCCTTGGACGCAGCCCGCGATTAACTCGTTTATCAAAATAGTTTCAGGCACTCAACTAAAGTATTGACGAAATTGATTCAAAGGGTTGCCTTTTCTCAAAAAAAAAAATCTACTTTTGTTTCATCAATGGGAAAAAGAGTAGTTGTAGGTCTTTCAGGTGGTGTCGATTCTAGTGTCGCAGCACATCTTCTTTTGGAACAAGGGTATGAGGTGATCGGTGTATTCATGCGGAATTGGCACGATGAATCCGTTGTCATCAATCAGGAATGTCCGTGGATTGACGATAGCAATGACGCTCTCATGGTGGCCGAGCACTTGGGTATTCCTTTTCAAGTTTTGGATTTGAGCGCAGAGTACCGCAAGCGTATCGTGGAATACATGTTCGATGAATACGAAAATGGCTTCACTCCCAACCCTGATATTCTTTGCAACAGAGAAATTAAGTTTGATGTTTTTTTAAAGGCGGCAGAGCAACTGGGCGCTGATTTCGTGGCAACAGGACATTATTGCCAAAAACAATGGAACGAAACAACTCTGTCTTTTGAGTTGATTGAAGGAAACGATGCAAACAAGGACCAAAGCTATTTTCTGTGTCAAATTTCACAGGATCAATTGGCCAAGGCTTTGTTTCCAATTGGTCATTTAGAGAAAAGTGAAGTGAGGCATATTGCACAAGAAATTGGATTGCCAACTGCCAATAAAAAAGATTCGCAAGGACTTTGTTTCATTGGTAAAGTAAAGTTGCCAGTGTTCTTGCAACAACAATTGGCGCCCAAAGAGGGCAATGTGATTTACATTACAGAGGACGAGTTTTCAAGAGTTGCTGGAGGCAGAGCGTTGCAACAATGGAATGTCGATGATGCCATTAAAATAGCCAAAGGCCCGAATTGGAATGAGATGAAGGGCAAATGGATTGGGAAACATCAAGGAGCACATTTTTATACTGTAGGGCAAAGGAAAGGTTTGCAAATCGGCGGATTCAAAGAACCATTATTTATCATTCACACCGATGTTGTTACCAATACAGTATATGTGGGTGAAGGTGAAAATCATGTTGCATTGTTTCAGAATGTCGTATTTGTACCCCATAACCATATTCATTTTTTACAAAAGGATTTTGGTCTTAATAAAACGGTTTCGGCGAGAATTCGATATCGACAACCATTGGAGAATGCGCAACTTCATCAGTTGGAAGATGGTTATTTTTTCCATTTTGAACAGGCGCAAAGAGCGGTAGCGCCAGGTCAGTTTATCGCTTGGTATGGGCCCACTACTTTAAATTCCAAATCATTTTCTCATGTTTTAGGAAGTGGTAGGATTTCATGTTGTTGAAAAATAATATGTTAAAGTGACAACTTGAAAGGGCGTATTGCTGTCTGCCAATTATATTCGCCTATCATGAAAAAAATTACTTTCATCTTAATGACCCTCCTTTTGATAGGGTTTTCTCAAATCCATGGACAGATTTCGACGCCATGTGGAGACTCTTTGCATTATGTGCAAATTCAAATGACCACCAATATTTGGGCTTCTGAAATGTCTTGGATACTATTGGATAATAATGCACTTCCTATCAATGGAGGGGGACCATATTCCAATAACCAAGCTTTTGAATTGACCATGTGCGTGCCCGCTGGTTGTTACACACTTCACTTGCACGATAGCTTTGGTGATGGATGGAATGGAGGTACAATGAATTTTCTGGTTGATGGATCGGTTGTGTTTTCAGGAACGATGGCATCTGGTTCCGATTTGGTCATGCCTATTTCCATCAATAGCATGGGGTGTGTCAGCTCAATTCCGCTAGGTTGCATGGATCCTGCAGCATACAACTTTAATCCTCAAGCGCAGATGAGTGATGGGTCATGTTTGTATGCAGGATGCACAGATCCAACAGCAATGAATTATGTGGCTACTGCTAATTTGGATGATAGTTCCTGTGTGTATTGTGAAGGTGGTGCTTATGCTCATTTGTATATCTGTGCATTTGCCAACGGAGATCAAATCAATTTAAACTTAGTTGATAGCAATGGAGTTTCCATTTTCACATCTCCTACCATTGCGAGTGGCGCTATATTCAATGCGCAACTGTGTTTGGATAGCACCATGTGCTATACGGCAATCATGACCAATACTGCAGGATTGTTGGGCTGGAACAATGGGTATTTCTGGATCTCTGTTGGAGGTGCACAAATTATCAATCAGGCTTTGGATGTGAATTTGACCACTGAAACAGCCAACTTCAGCATCAATGGTCCTTGTAATTTTGTTCCTACTCCTGGCTGCATGGATCCATTTGCGATCAATTATAATGTTGCTGCGAATACGCCAGATAGCTCATGTTTATATCCAGTATATGGTTGTTTTGATATCAATGCTTTGAATTATAATGCTAATGCAACAGTTGAGTCAAATTGTATTTACGCCAATACCTGCGGAACCCAAAACATGATTTATTTTGATTGGATGGGGAATGTCAATTTGGGTTACAACAATGCCTATTATTTGAATGACATCAATGGTGGTTACATCAATTACATCAATGAAGGCACGGATACTTATGCTTGCGTTAATGACGGTTGTTATTATATCGGCTATTCGGGAAATAGTTCTGGATGGAATTCTGATTCTCTCGTGGTAAGCGTCAATCAAAATATGGCTACAGCGCTTCACCTGACGCCCAATGGTAATTATAATGGGATTTATTTGATTTCTGTGAATACAGAAAACCCTTGTACTTGGACTATCCCTGGCTGCACGGATCCAATGTCTTTGAACTACAATGCCATGGCTAACGTTTCTGATTCTTCTTGTATTTACAACTCTGATTGCGCTTATGGGTTTTCTTCTATCGCTGGAACAACTGGATATTGGGCCAACGAAATGAGTTTTACTGTTCAAAATAGCGCCGGTGATGTTGTATATTCTTTTCAAGGTGAAGAAGCCAATACAAACTTTGTGGATTATTTGTGCTTGGCTCCTGATTGCTATACTGTCAACATGGAAGATTCTTGGGGCGATGGCTGGAACGGTGGAAACTTTATGATGTACGACAATACAAGCACGAACTATTTTTCTGGATACTTGCAATGGGGTAGTGCTGCTATTGGCCAATTCAGCGTGAATGGTGGATGCATCGAGCAAATCTGGGGATGCACGGATAGCTTGGCATTGAATTACAATCCTTCTGCAACGTCTAATGATGGAACTTGTTTCTACAACGATAACAATCCTCAAGGTTGGAATCCGGGTATGGCACCAAGCGCTGGATGGGAAGCGGTATTTTACCCCAACCCTTCCATGGGGAATGTCAATTTACAACTTTCAGGAGTGCAACCTACAGATGTTGTGCGATACAACATTTATTCATTGGAAGGTCAATTGATCGCGAAACATCAAATCTCGAATGAAGACAAATCGAACAATTTAACCATCAAGAATTTCCCTTCGGAGTCTGGTGTTTACTTGATTCAAATTTTTGTAAACGATGCTTCTCAAATGTATCGTGTGGTGAGATTATAAATAGAATTTATAGCAAAAAAAGGGAGCTTTGGAGCTCCCTTTTTTTTTGATGAGAATGGGAAACTTGTCATTTGTTTGAGATAAGTTGTTTAAATTGCATGAGCAAATTTTAGAATATGAAAGATTGTATTTTCATCAAAAAGTCACTGATTGTGGCATTGGTATTTTTCGGCTTAAAGGCCAATTCACAAGTTAGTTTTGGAGACGAACCATTCAATTGGTCGGACAAGCATGCGCCATCGGGAGTTGACTTTGTGCAAACGCCAGGAATCAATTTGGCTGCGTTACAAGCGGAGGATGCTGTTGTCGATCAAGTAAAATCAGCGCCGTATAGATTTGGAGTTGAGTTTGGTGTAAATTACAACTTGGAAAATTCGGGAAGTTGGACTTTTTTTCCCAATGAAGACATGGCCATTTGGCAATTGGGAGTGGAGTGTCCATCGGCTCGAACAATCAACTTTGTATTTTCCTCTTACCGCTTGGTCAAAGGATGTGAGTTGTATTTGTGGGCAGCAGAGCGGGATGAGTTCTTGGGAAAGTTCAATGAGAAGAATAATTCAGAAGCCAATGTGTTGGGTACAACAATCTTGCATAGTGATCGCGCTGTAATTGAGTTGCATGTTCCCATTAGTAGAATGCATGAAGTGTCTTTGACATTGGGTCAAATCGTACATGGATATCGTCCAGTTTTGTTGAGCCATTTTGACAATGATTACGAACAACGTGGACCCTATGGCACTTCAGGCAATTGTGAGAACAATGTCAATTGTGCTGTTGGGGCAGATTGGCAGATTGAGAAAAGAGCTGTGGCTTTGATTTTAAGTGGAGGTTCGGCCTTGTGCACTGGTTCTTTGGTGAACAACACAGCCAATGATGGCACACCTTATTTCTTGACGGCCAATCATTGCTATAGCAATACAGTTGGCTCTTGGGTTTTTGTTTTCAATCATGAGACTGCAGGCTGCACTGGAACGACAGGACCAACCAACCAAACAATTTCAGGGTCTGTTTTGCGCGCTAAAAATGCAGGTTCTGATTTTTGTTTGTTAGAATTAAATTCAACGCCACCGGCCAGTTACAATGTGCAGTATGCCGGTTGGGATGCCTCAGATGCCAATGCAGTGACCAATGTTGTCGGTATTCATCATCCTGCTGGAGATTTAAAGAAAATCAGTTTTGAAAATGATCCAGTAACACAAGGCACATGGTCAGGTGCTCAGACTTGGAATGTTGCGCAGTGGGATGACGGTGTGACAGAGGGCGGTTCTTCAGGTAGCCCATTGTTTGATCAGAATCACAGAATTATTGGTCAGTTATATGGTGGTTTATCGGCGTGTTCAGGCGCTGTGGAAAATGGAGAAGGCGACTCTTATGGTCGTTTCGGTATCTCTTGGAATACGGGGACTACTGTTGATACTCGATTAAAAGAATGGTTGGACCCTTCCAATTCTGGAGTTTTGGTTTTGGATGGATTTCCGGATGGTTTTGTTCCGTTAGCTTTGGATGCAAGCGCATCAGCGATCAACAATTTCGTAGCTTCTACTTGTAACCCTACGCTAACGCCATCTGTAACGCTGATCAATCAAGGATCTACAGACTTGACTTCTGTATCAATTCAATGTCAATGGAACAATGGAACTCTTCAATCCTTCAATTGGACAGGGACGTTGACGCAAGGTCAATCAACAATTGTCGATTTGCCAGCGCAGAATTTAGTTTCCGGAGTCAATACACTCACCGTTACATTGTCTGGTCCTAACAATGGTACAGATGAAAATCTGAACAACAACTCAATTTCAGCGAATGTGAATTATATCAACGCTGTTGCTGCAGTCAGCTTGCCATATAGCAACGATTTTTTGGATCCGGCATTTCCATATAGTGGATGGCAATTGAATAATCCTGAGTCCGACATCACTTGGTCTCAAACAGCGGTGGTGAACGGTGGAGGAGTGTTGAAATACGATTGTTACAACAACGGAACACAAGGTGAAATTGATGAATTTATTGCAGCCCCAGTTGCGATAAATACCAACTCCGCTTCTTTGCGTTTTAATTTGGCACACGTTCAGTACAATACGCAATATTCAGATTCTTTGAAAGTGGCTGTTTCAACTTCGTGCGATGGACCTTGGGAGGTGGTGTACAATTTGGGAGGTGCTGAATTGGCTACCGCTGCAGCAAGCACCTCAGATTATTTGGAGCCAGCAGCAGCAGATTGGAGGACAGAATGTGTTGATTTGAGCAATCGATTTGGTCAAAATTTATTCGTCAAGTTTGTCGCTGTCAATGACTATGGAAATAACATTTTTATTGATGATATGTCTATCGTTGAAATGGATTGTAATGGCACAACGTCCGTTCAAAATATCATCGAATCAACTTCTGTTAAGCTGTATCCCAATCCTACGCAATCAACCGCTCAATTGATAATTCCATCCGAAATGGGAAGTGCTTGCATGGTCGAGATTTTTAATGCGGTAGGTCAATTGGTTCAGAAGCATAACGCGCAGCCTGGGGTATTTGAATTAAATGTCAATTCACTTCAAGATGGTTTGTATCAAGTGCGTGTAGTAGGCAAGCAAAATGTTTCGACCGTGTCTTGGGTGATCAAGAAATAATCTTATTTTTTGTGGATAAAAAGGCCTTCTCGTAAGGCCTTTTTTTATGCTTCAAAGCTTTGTGGTAGGTAAATTTGCAAGAATGAAATCGAATTGGGATTGGATGAATCAAGAATTGGCAAGCTTTCCTTTATGGGCATGGCTGATTTTGGCATTGTTGGCTTTCTTTTGGGTGGTGCAACTTTTTTATTTTATTCGATATTTTGCACCGTTGGGTAAAATCAAAATGGATGAGCGCGCCATGCGTCAGCCAGGAGTTAGTGTGATTGTTTGTGCCAGAAATGAGGAGCGCAATCTGATGATGAATGTTCCCAAATTGATGGAGCTGGATTATCCCAACTTTGAGTTGATTGTGGTCAATGATTCTAGTTATGATGATACAGCAGATATTCTAAAAGCATTGTCTATCAATTATCCCAAGATGCACGTTATTCATATTGATGAAGACAAGCAAAATATGCAAGGGAAAAAGTTTGCTTTGACTTTGGGAATTAAAGCGGCAAAAAATGATATCGTTGTTTTATTAGATGCCGATTGCTATCCGAGATCAAATGATTGGTTGTCATCCATTGTTGCCAAGTATAAGGATGGAAAGCAAATCGTGTTGGGTTATTCTCCTTTCAAAAAAGAAAATGGATGGCTCAACAAAATTGCTCGTTTTGATAATGTTTGGGTCGGCATGCAATATTTGGGGATGGCCAAAGGAGGAAAACCATACATGGGTGTGGGACGTAACTTGAGCTATTTTACGGAATTGTTTTTTAAGGTGGGTGGTTTCAAAAGTCACTATAGTATTTCAAGTGGAGATGATGATTTATTGATCAATCAAATTGCGAACAAGCAAAATACCGTAGTCGCATACTCAGCGGATTGCCAGACAATATCACCAGCCAAGAAAACCATGCAGGAGTGGAAGGCACAGAAGAAGCGTCACTTTACAACTTCGCCCATGTATCGTGCAGCTGATAAAAGAAGATTGGCCATGTTGCCATTCTCTTGGTTTGCGATGCATTTGTTGTTGGTGGCTTGGATTATTTTGTTCCCTGCCTACTGGTATTTTTCAGCGGTTTTATTCTTGCGTTGGATTGTTTTGGTTTTGGTGACTTACCGATTTGCAAAAGCTTCTGATCAAGGTCGCGATATTGCTTGGCTAGCGCCTATTATTGAAGTTCAATTGAATTTTCTGCACGTAGGACTGTACTTTAGTAATCTTATTCGTAAACCACAAAAATGGAATTGATCGAACATCTATCATCCAAAGCGCAAGAAGACTACTATTTGGTGCAACGTGCCAAAGCAAAAGATCAGCAAGCGTTCACTTTATTGATGAGTCGATACAAGGATTCGTTGTACTACACGGTTTTGAAAATGGTGCAAAATCCTGTAGATGCAGAAGACTTGACCATTGAATCCTTCAGCAAGGCATTTGCTCGCTTGGATAGTTACACCCCAAATTTTGCTTTTTCGACTTGGTTGTTTAAAATTACCTCCAATCATTGTATTGATTTTCTTCGCAAAAAAAGAATCAAAGCCATTTCCATTCATCAAACTGGAAAGGGTGATGATGGAGATTCCTATGAATTACCGATCAAAGATGATCAACTCAACCCTGAGCAAATGATGCAACGCGATCAGAGCGTTTCCAACATCAGGGCAATCGTGGATCAGTTGAAACCACATTACAAAAAAATGATTGAGCTCCGCTATTTCGAAGAGAAATCATATGAGGAGATTGCTGAAGAAATGAAATTGCCATTGGGGACCGTCAAAGCGCAATTATTCAGAGCAAAGGATTTATTACAAGAATTGTTGGGAGGTAAGCGATGAAAGATTTGTTTTTAAAGGAAATAAAAAAGAATTGGCCCCAAGTAAGTCAAACGCAAATTGACCAATGGATTGCCTCTCAAGAAATTTACGATTTTTGGAATCAGCAAATCAATGTAATTTCAAGAA
Organism: Flavobacteriales bacterium; assembly: GCA_947448135.1. GTDB lineage: Bacteria > Bacteroidota > Bacteroidia > Flavobacteriales_D > Sanyastnellaceae > CAMCTV01. The sequence continues at coordinate 60,824 of CANFLZ010000001.1, forward strand.
AGGACATGGATGCTTTTTTAATCCATCACGTTCTGCATAGTTTGTCAATCGTTAAGTTGCTCCAATTTCAACCAGGTTCTCAAATTTTAGATTTAGGTACGGGAGGTGGATTTCCAGGAATTCCGTTGGCTATATTTTTTCCTGAAGTGAAATTTCATTTGGTAGATTCTATCGGTAAGAAAATAAAAGTAGTCAATGAAGTGGCCCAGGCATTAGAGCTGACCAATGTTACTTCACAACATGCCAGAGTGGAAGAGGTGAAAGGACAATTTGATTTTGTTGTCAGTCGCGCAGTTGCACCTTTGTCTGAGTTGATTCGTTGGACAAAAGGAAAATACTCAGGAACACAACGCAATGCCCTTCCCAATGGTTTGATATGTCTAAAAGGTGGAGATTTGAAAGAGGAAATTAAGGCTGTCAACGGCGGTCATATTGTTGAAGAGTACAAAATATCAGATTACTTTGAATCGGATTTTTTCGAAACGAAAAAAGTAGTTTACGCTGTCAAGCGTTAGAACTTATCCGATCATCCAATGCATGAATAAAACGAGCAACAAAGTTGCCGTTATATTGAATAGCGCGCCAATCTGAAACATTTTTCCCGGCGTTAAAAAACCACTACTGTATGCAATTGCGTTGGGTGGTGTGCTCATCGGAAACATGAAATCACAGCTGGCAGCTAGGCCAACAGGAATAGCAATAATAGCAATGTCGATGTTCAAAGCAATTGCGAGTTGACCAATAATCGGAATGAAAACTGCTACCATTGCTAGGTTGCTCATCAGCGCTGTTAACAACACACTGACTCCAATAATCACCAGCTGAAAAGTCCAGCTGTGGGGGTCGAATCCTTGAAATTGCAACCCAATCCAATTCATCCAACCAGCCGCTTTACAACCAGCCGCCATGGTCAATCCTCCTCCAAACATCAGCAAGATACCCCAAGGTAATTTTTCAGTATCCTCCCAATTCAGAATTCTCAAATTTTTAATAGGGGTAAATAATACAACAGCAGCCAGTAGAACAATAAAGGAATCATTCCACCAGTTGCCTAAAACACTCGCTAACGGTTGTTGCGTAATCCATAAAAGTGCAGTGATTAGAAAAACGGTCAATGTTGATTTTTGATGTGGCGAGAGAGGAAGTTGGTTAGGATCGGATAAGGCGGTGTATGCTGGCAACTCCACTTCTTTTTTGTCCAATGGAAATTGAAGAATGAAATACCCAATTGTCAGAAGACATAAGCTAAAGGGGACTCCCCATTTCATCCACTCATAAAACCCAACCTCACGGTGAAATTGAGATTCGAGAATGCCCGCCAAGGCCGCATTGGGTGGCGATCCCAATAGCGTTGCCATTCCTCCTATACTCGATGCATAGGCAATTCCCAAAACCAATGATCGCGCAAATCGATGCTGCGACTGATGCTTTTTTCGATGAATAATTCCAATCGCCAATGGCATCATCATAAGAGCTGTGGCAGTGTTGGAAATCCACATGCTGATGATGTACGTGGCGATCATAAATCCAAAGAGAACAGCCCGAGGGGAATGACCAACCTTGGAAAGAATCCAATGGGCCAATCGCTCATGCATGGACCATTTCTCAAAGGCAATGGAAAGTAAAAATCCGCCGAGAAAAAGAAATACAAATCGATCACTGTAGGATGCGTAGCAATCCTCAACACTTAAAATCTTGGATGAACTAAAAAGCAAAATGGGTAAAAGCGCAGTTACGGCCATGGGCACGGCCTCTGATAACCACCAAGTGAGCATCCAAGCAATTACTCCGGCGCTGTATGCCATTTCAAAACTGAAATTGAAATGCAAAATAAAGTAGAGGATACAGCCATTGATGGGGCCGAAAATCCACCAAAAGGATTGGGAATTCATGTCGCAATTTATTCGATTCTAAGTTACTTTCGCTAGATGATGAAAAGAGTTTTTATTCTGTTTTTTGTTTTTGTTTCCTCGGTTAGCCAAGCGCAAGTCAGTCAATCCGATAAGATGCAATGGTTTGGTGATGCCAAGTTGGGAATATTCATTCATTGGGGAATATATTCAGTGGATGGTACTGATGAGTCATGGGCCTTCTACAACAAAAAGGTTCCATATCCAGTTTACATGAGTCAACTGAATCGTTGGTCGGCAGAAAATTACCACCCAGAAGAATGGGCCCGTTTGATTAAAAAAAGTGGTGCGCGATATACTGTGCTAACGAGCAAACATCATGATGGCGTTGCCTTATGGGACACCAAAGCTGTTCCGTCAAGTAAAAAGCGCAATGCAGCCCCTTTGTCAGCTGCGGTGAGAGCCCCAGCCAAAAGAGACTTGTTTACTCCTTTCGCCGAAGCAGTTAGGAAAGAGGGATTGAAATTGGGTGTTTATTATTCCATTTTAGATTGGTCGCATCCGGATTATCCTGGATTTAGAAAGGACAGCACTCGTTATGAAATAAAAAAGGAACCAGAACGCTGGGAGAATTTTTGTCGGTTCAATCAGACCCAACTTTCAGAACTGATGGTGCAGCAAAATCCAGATTTGTGGTGGTTTGATGGAGGTTGGGAACATTCAGCAGAAGAGTGGAAGGCGGTTGAATTAGGCAATATGCTTAGAAACCAAAATCCCAATGTCATCATTAATGGTAGACTTCCCGGTCAAGGCGATTATGATACACCAGAACAAAATTTCCCAATTGAGCGACCCAAGGAAAAATACTGGGAGTTGTGTTTAACGACAAACGATAATTGGGGATTTCAATTCCAGGATAAAAATTGGAAAACACCTAAAGAAATCGTTACCATTTTCGCGGATGTTGTTGCCAATGGCGGAAATTTGTTGTTGGATATTGGACCTATGGCTGACGGTAAGATTCCTGCCGAGCAAGTTAGAATTCTCGAGGAGTTAGGCCGATGGAATCACAAACATGAAGAGGCAATTTTTAATTCTGTGGGTGGGATTGGAGCTGGACATTTCTATGGTCCAAGTACGTTGTCCAAGGATTCAATAAACCTGTATTTATTTTTGCCCGGAAATGCAACAGGGCCTATCGAGGTAAAGGGAATCAAAAATCAAGTGCTGAAGGTAGAAATTCTGGGAACTGCGACTAACGTGCCTTTCAAGGTTGTTGGAAAAATTTCTTGGAGTGATAAACCGGGACTTCTATTCATCGATGTGCCCAATGATCCTCAGTTATTGGATCCCGTGATGACAGTACTTAAAGTTACATTAAAAGATCCGCTTAAATTGTATAGCGGAACAGGAGGTTTGTGATGTATGCAATAGATGAGTATTTGGAGAAGCACATGTCAGAAAGTTCAGATGTTTTGAAAGCGTTGGAACATGAGACTTGGCAAAAATTAATCAATCCCCGCATGTGCTCTGGAGCCTACCAAGGGAGAGTGCTCAGCGCTTTGTCCAAGATGATAGGACCCAAGAGAATTTTAGAATTAGGTACATACACCGGATATAGCGCAATTGCTTTGGCAGAAGGCCTTCAAGTTGGAGGAAGTTTAGATACACTGGATGTGAATGATGAGCTTCGTTGGATTCACGAAAAATATTTGAAACAATTCCCAATACGCGTCCACTACGGAGATGCCAATGAATTAATGCAAGATTTGGATCTTCAGGTGTATGATTTGGTATTTGTGGATGCCGATAAGCAATCCTATTTGAATTACAAGAATTTGCTCGAACGTGGAATGAAAAAAGGGGCTTGGGTGCTCTGGGACAATGTTCTTTGGAATGGCAAAGTATTCCAAGAGGCATCGGAAAAAGACATAGATACCCAAACCCTTCAAAAACTCAATATTGCTTTGGCAGAGTCAAGGATTTGGGAGACAGTGATTCTGCCAATTCGAGATGGGTTAACACTATCAAGGAAAATCCAATGAATTGACTGCGATAGCTTTGTTTTGGCTTATTTTTGTAACATGTCAATGAAACAGAGAACATTAAAATCCAGCGTGGAATTGAAAGGCGTTGGATTGCATACTGGAGCAACGGTGACATTGAAATTATGCCCTGCTCCCGAGAATCATGGATATCAATTTCAGCGCGTAGATTTAGATGGTCAACCCAAAATTCCTGCTGATTGCGATTTGGTGACTACCACGCAGAGAGGAACAACTTTAGAGTTGAATGGGGCCAAGGTGCACACCACAGAACATGTTTTAGCGGCCATATACGGCTGTGAATTGGACAACGTTTTGATTCAAGTGGATGGTCCAGAAATGCCCATCATGGATGGCAGTGCCTACCTGTTTGTTGAAGCCATAGAATCAGTTGGTTTTGAAGAACAAAACGCTGAGAGAAAATATTTTGAGTTAAAAGACAATTTGACATTCGAAGATCCTTTAAAGGGTGTGGAAATGTTGGCTGTTCCAACCAAAGGTGGTGAGTTTCGTCTAACGGTTATGGTGGATTACAACTCGCCGATCTTAGGTACACAGCATGCACACATGTATCAGTTGGGAGATTTCAAATCAGAAATTTCTAGATGCAGAACCTTCGTTTTTTTAAGAGAGTTGGAAGTCTTGGCTGAGCATGGCTTGATCAAAGGGGGAAGCTTGGACAATGCCATTGTGATGGTCGATAAAGATTATTCGACAGAGGATATTGCGGCCATTTTAAAGAAATTAGGCAGAGAACCGTTGGACATCAAAGTCGAAGGAATTGGTGTGTTGAACACAATCAAATTGCAATATGAAAATGAACCGGCGCGTCACAAGTTGTTGGACATCGTTGGTGATTTGGCCTTGACGGGAAGATTTATCAAAGGGCATATTTTGGCCGCTCGTCCTGGTCATCATGGCAATGTTGAATTTGCCAAATTGATCAAGCAGTTGATCAAAAAGGAAAAGACGGAAGTAGAGCAGTTTGATTTATCGCAACCTCCTATCTATGATATCAATGATATCTCCAAGATGTTGCCGCATCGCTATCCATTTTTATTGGTCGATAAAATCATGACCATGGACAGTGAGTCAATTGTTGGTGTGAAAAACGTCACCATGAATGAGCCTTTTTTTCAAGGACATTTCCCCAATAATCCAGTCATGCCAGGCGTTTTGCAAATCGAAGCCATGGCGCAGGTGGGTGGGATTTTTGCACTTAGCCAAGTGGAAGAACCCGAAAGTTATAGTACTTACTTCATGAAAATTGATGAGGTGAAATTCAAACAGAAGGTAATTCCTGGTGATACAGTTGTATTTAAATTGAAATTATTAAGTCCTATTCGTCGTGGGTTGGTTAATATGTCAGGAACCGCCTATGTCAATGGTAAAGTTGTCAGCGAGGCATCTATGCTCGCGCAAATCGTTAAAGATAAAGTTCCACAAGTTCAAAAAGAAAACGCATGATTCATCCTATGAGTGTGGTTGATCCACAAGCAAAAATTGGTGCCAATGTAGAAGTTGGTCCATTTACCACTATCGAAGGAGATGTTGTCATTGGAGACAATACTTGGGTTGGTCCCAATGTAACCATCATGAATGGTGCGCGAATTGGAGCCAACTGTAAAATATTTCCTGGAGCGGTGATTTCAGCCATTCCTCAAGATTTAAAATTCGTTGGTGAGCAAACAACTGCTGAAGTGGGAGATCACACCACGATTCGCGAATGTGTAACCATCAACCGTGGAACTTCTGATCGAATGACCACGAAGGTGGGGAGTCACTGTCTTTTGATGGCTTATGTGCACATTGCTCATGATGCTTTCGTAGGCAATCATTGTATTATCGCCAACTCAGGAAATATCGCGGGTCACGTGGACATCGAAGATTGGGTGATTATCGAAGGTGTCGTGGCTGTTCAGCAATTTGTGCGCATCGGTCAGCATGCTTTTGTAGCAGGTGGATCGTTGGTCAGAAAAAATATTCCTCCGTATATAAAAGTTGCGCGTGAGCCTTTGAGCTTTATCGGGGTAAATGCCATAGGCCTTCGCCGTCGCGGATTTGAAGAGAGTGCTGTTCAAGATATTGAGGATTTGTACAGGAAGATTTTTGTGCATTCTCCAACTTTGGGAAAGGGCGTTGAGGCAGCATCGGAACTGCATGACAGTATCTATAAAACAGAGATCCTAGATTTTATCAAGGCCTCTGAAAAGGGAGTGGTCAAAGGAGTAAATGGTTGATAGCATTGAACTCAAAGGAGTTGGCCGAAGGTTTAATAAGCAATGGCTTTTTAAAGACTTCAGTACTCGCTTTATCAAAGGCGATCGAGTGGCTATCTTGGGAAGCAATGGTTCCGGTAAGTCGTCTTTGACTTCGATTATCTCTGGCTATTTATCTCCAACCTCGGGTAATGTCATGTGGTATGATTCGACAAGGGAGATTTCGGAAACGGTGTGGTGGAAAAATTTAGCTTGGTGCTCACCGGCGTTGGATTTGCCCATGCTTTTAACCATTCAAGAAGTCGTGCAATTGTATCATGATATGCGCGGTTTTGCTGGTGAATTGACCGTTCAGCAAATCATCGAATTATCGGGATTGCAAAAACACCAAGACAAGCCTTTGTCTCAATTGTCTTCCGGCATGCGACAAAGGATAAAATTGACGCTCGCCTTTTATGCTGACGCCTCAGTTTTAATTTTGGATGAACCGACAGCCCATTTGGATGCGGCTTCAATTTATTGGTATCAAGATCAATTGTCCAAGTGCACTTGTCCAATGATTTTTATTGCTTCCAATCATGACGAAAATGAAATTGTCGGATGCAACAAGAAAATTGAAATTACCCTTGATGCCCAGGTCTTAATAAATCATTGACGGTTTTGACGGGATGAAAAGTAGAGTTGGGGACTTCAACAAAAATAGTATTCCATCCGGCCATTGAGCCATTCCAAAGCCCAGGTAGTTCCAGTGCTTTGATCACTTGTCCTTCTTGAAATTTATCCGAAATAAAAGAAGTAGTTTCGTCAACGAATTTTTGTAAGTTGTACTTTTTACGGTTGTGATCGTTGATGCAACACACAATGTCAACAGGGTTGAAATGGGTAGAATTGTGCAAGCAGTTGTTTTGCGCTGGATCACCGATATCCACTTGATTTTTCTCTACAATTTGCTTGCTAATCTGGCCATTGGATTGCAATACCCAAAATGGACCTCCTCCAGGTTCGCCCTCATTTCTAACCATACCGCAAACCCGAATGGGACGATACAACATGTCATATAGTTTGCCTTCATGAACTTCTTCATTGAAATGATAGCCAAAAGTTTGGAATAAAAAATCTTTGGCTTCTTGTGAGGCAAACGAATCTTTTTGTTCAATCCGATGCAATAGTTGATGGCACTTGTCTGCAACGTCAATCAAGAATCCTCCAAGCACGCGCTTGTAAAAAATGATTTCTTCTTCCCATTGCGCATGAGCGATATTATCGATGTTTTTAATGAAAATGATGTCCTCATTGATTTCCATTAGGTTCTCCAGAAGTGCTCCGTGTCCAGCAGGTCTGAAGATAATCTTCCCCGATTTATCTCGAGCCAAGCCTCCATCGCTTTTCAAAGCAGGCGTATCTGTAGAAGTAGATTGAAAACTAAAGTGAATCTCAATTTGCTCTTCTTTGAAATGCTGAAATATAATTTCTTTTTCAAGTTCAAAAAGGGCTTTTATTTCTGGGGATATTGTGAAATGAAAAACGGTTTTATCATTCTTGTTTTTAATGTAAGTCAAGCCTTCACGAACTTGATCAAGCAGCGCTGTCGTTTCTCCGAATGGGTAATGATGAAAAGGAATCAAAGCCTTGGGCAATCCAATAAATGAAATCTCATTGCACATAATTCGGATGATGCTGTGCCACTCATCTTGTCGAATCATCTCTTCGATTTCAAATCCCAATTCAGAGAACTTTCTTTTGAGTGAAGGAAAAAAAGGAAATGATTTAAAATGGACAATAAATTCTTCCGACAGTTGATCCATCTCAAAGCTTTCAACTACCGAAAGGTGCTTGAACATTCGTGTTGCAGCACCTGAGGCTGGAATAAATAACGCTTTCGAGTATTGCGTGTTTTTTTCAAAGACTTGAACGTAATGATTACACTCAATTGGAGATAGACATTCAATTCCGTCTCCTGGAATGCATGGCTTTTCAATTTTGGTAGGCCGAATTTTCTCAAGAATCAATTTGATTTGATCGATGAATTGTGATGGAGAAATATTCCTTTGTAAAAGCTGTTCGGTATCTGTTTCCTGTAAATGCATGATACTACAAATCTAATAAAATAAAACCGCCGGGAAGAACAGAGTTCATTCACCGGCGGCCTCCACCATCTTAATATGTGTACAATCTGAAAATGAATCTCAGACGAATTATTTCTCTATACAAAGCTAAGGATATTTTGATTGGATTGATTCAACAAGATTAATTTTTATTGATCAATCATTTTCTCAAATTGAAAGGAATGCAGCAACGCTTCTTCAGAACTGAAGCGGGTCGACCAATTGAGCAATTTTTTTGCTTTGCTAACATCGGCCCATATTTGCTCTACATCACCTGATCTTCTCGGCGCAATCTCAAATGGTATTTTGATCTGATTCACTTTTTCATACAAGCGAATGATTTCCAAAACAGAATCTCCTTTTCCTTGTCCCAAGTTAAATGCTTCTACTTGTAAAGGAGTTTCTTCCAGCCAAGTCAAAGCCTTGACATGAGCATCTGCTAAGTCCATGACGTGAATGTAGTCGCGGATACATGTTCCGTCAGGCGTGTTGTAATCTTCACCAAAAATTTTCAGCTCCCTTTGCCCTTTCGCGGCTTGATTCACCAGCGGAATTAAGTTGTTGGGGATGCCGATGGGATATTCTCCAATCTTGCCACTGGGGTGCGCACCTATCGGATTGAAGTAGCGGAGCAGTGCCGATTTAAAAGTGCTGTGTGATTGTGCGAAAGCTTGGATCATTCTTTCCCCTTCTTGCTTTGTCCAGCCATAAGGAGAGGCAGCTTCTTTCCATGGCGTTTCTTCTAAAACAGGATTAACATCGGGCTGACCATATACCGTTGCGCTGCTTGAGAAAACAAGATGATGCACTTGATGCTGATCCATCAATTTCAAAATGACTTGAAGCGAGTCTAAATTGTTTCTTTTGTACTTCTCTGGCTCTGCTACTGATTCTGCAACGGATTTGAAGGCCGCAAAATGAATGACACCTGAGATATTATACAATTTAAAAATGGCATTCATGGCCTCCTCATCACAACAGTCAACAACGTGCAATTTTGGAGAATGCCCCAAAATGGACGAAAGCCCATCTAGAATTGAGGTGTGGGTATTGCTTAAATTATCGACGATGATGGGCTCATATCCAGCATTGTGCAAAGACAATATAGTATGCGAACCAATGAATCCAACTCCTCCCGTTACCAAAATTTGCTTTCTCATAACATCCAGTGATTAGATATGATGGTCCAGTTGATGATTGTCCCCAAGGCAAATCCCGCATAGGTTTGCGCATGTGTATGTGCTTCTAATTTTAATCGGCTATACGCAGTGAGGGAAGCCATTATGATGGTGCACAAAGCGATCATGGTGACATCTGCCATGTGCACGGATTTGAGTGCGAGTAAACTGCCAAACACACCTCCTTGTCCCAGCATATGTACGCTGATTTTCCAATATCGGTTGATGATGAGCGAGCAAACAAGGGATACAATGACTGCAAATACAAATGAAAATACTTCTTTGGGTAAAATGGGACCTTGCCATCTGAGCAAGGCGTAACAAAGGCAGTAATAGAAAATCACCAATAAATAAGGACCCCATCTTTCTTTGCGTTCTCTTAATTCAATCCCCGAAACAATTCCGTACTTGATCATCACCAAGATGCTCAATGCTGGAGCGATGATATTGACAATTAAAAGCGCGAGCACAAAGCTATCCGCTTGTGTCGGTGCGATGAAATATGGATCCATCCATCGTACAATCGCATATATCAGCAACGGCATCCAAAGAGGATGAAAAATAATGGACAATATTTGCGCTAAGCGGTATATAAAACTCATATTTCTTTTCTCAATCTTGCAACAGGAATTCCCAATTGCTCTCTGTATTTGGCTACTGTTCTGCGCGCAATATTATAGCCTTTTTCATTCAAAACCTCCATTAATTTTTCATCAGGCAATGGCTTTCGTTTTGATTCTTGTTCGATGGCTTCTTTGAGGATTTGCTTAATCTCTCTGGAACTTGCTTCTTCGCCGTCGTCGGTGCTTAAACCTTCAGAAAAAAAGTACTTCAATAAGTATGTTCCAAATGGCGTTTGAATGTATTTGCTGTTGGCCATTCTACTGATGGTGGAAATGTCCATGCTCACACGATCGGCAATGTCCTTCAAGATCATAGGTTTTAATTTGGCTTCATCACCACTTTGAAAGAAAGATCGCTGGTGTTCTATAATCGCTTCCATGCAAATCATAAGGGTGTGATTCCTCTGGGCAATCGCATCTATAAACCATCGTGCGGCATCTATCTTTTGTTTGACAAATTGAATGGCTTCTTTTTTGCCTTTGTCTTTTTTATCTGACTTTATATATCCCGCCAACATTTCTTTGTAACCGGATGATATTTTTAACTCTGGAGCATTTCGGCCATTTAAAGTCAATTTTAATTCTTCATCCTCATTGGTTAAAATAAAGTCTGGCGTAATTTGAGGTACTTGTTTGATAGAATCTGCGCCACTGTTACCGGGTCGCGGATTTAAATGTAAGATAATATCAATGCTTGGTTTGATTTCCTCCAAAGACAAGCCAATCTTCAAGGCTATTTTCTCGTAATGTTTTTTGGTAAATTCTTCGAAGTACTTGGTTAAAATTTGATTCGCCAATTGCACTTCTTCTGTCTTTTGGGGATGTCTTTTGATTTGTAATATAAGACATTCTTTTAAGTCGCGTGCGCCAATTCCAGCGGGGTCTAATGATTGCACATGACGCAATGCACTTTCAACTTCTTTAAGTGACGCCTCAATTTCTCCAGAGAATAAAAGGTCATTACAAAGGGCGTTCAAATCTCTTCTTAAATATCCATCGTCATCTAAATTTCCAATGATATATTCAGCAATTAAAGCGTCCTTATCGTCGATATCCAATAAATGCAATTGGTCATACAGTAAGTCTTGAAATGAACTGCCTTGCCCGATTGGAGTCTCTCGGTCTTCGACATCTGCACCTTGATTTTTTATTTGTGTTTTATAATCCGGAATGTCATCGGCATCAAAATAATCTTCTAAATTAAAGTCGTCATTTTCATCAACCGAATCTTCACCATTGTCCAAGTCATCTTGATTGCTTTCAGCGTCATTGTCATCATCACTTCCTTCTTCCAATGCGGGATTGTCCATCATCTCCTCTTTAATCCTCTGCTCAAGATCCATGGTTGATACCTGTAACAACTTCATCAGCTGAATTTGCTGAGGTGAAAGCTTTTGCTGAAGCTTAAGTTGTAAATGCTGTTTTAACATAGCTTCAAAGTTAATGGATAGGCACAAAAAAAACCGCATGATGCGGTTTTAAGTTTTGAGTATTGATGAAAATTATTCTTTCACCCATTTTCCATTTTTCTTCTTCAATTGAATGTTGATGACTCCACCATTTTGCAAATTACTCATCTGCGAAACTTTGTCCAATTCAACTCCTGCTGCGTCTGTAATGGTGTACGATAATCCGGTTAATTTTCTTTCGTTGTTGAATTCTGGGTTGTAATTGAAATTTAATCCATCAGCTTTTAAATCTTGGTGAATTTGCCACAACGCAGCTCTATCAGTTTGACCATTAATGGTGATGCTGTGTGTGTTTGGTGTTTGAGCCCAAGATTGCATTCCGAAGAAGAACGCGATAATTACTAATAATTGTTTCATTATTTCAAGATTGTGTAACAATATTAACCACAACCGATGACAATACCAATTATTTTTGTAAAAAAATAAGCACATCTACATGTCAAAAAAGAATACCACTGCGGAGATATTATCAGAATTGTTTTCGGGAGACGATAAAAAGCTCAACAACGCGATAGCCAATATCCAAGAGCATCCTTCTTTAGAATATATTCAGCCTTTGTTGGCGTTGTATTTTGAGACATCAAACGAAGCAGTAAAAGAGCAGTTGCATGAGATGTTGGGCGCTATCAAAGTAAAGGGATTTGAGGTTGAATTGATGAATGCTTTGCGCAAATCAGAGTGGGCGATTCATCGCGGTCAGATTTTAGCCTTTATGTGGAATGCAGGTGGAAATCCTGTTCCCTATGTAAAAGAAATCATTGAGTTGTCATTGACAGGTGGCATGGAAACTTTATTGGAATGTTATTCCGTATTAGAAACGATGGAAGGGCCATTAACGGAGGAACAGTTGATTGAGTCTCAAACGTTCTTGCATGAAACCCACAAGAAAATGGAGGAGGGACATCCCAAACAATTGGTTGCCATGCTTTCCAATGTTTTGGCTGAAAAGGAAATTGAAGATTAAGTCGAAGCGCTTATTATCGAATCAAAGTTACGTTTCCGTATAGGGTCTTGGCATCTTTGTTTTTTCCTTTGATCTTCAAGGTGTAGGTATACACTCCATTGGGAACATAGTAATCACCTTTACCTTGATAATCTCCCATCCATGTTGTATTAGGGTCAGTGCTTTCAAATACAATTTCTCCCCAACGATTTAAAATTTTCAAGTCGAAAATTTCAATATTTTCTCCAGTCATGGTAAATGCATCGTTGATTCCATCGCTGTTGGGTGTAAACGCGCTAGGAATAAAGTAGTAGGGAGGAGCAACAACAGTGAAATCATTTTGATCGGTGCATCCAATAGAATTAACAACCAAAAGATTCACTTGGTATTCGTCCAACCCATCGAATTCGTGGTGTACAATTGAGTCTGTAGAAAGTGAGCCATCACCAAAGTCCCAATTGTAGGTACATCCGTTGCAAGGCAATGCTGCAAAATCATAGATGTTGTCTTGTGTCGTAACGGCTTCAAAATTGGCAGAAACGGGCAACATGAATATGTTGACAGTGTCATATGCCATGGATCCGCAAACATCCACTGCTTCTACAACGTAAGTCAAATCACCAACTATGTTATCAATGCTCATCGAAGCGCCATGAATATTAAGTGCGGGCCAATAAACTTGGTAACCACCTCCACCTCCTTGCACAACTGCATTGTAGTGGGCAACGCCATAAAAACAAACCGAAGTGTCGGCCATATCAACGATGTCCAAAGGAGCATCGGGAATAAAGAAGGTAACAGTGTCGCTCCATGTTTCATTGCACAAATCTGTCGCAACTATCACAATTTCAGTGGTGTCATTGAATTGCAAAGTTTGACTGATGGGCAAGAGAGCACTTGTCTGTGTTTGGTTAGCAAACAATTGTCCATCTGCATACCAATTGTACATCACGGAATAAGTTCCAGAAGATACAGTGGGTGCCACTGTGTGGGTTTCGCCGCAATTTCCATGAAAATCAAGTCCTCCTTCGAATATCATGGCTGGATATTGCACTTGAAGGGTATCGTATGTAATCTGATTACAGCCATCTGTAACGGTAAGTCCAATGTAACCTTCTCCTAAGTTGGCTCCGTCATATACATAGGTTGTCGAATTGGTGATATCTCCATTTTCATCATACCACGTGTAATTGTAATTGGCATCGCCACCACTCAAGTCAAATGGCAATGGCGTTTGATTGTTACACGCCAAGTAGAGCGTGTCATGGGAAATAGTTTGAAGAATTGCCAAAGAATCAAAAGCCAAATCCAATGGCGCTAAATCATTGATGATAATGTCAACCGATTGTGTATTGTACAATTGTGGTGAATTACAACCAGACACGGGTGTGAGAATTTGTAGTTGAAGTGTTTCCAAACCTTCCACTAGGAAGTCATTGTAGGCTCCAATTAAAATGTCTACAGCAGGTGAGGTAGGCGTTAAATCAATATTGGTGGGTAAAGAAATCATGTTGCCAGCATTGTCAAAAGCGGAGTAATCGTAAGTACTGGCATTGGTTCCATCATATGCGATGGGCGTTCCAGTCCAATTTAGTAAAGCCGATGCTGATGGTGTAACGGTTGGGTCATATTCAATGTGTAGTAATGGTTGGCCACATTCTTCGTAAATTAAATTATCAGTAACTGTCGTGCCATTGATGTTTAAATCAACCTGAACATCCGGAACTGAGAGCAAAGAATTTTCTCGTAAAATGACAAATGTATCAAAGCCAGAATCTCCGCAGTCTGCAACTGTTAAAACAATATGATAAGGTTGGCAAGGGATAACCGGTAATGTCGCAGACATCAAATCTGTAAATCCTCTGGCATTGATTGGGTAGTTCATGGGAGCATTGCCATTCCAATATTGGGTATTGATTGGCTGGTTGGAATCGTTGTTAATGGTGCTGATGGTAATTGGCAGGGGAGGAGTCGTATTGGGAACTTGTGCAATATTGACCTGCGCATAGGGCAGTGCAGGATTGTTAGGATTAGGACCGGTTACGAAAAATCCAAAAATATCATTGAATTGCGTGTATTCATAGCCACCGCCAGAACCAGTCTCATATTCGTTGGATCCAAAAATGTAATCAAAAGACATCGTATCGCCTGAGGGAATGAAATCAAATTCTAATATGACCATGTCGTTCACATTGACACTTGCAGGCATGAAAGTGGTACCTGTATAAAGCCCCATAGCAATAAGTTGATCGTCCACATTTTCCGCTTGGTTGGCTAGCAAACCTTGAATGATAGCGTCTTGACCTTGTGGTGTACATGGAAGATCAAAGCAGACTTGTGTGGCAGGTGAGAATGTCGCTGGCCAAACAGGACTGCTAACACCACCTAATGTCCAGGGTCCAAACATTCCACCGGTGATGTTATTTAATCCATCGGCAGATCCTGAAGTTAATACAATGCCACTGTTAAAAGGCAATCCAGCCGTTGTCCCTCCATTGCTAATGAAACCTATTTGTTCTGGATGTCCGGAATATGAGATGTAGTTGGATTGAATACCACTACTGATTAGAATATTGTTGATGTAATTGTCTAACGCTGTAGGAGTGATAGACGAAGATTGATTAATCGTCAATACCTGAGAGAAAACAGGATTCAAAAGAAGATTGAGCAATCCAAATACAAATAATTTTTTCATAGTGTTAAGGCATCCTTTTAAGAAGACAGACTTCTTAAGAAGGTAGTTGTACAAACTTATAAAAAAATTACCTAAAATAAACGACTTATCTGAAATCTGACAATTGTTTGCTCAACTTCTGACGGGCATGAAAAATTCTACTTTTTACTGTTCCAACTGGAATAGACATTTCTGTAGCTATTTCTTCATATTGAAATCCTTCAATGTGCATTTGAAATGGTTTTCTGTATTCCCAAGCAAGACCTTCAATGGCTTTGTTTATTTCTTTTGCGGACAAATCACCGGTAATAGAATTTTCAGACCCAGATGTAAACATTTGTTTTCCCTGAGCCGATGCAGTTTGAAGATGCAATTGTTGCAACTTTCGACGCTTGAATCCATTGATAAAGATATTGCGCATGATGGTGAAAAGCCATCCTCTGAAATTGGTGCCCTCTTCAAAATAGTCTTTATAACGGAGAGCTTTGAGCAATGTATCCTGTATCAAATCCTCAGCGTCCTCAATGTTTTTTGTAAATTGATATGCATGAGATTTTAATGTCTGTGAATGAACGGTAACTTGATAATTGAATTCTATAGTGCTCATTGTTTAATTATTTGCAGCAAATATTAAACAGAAAAGTGAATAAACCATGATTTTGTTTAAATAAATTGTTAAAAGATTAAACAAACGGAATTTTGAGTGATCGGAAAAATGATTTAAAATTATTTGGAGAGGTAAAAAAAAAGTGTATATTTGCACCCCGTTAAGGTACCATAGCTCAGTTGGTAGAGCAAAGGACTGAAAATCCTTGTGTCGCTGGTTCGATTCCAGCTGGTACCACAGAGAAAAGGCGAACAAAGTGTTCGCCTTTTTTTATTGCGTTAGTTACAATGAACGATTCAAACACTTTGAAGAAAATCTTCAATCGAATGATGAATGGTAATGGTCTGAAAATCTGGAGTCTTTATTCCTTTTAACAAACCTCCCGTAAAATGGAAATGACAATTTTTATCGGAGAACAGATTTGAAATCTTCTTGAAATAGTCCCCTAGAAATAAGGGTAAAGGGTTGGTAGTGAAAATTGAGATAAATTCCACTGAGCCCATTCTCTGGTGAATCTGAACCAAATCATCTACTGGCACGCTTTGTCCCAAGAATATGGTTTTATATCCTTTTTGTCTCAATAAGTATTGCAACATGATGAGTGAAATTTCATGAATTTCTAACTCTGGTAAGTACAATACAAAGGTCTTTTCCAGGGCAATGCTCGTATTTTTTTGCGATTCTATGTGAGCAAATAGCTTTTGTCTTAAAAGGCAAGAAATGAAGTGCTCTTGAGCAGGACATATACTATCCGCTTGCCACATAATTCCGATGGTGTGTAAAAAGGGAATGCAGATTTCTACAAAGGTTTTTTCCAAACCAAACTTCTCGATATGTGGATCAATCACACTATTGAACAGAATTTCATCATAATTCAACATAGCAATTTTGAGGATATGCAAATGGTGAAATTCATTGTCCGTTTTCAACTGTGATTTTAAAATGGCATCTCTCATTTCTTGATCATCCATTTTTGCAACAGCAGATATTTTTACTCCAGTGTTTAAAAGCAACGAGATGTTGAGTAACTTTTTTAAATCGGTATCTGTGTATCTTCTGATATTGGTGTCCGTTCTTTCCGGCTGAAGCAAGTTGTAGCGTTGTTCCCAAATTCGGATGGTATGGGCTTTGATCCCAGAAAAGCTCTCCAATTCTTTAATTGTAAAAATTTGTTCTCTCACAACTTTATTTTCTTGAAAAACCATTCCAGACTTGTTTTGTTCAAATTATATTGAAATTGATTGAACAAATAGCTTTTGGAAGCCTTGATTTCGCAAAAAAAAAGTAAATTGCACCATGAAAATAATTCTGTTTGAAGATCAATTGGTTTCAGAGTTTTATCCCTTTGCACTGACCCGACATGTGGCTCAATTGCGCTGGGGAGCTAAAACCATTTTGGAGAAGTGGGAGCGTTTCTTTGCAGAAGTGCAGTTGAATTCGAATAGACCTTTGTTCAATGAAGTCCCGCAGCAAGATGCTTTGTGGATCAATGCTCGATTTACGCCAACTCCGGAAATGTTGGACGTGGTAAATAAATGTGTTGATGGGGTAGGCTATCGCAAGAATGGAATAGCTGTTGTTTTTAATGGAACAGGTGAAGATATGATTTCGGATTGGAAGGAAATGAGTGAGATCAAAGGAGAATTGATCCAAAAAACAGATCTTTTCGCTCAATTATCGGCTCAGTTGAAACTGGATATTCAAATTTCAGAAATGGAACCGACAACAAAGGTCGAAGGAGCATTGTATTTTTCAGGACCAACCACTGATTTTTATTGTGCATCTTCTGCTAAAATCAAAGGAGCAATATTCAACACCGAAGAAGGCCCAATTTGGATTGATGCAAATGCGGAGATTATGGAAGGTAGTGTAATTAGAGGGCCTTTTTATTTGGGTTGCAATAGCGTTGTTAAAATGGGCGCAAAGGTTTATGGACCAACCGTCATTGGTCCACATTGTAAAGTGGGTGGAGAGTTAGGGAATGTTAGTTTTCAAGGCTATAGCAACAAAGCACACGATGGATTTTTAGGTAATTCAGTCATAGGCAATTGGTGCAATTTAGGTGCGGATACCAATTGTTCCAATTTAAAAAATAACTACGGAATTGTTAAACAATACAACTACACAAGTGACTCATTTGAATCAACCGGTTTAAATTTCTGTGGACTCATGATGGGGGATTATAGCAAGTGTGGGATCAACACCATGTGGAATACAGGAAGCGTGACGGGTGTATGTGTCAATTTTTATGGGGCAGGATTTCCAACCAAATTTTTGCCAGACTTTTATTGGGGTGATGCAGATCAAGGTGAGAAATATGATTTCAAAAAAGCTATCGAGACCATCGAGATCGTTATGTCACGCAGAGGCATGGTACTTTCAGAGAGAGACAGAAAAGTTCTGACAGAGCTGCACGAAAAATCGAGTTTATAATGTAGAAAGCGGACACAAAGTCAGCCCAGTTATTATGGCATTTCGATTGCGTGTCGCAAAAAAAATATTCATGGAAGATAATTTTTTCAATTTAACAGCAGAGGATTTGGCGGATCATGAGTTTATTCCTTTGATTACGCCAGAAGATGAGGATGCGATGGATCGTGAGGAGACACCGGAGGTGTTGCCAATTTTGCCGTTGAGAAATACCGTTCTCTTTCCTGGAGTAGTCATCCCCATTACAGTTGGGCGAGATAAAAGCATCCGTTTGATTCAAGAGGCCAACAAAGGGCAAAAGACGATAGGTGTAGTTGCGCAGAGAAATCCAGATATTGACGAACCGACTTTCGATGATTTGTATACCATCGGTACACAAGCCACCATTGTCCGTATGCTCAAAATGCCTGATGGTAATACCACAGTCATCTTGCAAGGCAAAAAGAGATTTGAGATTGTTGGAGCTGTGAGCTTCGACCCATATTTTAAAGCGCAAGTAAAAGGTTTTCCGGAAATCAATAGGGATGACGCCAACAAGCAACAGCAAGCATTGTTTGAATCCATTAAAGATCAAGCATTAAAGGTGATTCAGATTTCGCCTGAAATTCCAAGCGAAGCGAGCGTTGCGATCAAGAATATCAATAGTTTGAGTTTCTTGACCAATTTCATTTCAAGCAACATGAAGGCCAACGTTGAGCAAAAGCAAAAAATGTTGGAGGTAGCAGATTTGCAAGAGCGTTCTCAAATGGTCATGGAACATTTGGCCAAAGAAATTCAAATGTTAGAGATGAAAAATGAAATCCATAAAAAGGTTCATACAGATATCTCCAAACAGCAACGAGAATATTTTCTTCAGCAGCAAATCAAACAGATACAAGAGGAATTGGGCGCTAATCCAATCAAAGAGGAAATAGAAGAGAAGCGTGCCAGAGCATTAACAAAGACCTGGTCTGAAGAGGTCCAGAAAGTTTTTTACAAAGAGTTGGGTAAGTTGGAAAGGATGAACCCTCAAGCTGGGGAGTTCAGTGTTCAGGCCAACTACATCGATTTGTTATTGGATTTGCCTTGGCAGGAATATTCTGAAGATAATTTTGATTTACAACACGCGAAAGCCATTTTGGATCGGGATCATTTTGGTATGGAGAAAGTGAAGGAGCGGATCATCGAACATCTTGCTGTATTAAAAATTAAGGGCGACATGAAGTCCCCAATCATATGCTTGTACGGGCCTCCAGGAGTAGGAAAGACATCCTTGGGTAAGAGCATTGCCGAAGCCTTGGGGAGAAAATATGTTCGTATGGCTTTGGGCGGATTGCATGATGAAGCGGAAATCCGAGGACACAGAAAAACCTATATCGGCGCGATGCCAGGTAGGGTGTTGCAAAGCTTGAAAAAATCAGGAACCGGCAATCCACTTTTCGTGTTGGATGAAATAGATAAGATTGGTCAGGGAATTCATGGCGATCCCTCTAGCGCGTTGCTTGAGGTATTAGATCCGGAACAAAACCATGCGTTTTATGACAACTATGTTGAATTGGATTATGACCTATCGAAAGTCATGTTCATCGCTACATGCAATAGCCTTTCTACGATACAACCCGCTTTGCGAGATCGTCTAGAAATCATTGAGGTATCTGGATATACCGTTGAAGAAAAAACAGAAATTGCCAAAAGACATTTGTTGCCCAAATTGTTAAAGGAGAACGGATTGACGGAATCTAAAATTCAGTTTCCTGACGAAGTTATAGTCCAGTTGATTGAAGAATACACCAATGAAAGCGGAGTGCGTTCATTGGAGAAAAGAATGGGTAAACTAATTCGACACAGGGCTAAACAAATTGCAATGGAAGAGAAATTCAGCAAAGTGCTCAAGAGAGCAGATGTTGAATTGGTGTTGGGACCCAGTTATGAAAAGGATCGTTATACGGATAACGATGTGCCCGGTGTGGTCACAGGATTGGCATGGACACCAACGGGTGGAGATATCTTATTCATCGAAACCAGCCTAACGCCTGGAAAAGGAAAGTTGACCTTGACTGGAAATTTGGGAGATGTGATGAAGGAATCCGCAGTTATCGCTTTAGAATTTTTGAAAGCACACTCTGGTTTGATTGAAATGACTTGCGCTGAAATTGAAGAGCGAAATGTTCATTTACACGTGCCGCAAGGAGCCATCCCTAAAGATGGTCCTAGCGCTGGTATCACCATGCTAACTGCCTTGGCATCTGCTTTCACACAGCGAAAAGTCAAGAAGTTTTTGGCGATGACTGGGGAAATAACTTTGCGCGGAAAAGTATTGCCCGTTGGCGGAATCAAAGAAAAAATCCTGGCCGCAAAAAGAGCGGGTATCAAAGAAATCATTCTGTGTGAAAAGAATAGAAAGGATATTCAAGAAATCAATGAGAGATACCTCAAAGGATTGAAGTTTCATTTTGTAAGCGACATGCATGAGGTTTTGGAGATAGCTTTGCTGAAGGAAAAGGTGAGTAGATTTAGGTGGCAATAACGGATGGATTAATTCGTTTATTAAACGATAGAATGAGGCAAGTAATTGGAATTTTGGTTTTGTTTTTTAGTTGGAGCAGTCAGGCCCAAACCAACTTGGGAAATTCGTTTCCATCATCGTCGTTGTCTTTTTCGCCAATGAGTATAGCCGTCGGAGGTAATTTGATTTCTCATCCCAATCCCACCTCTGGACTTTATGTTGATAATCCAGCATTGTTGGATAGCACGCAGTCTGGAAAAGTTCAACTTGCTTATAATCGTTATGTCAGTAAGACCAATGCTACACAGTGTTTTTATTCAACCCATGTTCCAAAGAGCAAGTGGAATTTTGCTTACGGATTGAAATATTTCGGATATGGTGATTTGGATCGTTATGATGTAAATGGCAATGCGCAAGGTCAATTCAACGCTTCTGATGCGACCATTAAAGGAATCGCATCTTATGCTTTGGATAGCAATTGGACATTGGGTATAGGAGTAAGTGAGGTGTTTTCTCAATTGGATCGGACTACAATGGCCGCTCAAACATTTGATTTTGGGGCACATTATTGGAAAAGGAGTGGTAATTGGACCTTGGATTTCATGTTGAAAAATGTAGGATGGTTGTGGGGAGGAAGTGGAGCCAAGTCCAATTATCAATTGCCTTCAGATTGGATCATCGGATTTTCCAAGAAACCCAAGAATGCTCCATTTCGATTTCTGGCCAGCGTCAATCAATTTCAGAAAATGAATCAGCCTGTTGTACGAATTGAAGGAGTTGCCATTCCGAAATGGGAATTGGGTGATCGTATTATGCGTCATGCCACAGTAGGTTCTGAATTGAATTTGGGCGGATTGAAATTTTATGCAGGTTATAATTATCAAAGAAGAGCAGATTTGAAGTTGGTCAACTCTCCCGGAATGGCCGGAATATCAATGGGAGTGGGAATAAAAACCAAACGTTGGGAGTTGATTTACTCCTGGTCCAAATATCATGCGGCGAGCAGCGTAAATGGATTTGGGATAGTTTTTCAGCCATTCTCGAATTTGTAGTAGAATTAACCCCTTTTGATTTTTACTTTTGTCAAATGATATTACCCATTGTAGCCTACGGAGATCCTGTTTTGAAAAAGAAGGCAGTTGAGATTGAGAAGGATTATCCAAAGTTGAAAGAATTGGCGGACAATATGTTTGAGACCATGCATCGCGCAAGTGGTGTTGGCTTGGCCGCTCCGCAAGTTGGCTTGGCCATTCGATTGTTTGTCGTTGATTTGACGCCCTATGGTGAAGGGGAAGATGCTGATCCCGACTGCAAGGATTTTAAAAGAGTCTTCATCAATCCAATTATTTACGAGGAGGAAGGTGAAGAATGGGGAATGGAAGAAGGGTGTTTGAGCTTGCCACATTTGCGTTTGGAAATATTCAGAAAGCCCATTGTAAGAATAGAGTATTACGATGAGAATTGGGATTTGTACGAGGAGGAGTTGGATGGATTTCCAGCTCGTGTCGTCCAGCATGAATACGATCATTTAGAGGGGATACTTTTGCCCGATCGTGTTTCATCGATGAAAAGAACTTTGATCAAAAGTAAGTTGAGCAATATTGCTAAAGGGAATGTAAGTGTTAGTTATAAAATGAGATTCGCCAATGTGTTATAAGTCAATTTTGAAGTTTTTTCCAGCGCTCCTTTTGTTGATCATGGTGTCTTGCGGAAATGAAAGCAATAGAAATCCGGAGCAAACCAAGTTAATGGATGCGATCACTGATTTGTCCAAGGAAGTATATCAAAACGAGAAGCCGATTGATATCCAAAAAGGAGAGGATTTGTTGCAAAAATTGACAGAATACACCAATGCTTATCGTTCCGATTCTATGTCAGCGACCTACCTATTGGATGCGGCGCAATTGGCGGCTAGTTTGGGTAAATATCAAAAGGCTATCGATTTATTGTTGAACTATGCTGAGCATCCCAAGGCTACAAAATTGGACTACGCCACCTATTTGGTCGGCTATGAATATGATGCGCATTTGAAGCAGCCGGTCAGTGCAGAACGCTATTACAGAGAAACAATCGAACGCTATCCCGATTCTGAGTGGGCCAAAACAGCCAATCAAACTTTGCAGTGGTTGGGTTTGACGGACGAAGAGTTGATTAAAAAGTTACAAGAAAAAAATCAATCCACTAGCGGACAATAATTACGGTACCGTCAAATATTTTTGGCTCTACATCGCCGAATAGCCATATTTTAATCTTCCACAAATAAGCGCCATCTTCGACATAAAAGTCACCCTTGTTTGAATTGCCATACCAAGCGGTATGAATGTCCTCTGTTTCAAAAATGTTCTCGCCGTCTCGGTTGTAAATCTGAAAAACATACTTGGCAATTTCTCGCTTACTATCCATCACGGGACGAAACCCATCATTGAGCCCATCCTGATCAGGTGTGTATGCGTTGGGCATGTATAATTTAAAGCCTGAAGCGATCGTCACGTATTCACAGCTTTTGGTGGAGCAGTTGTGAGAGTCAGTTCCTGTAACACACACTTCAAACTCTGCTGGAACGGTGTTGGCGAAATAGTGTACAGGGTTGTATTCGACAGAACCCGTTCCATCTCCAAAGTCCCAAATGGTTTGCTCGACCGCAGTATTTCCGGAATAAAATGTAACTTCAGGATTGGCTATGTCCGGCTGTTGCGGAGTGAAAGTAAAGGCCATATAGGGATTTGCATAAGGGCAAATCCAATCCACATGGTATAGAGTATCTCTACAACCAAATTGATTCAGCGAAGTGAGCGCAATGTCGTAGCAAGTGGGATTTTCGAAAACGAATGGAAAGTCGTCTGAGCTTGCAGGATAAGAAACCCCATCAATGATCCAATGTCGATCTGAAACAATACCAGGCGTCAAGTCAAATAGATGATTAAAAAGTGGCGCACATCCATTGTTCGTGTCTAGCAGCATGTGAAGATTCGGCAGAAAGTCAATGACAATGTCTAATTGTGAGGAAGAAGCACAGGCTACGTTTGGTGTATAGTTGATAGTGTGCAAACCAGGAACAAGGAGTTGCGGATTAAGAATCCCATTTTGGTCAATGGCATTAAAATCGGTCGTCCAAGTTCCACCTGGAATATCTGTTGAATAGTTTTGTAGTACGGCATTGTTGCACATGGAAGTAGGGCCTGTGATTTGAGCCATCACTTCAGGTGTTACAGTGATATTGTAAGTCGCCGGCATATTGCATCCGGTCAGTCCATTGGTTGGCGTAAATACTATGGTATAATTTGTTGAACTAACGATATCTTGACCATTGGGTATAAACTGATTGCTATTTATCATAGAAGGAATACTGCAAGACCAAATTCCATTCGCCGGAACACCAAATAGTGTAATGGGTTGACCATTTTCACATACCACTGTTTCGGTGTTGTTGATTTGCCCATAAATCAATCCTTGAAAATTGATATTGGTCGAAGCAGAACAGCCATCGCTGTTGGATAGGGTAAATCCCAATACAGAATTGTCTGCAATATTCGAAACACTAAAAGATCCATTGTTGGATACCGCTGCGGGAAAGCTCAGGGTTGCGGGGAAAGAATTGGATACTTGAAAATTGATGGCGCCCATGCCAGCTTGATCTACTTGAACATTCAGTGAGTGATTCATGCAATCTTCTTGGGTAGTAATCGTGATGGGTGGTTGTAGGATGACATTAAAGGTTGTCGAAAAATCCATGTCTGGAAGACCAGTCACTCCGTTGACGTAGGGAACATTGTCGGCGATACTGTAGAAGGTAACCACTTGAACAAAAAACGAAGTTGGCGAAGATAAAGCTGTTGGAAGAGGAGGGGTTTGAAGATTGAAAAGGTCATTGTATGTCACCTGTAATGGTGCGAAGAAGGAGCCTTGTGTTTGTTGAGATACAAATCCAAGTAAATTGGGATCGTTCAAGAGATCACCATTGGTGTATGTTGGCGTTGCAGCAAAAACGGCAATGCCAATCCCCGGATTGTAGTTGACTCCAGCAATATTCATATCAGCTGGCGGTGTGACTGGACTCAGCATGTTGAAATAACCTGATTCACCTTCACACAGAACCAAATTGTTTTGATCATCACTAAAACTAACAGAACCGATATTGGCCTGACCAATTGCAATTTTTGTCAAGAGCAAAAAGAAAATTCCAATAGAGATTTGTTTGAGCATACCCATCAAAAGTAGGGATAAAAAAAAACTTCTCAGATCATCAACCTGAGAAGTTTCAACTTTAAAACGTTTACAAAGTTCTATCGAATAACGGTGACAGAACCGTTGAATAATTGGGTGTCATCTAAACCTTCCAGAGTGATTTCCATCATCCATTGGTATACTCCGCTACTGACATAATAGTCTTTGGCGGTGTTTGTGTTTGCATTCCAAAATTCGTTGTAGTCGGTGGTTTCAAAAATAATGTTTCCCCATCTGTCAAAAACACGGAACAAATAAACTGTTATTCTTTCTTTTCCGCTGATCACAGGGCGAAGCGCCTCATTCAAGTTGTCTTGATCAGCAGTAATAGCAGAAGGCATAAATACTGCAAATCCTTCTTTGATAATGACGGTATTGCAGAAAGTGCTCAGACATCCGTTGAGATCGGTACCATCCAAGCAAACCTCATAGGTTCCAGGTTCTGTTACGCCAGAAAAGTTGAATGAAGTGGCTTGACCAGTTCCTGTTCCATATCCCGCAAAATCCCAATCCAACTGAGCCAAAGGCGAATCAGAGCTATTGATAAATTGGAATTGAGGATTGTCCATGGTTACAGAAGATGGGGTAGAATAGAAGGAAACGTCTGGTAAAGGATAAATCTCCAATAGATTATTGTAGAACGTAGTATCGATACATCCATTTTCATCTTGAATGATCAATTGAACATCGTATAATCCGGGAACTGTTTGGGTGGTCGATAAACCATCGCAATCTCCATTTGTGTCTTCAACTCCATTGATGTACCAGTGGCAGTTGGTGTTGGTAGCTGCACTTACCGCAGTATTGTCTAATTCAAAAGTAAAAGGTGTACAACCATTTGGATCAACTGGCGTAACCAAAGCATTGGTGGTATCAAATACAACAATTGGAACTGCAATTTGAGCAACTTGTCCACACTGCACACCAGGGGCATTGGTAATATCGTACCACAAATCATACATTCCTGCGCCTGCAATTAGGGGATTAAACAAATTGGCACCAGTGATTGCACTGTCATCCGAATAAGAATCTGTTGCGGCGTCGTAAGTCCCAGCATGCCATTGGCCACCCGCAGGCGTTCCGTTGGCAGAAAGATTGACCAGGGCACTATTGGTGCACTTGCTCAAGTTGCCAGAAACCGTTGGGAAGTAATCATCCAATATGGCCACTTGTATATGTTGTGATTCGATACTACACCCAGGCAAGGCAATGGTTGGTGTGAAAGAAAGCTCCATGTAGTTCAGATAAGGAGCAACGCCAGGATTGGTATTGATCAAGTCGTAACTGGGAACGAATGTTCCTGTTGTATTGTCAAAGTAGGCATTTAACGGCGTGGTGAGTAAATTACCGTTCCATGAGATATTCCAAGTTCCAGGAATTGAAGTGTTTCCTAGGCCTTGACCGAGGCCAACGAAATGCAAATTATCAGCGGGATCATTGGAAGCGCATCGCACAATTTGTCCAGGAACAGTAGCTGCGGGCGAAGTGATGCTGTTGTTGATTTGGCCCACAATACCTTGTGTCGGTCCTACGAAAGCAGTCGAAGTGAAAGTAGCAGGACAACCGTAATCATCTGTAATGTTCACGCTCAGAGCGTTTCCAGTGACCATACCACCGTATACAAAGAAACCGCCTGAGTAATTGGTGCCATTGTAGGTTGTGGAGGCGTCATTGTTCATGTCAGATTGAGTGGCATCCAAAGTTGCATTGGCCGGATTGTCAGATGAAATGTTCCAAGTGAAAGGGTAGCTTCCTGATTCCGCTTGAAAAATCATCAACCCATTCAAGCAATCTTGACCTACTTGGGCTGTGGTAATTGGTGGAGGCAATACAATAGTCCAACTAGCAGATTCATCACCGCAAGGTGCAGATACCAGAGGAGTGAAGTTTAAACCAAAGCCAGTTTCGTACAAAGGAGGCAAATACGAACTATTGGCGGCGTCATAGTAGCTTGAAATATCCAAAGGCAAAGCACCCAAATTACCACCGTTGTAGAGGGTGATAATTTTAGCTCCAAAGATGAGCGGTTCGTCACCGACAACAGAAGTAAGGTTGAGCGCATTTGCAATTTGATTAGCAGAAACAAATCCTGCATCATAAAGAAGATCCAAATTGGGGACAGTTGGAACGGCAGCAGTAAAATCGATGTCAGCAATATCCCAAAGCACTTGTTGAGCAGGATTGTTTAGATCATAAAAAACAAGACCCAGAGCGCGTTGATGCGGTTTCAAAACCGGAGCATTAGAAGCGTTCAATGCATAGGCGGGAGCAGGAGCAATAAAGTTGTCGTTGGAGTTCCATGACAAGGTAGAGCCAGCAGCACATACAACGATTTGATTTTGTCCAGCAACGGTAGTAGATGCAATGGATGTGGAGAAAGTTCCAGCGTCAGCATTACAGCTACAATCACCAGGAACTACAAAAGTCACAGTTGCTTGACAAGGCGTAGCGACACCCGTGAACTCAGCCAATAATGTTGCAGTGAATGCAGCAGTTACTCCACCAACGGTAGGAGGAATACTCACCGATAGATTGGGTTGCGTTACATTTCCGTTGGAAGGAACAAATGCACCTAAGCCAATGTTTTGAGAACCACCACCAGGAATGGGAGAGAATGATAGATTAAATCCGGCACCTGCAGGGACATTGCTGATATCCATCTGAACACCCATGGTGAAGATGTTGCTGTATCCCAAACAATCGGAAAGATTGGTCACCGTTAGATTGGAAATCGAACATTGGCACTGCGTAGGATTGGTATAAGCAAAAGAAGGAAGGTAAGGAGTTGCCGGGTTAGCTGCAGAAATAACGGGAGAATCGAAAGTACAGCCTGCGCTGCTTAGCAAAGAGAAAGAGAAATCATGATCTGAAGTTGCAGGAACATCCATCACTGTCACCGAGACAATATTACTCGCAGGAACTACTGAGATTGGGAAAGAAGTAGCGAAAGGACCGCCAATTCCAGAGACACTCACGCTCACCGGCGCTCCATCCATAAAGAAATAGATGTTCGTAGCATTGACAGTATTGGCGCCGATTACGTTCAAATCAAACTGAACATCATTCGTAGAACCAGTAGTTGTTACAGCGCAAGAGTTAGGGATTTCCGTGAAGTTTTGTACATCTACCATAGGCACTTCCACTTGCACGACAGGGTCTGGGAAGACACATGGGATAATAGCCCCTGTTGTAATATCGGTCAAAGAGAAAGTAATGTCACAAAATCCATCACTGTTTGTTCCAGGAGCCAAGCCGCTGATTGGGCCAAATATTCCGAAGTTATAAGTTGATGCGTTTAATGTCGCAATATCTGCAAGGCTGTTGATGTTCACCACATTTCCACCACCACATTCGTAATCAATATTCAATGCAGATCCAAAAGGAAGATTGGCGTTGTTAATGTCCAATGAGATGTCATAGTACACAGGGTCAGTACCAGCAGGCGGCATGGGCTGACAAGTGAACGCAGTTACAGCAGCATCCAATAAACATCCGCAAGGATCAGGAGATTGGTACGTTCCAGTTACCACACATGTTGGATTGGAATCGAAATAGAACTGCACGGTGTGTGATGCACCGTCTGAGTATGCAGGGATGTTGAATGTATATGGTGAAGCGGCAGGTGCAGGAATATTGAGTAACTGGGTTGTTCCAGACATCACAACTAAATTTCCTAAACCCGTTCCGCTGAAATATATTTTTCCGCCAATTGTATGCCATCCATTTTGTAGCGGCGTCGAGTCGTCATCATCACAAAGTGAAGGTGTTATGCAACCAAACAAAGCCAAGTTACATCCACCTGGAGTTGGTGGGGTATATGTAAAATTGCTGAGCGGACACCCAGAAGTGGAAGTAAAGCTACCATATACGCTGTCACCACCAGATGAGACGCCTACAGAAATATTGCCAGCAACGTTCACCGCAGTAGCGGTTACGCAAAATGACATGATACAACCGGTGCCACCAGCACCCGAATCACCCCAGTCATCTCCACCATTTCCGTTCAAATTGTAATCGTAATAATATCCATATCCCGCAGGAGTTGCGCTTCCACCGGTTGGACTGATACTGGTTTGCCAAATCCACGCACCAGGCCCTGCAGCACCACATTCAACTGGAGTTTGAGAAGGAGTAGGCGTACTCCAACCATTACCCAAAGTGATTGACATTCCATCCAACCAGTCACCTGAAGCGTTGCTATAGTCGAGTGAGTAACATATTTCAACGTTGTCACCGTTTACAATACCTGCAGTTGTTGAACTGGGAGGGTTCCCGCTTCCCACCACTTGGAAAGTGATTGACTGCGTTCCGATACATGCGTTGGTAGCAGGAACAGCGCAGTTGCAACTGGAGTTGACAACCTCTCCCGTTGTGCTCGGATTACCATCATCGCAAGGAGCGCCGACATAAATGGAGGCGCAATTGTCATCACAATCGCCCGTATTTAATATATATCCTGCTGGGGGAGTACAAGTTGAAACCACATTGCTCGCGTCACCAAATCCATCACCATCCAAATCAGGAGCATAGTTTTGTGGAGTAGCACAGTCAGATGAATTGATGTCAAAGCAAGAAACAGAGGCTGCGCCACTGTACATCCAAATTTGTAAGTAAACCAATGTGCCTGCCGCACCACTAATCGTCAATTGCGGCATAAGTCCCGCTCCACCGTCGTCATTGCAACCTACTTGGGTGTAAGTGTTTGAAGTTGGATTGTACGTGTAAGCCGCCATACCAGGGTCTCCTGTGCCGGTGGGGGAGACAAAGAGTTGACCTGAAGCTGGAATCACCATTAGAATCCAACCATCTGGATTTTCACTTCCCGTAGAATTTCCAGCACAGCCCGGAGCGGGAGTTACTGTACTTACAGTGAAGTTAGGACTTGGACATGAGGAAGGTATAGTCCCTCCAGCCGTAGGGTCGTAAGGCACGTCCGTAGCGGGATTGGGATCGTCTGATAGCTGTGCGGAAAGAGCATTAAAGCTAACGATTGCCAACAAAGTCAGCATTTTTTTGATTATTCCCATCTTATTTGGTTTCAAGACACTCAAATTCATACCTCGCGAATATAATTTAAATTAATTGTCACTTTGTAAATTCATTACGATAAGGAAGTTCAGTTTTGTCAAAAAAATAATAACAATGCAAAACATCCCTTACTATTTGAATGACGACGGCGCGCAGCAGTTCGTTGCCTGGAAAAATGATCAAATCGAGCGTCAACATGGATTGTTGGCTTTCATGGGCGGTCAGTGTCTCATACAACCCATGAAAGACGGGCGTTGGCATGTCATGAATGGGCCTTTGGGTAGATGGCAAATTATGGAGCAATTGGACATGTTTGATTGGCAAGTTTTGAAAGCGTATTGTGTTATGGAAGAGAATGAGCAATTGCGCATGCGAAATTTTATTTCCACTCGAGCAAAAACACATGCGGAGATTTTACAAGTCTTGCCGCAAAATAATGTCTCTTGGAAAAATTCTTTTTTAATTGCGTTCTCAAAAATGCTTCAGGAGACAGAAGCCTGATTAAATTCGTGCATGCAAAAATGCGATTTTAATGGGTCATATTTCTGGATATTCCTTTTGTTTTTTCCTGTTAGTATTTTGGCTCAGCCAGACTCCAAGGGAGAAAAAAAAAGTGAAAAAGTGTACGCTCCGAATTTTACAGTTTGGACACTCCGTGGCAAGCGAACTTTTGATGAGCGTTACCACCAATTGAAATTGGAGACGAGTTTTGATTCCAAGTATAGTTGGTTTGCCAAACAAGATGCTCGGTATTTTGGTGGTAAATTGGGTATCAATATTCGTCGAGTAAATCGATTGGGCTATTCATTCTATAGCTTTTTAGGTCCGCAGTCTTATCGACCCATTTCCGGGTTTACCGAAGGCGTTTCTAAAACGGATGTAATGAGTGTGTATCATGGTTGGTATGCGGAGCGGTCATTGATTATTTCCCCGAGAACAGAGTTGGTGGTGGGCGGAGCATATGGCAATGGAGTGGCCAATGTTACGGCATACAAAATTGATCATCCTCAGGAATCGAGTTTGTGGCGTTATCATTATGATTGTGCAGAGATGTATGTTCAAGGAACAATTCGCGCTACTTATTTTATGACATTAACGGGAGGGGTTGGATACCGCTGGTGTGCAGGGAAATTGCCCAATGTGAATTTACCCAATTGGGTCAATGCTCCCTATGTCAATTTTTCTGTAGGGATGAGTTTTTTGAAAATGGTGGGAGGAATATTCAGTAAAAATATTCGGGAGGTTTATTAAATGTCAAGAGAGAGAGTATTGGAATTGCGGGCGTTGTTGCACGAGCACAATCATCGTTACTATGTGTTGAATCAACCCACGGTAAGTGATTTTGAATTTGATTCATGGATGCATGAATTGGAGGCATTGGAAGCTTTTTATCCGGATATGGCGGATGCAAATTCTCCAACTCATCGGGTGGGTTCGGATTTGAGTTCGAAGTTTGAAAAAGTAGAACACCAAAGGGTCATGCTGTCGTTGACCAATTCATATAGTGAGGAGGAAATTGCCGATTGGGTGAGTCGAATTGATGAGTCAGTTGGCGGAGTCATTGAATATGTGCTGGAGTTGAAGTACGATGGTGTTGCCATTTCCTTGCACTACGAGCAAGGTAAGTTGGTAAGAGCGGTTACAAGAGGAGATGGCAAAGTAGGAGAGGATGTCACGCAAAATGTGCGGACGATAAAAAATATTCCATTGCAATTGCAAGGGGATTACCCTCCAGATTTTGAGATACGTGGAGAAATATTTTTGCCAAGAGAAGCTTTTGACCGAATGAACGAGGAGCGCTTGGAGAAAGGTTTAGAGGCTTATGCCAATCCTCGCAATACAGCTTCTGGAACATTAAAGCAATTGGATAGCCGTGAAGTGGCCAAACGTCCACTCAAAGCAATGATGTATTTTGTTTTGGGAGAAAATGGGATGGCGGAAACGCATTCTGCGCGAGTAGAACAAGCGAGATCATGGGGATTTGAAGTGCCATCTTTTGATAAGCGAATGATTGCATGCACCCACGAGATTGCTGATATGATGGCGTTTATTCAATACTGGGATAAGGCGAGGAAAGACTTGTCTTTTGATATTGATGGTATTGTCTTAAAAGTAAACAAGATCGCGTTGTGGGATGAATTGGGAATGACAGCCAAAAGTCCGAGATGGGCAACCGCTTACAAGTTTAAAGCGGAGAAAGTTTCCACTCAATTGTATCAGATCACCTACCAAGTGGGAAGAACAGGTGCTATCACTCCGGTAGCCAATTTAGCCCCCGTTTTGTTGGCTGGTACAATCGTAAAGCGTGCTTCTCTTCATAATGCCGATCAGATTTTAAAATTTGATATCCGAGAAGGAGATCATGTATGGGTGGAAAAGGGAGGCGAGATTATTCCGAAAATTGTCGGCGTGGATCAACGATTTCCAAGGGGCAGCGCAGAACCACATCAGTATATCGGAAATTGTCCAATATGCAAAACGGAATTGATTCGATTGGAAGGCGAGGCGCAGCATTATTGTCCCAATCGTGATCATTGTTCCCCGCAGCAAATTGGAAAGTTGGAACATTTTGTTTCTAGAAAAGCCATGAATTTAGAAGGCTGGGGAGTAGAGACTTTAACAGCCTTATATCAAAATGGATTGGTTTCCAATGTTGCAGATTTATACGAATTGCCATTGAATGAAATGGTAGGATTTGAATATTGGGTGGAAGATGAAGTAACCGGAGAAAAGAGAAGACGATCGTTGCAACAAAAGACAATTGACAATTTGCGGTTGGCATTGGAAAATAGCAAGCAAGTGCCTTTTGAGCGAGTCTTATTTGCTCTGGGTATTCGTCATGTTGGAGAGACTGTGGCCAAACGATTGGCAAAAGCTTTTCCGTCCATAGACCTTGTTCGAATGGCCACTTCTGAAGAGTTGTTGGCGGTTGAGGATATCGGTCAGAAAATTGCGGAATCATTGAAGCTTTATTTTTCAATCGATGAGAACTTGGTGATTATCGAAAAACTAAAAGTGGCGGGATTACAGATGGAAGGTGTCGCTCAAGCTACTTCCAATCATGCACCAATATTACAAGGAAAGACCATCGTGGTAAGTGGTGTCTTTACTGAATTTACAAGGGATGGTATTAAAGCGGATGTGGAGAGTCGCGGTGGAAAGGTGAGTGGCAGTATTTCTTCCAAAACAACCTTTGTGTTGGCAGGAGCAGATATGGGCCCGTCAAAATTGCAGAAGGCTAAAGATTTGAATATTCCCGTTATGACCGAGGCCGATTATTTAATCTTGATCTCTGAAAAATGAAGTTGCAATATCACAAAGGAAAGAATTTCGGTGATGAGTTGAACCCATTGATTTGGAATCATTTTTTGCCCGGCTATTTCAATGGGCATGATGAAGTGAATTTTTTGGGTATCGGTTCAATTTTGGGATTTGGCAATAAGTACTCAGGGAAGAAGATTGTTTTGTCTTCAGGATTCGGTGATGGAGCACAATCGACCTATGGTCGTTTACCCCAGGATCATCAAGATTACGATTTTATTTGCGTTCGTGGACCTTTGACTGCTCAGCTTTTGAATTTGTCTGATAAGCAATGGGTGACCGATGGTGCGATTTTACTGGCTGACATGCAGTTGTCTTTTAGACCTGACCCAAAACATATTTCCTTTATGCCGCACGTGGGAAGTATGGTGTTTTATGACCATCAAAAAATGTGTCAAGAATTGGGTTGGAATTTCATTGATCCAACTTCTGGAATTGATGAGGTGATCTATCAAATGAGTCAGTCTAAGTTGTTGGTGACAGAAGCCATGCATGGAGCAATTGTTGCCGATACATTTCGAATTCCATGGATACCTTATGTGGGATACAAAACCATTAATGCATTCAAGTGGCAAGATTGGTGTGCATCCATGCAACTGAAGTATGAACCATTGATTTTAAAACCTTATTTTTCTGAAGTGAAATCGAAAGAATTGCTTGCAGAGAAATTGAATGCAAAAGGGTTGTCGATTCTGTTGCCATTGATTTCCCCAATATTGAAGTTGGTCATGAATAGAAATTGGAAATACAACATGCGAAAACTAAAAAGCCTTGAAACGCTTGGATCAGGTCAATTAAGTCGTGATGAGATTTTCGATGATCGTTTAAAAGCCATGAAAGAAAAAATAGTAGAGTTTAAAAGAATATATCCAATAGAAAATTATGGTTGAGGTTAGCAATAGGCAGAATAAATTAGAAGCATTCGGAAGATTGCTTCAGGTGATGGAAGATTTGAGAGCGGGATGTCCTTGGGACATGAAGCAGACATGGGAAAGCTTACGACATTTGACCATTGAGGAAGTGTATGAGTTGGGAGATGCAATATTGGACAATGATGCAGAGGAGATAAAAAAGGAAATCGGCGATATATTCCTTCACTTGGTATTTTACGCTAAAATAGGTGAAGAGAAAAAGGCTTTTGATGTGGCGGATGTTTTGAATTCTATTTGCGAAAAATTAATACACCGTCATCCACACATTTATGGTGATGTGAAAGTTCAAGATGAGGATGAGGTTAAGGCCAATTGGGAGCGCTTGAAATTAAAGGAGGGAAAGAAGAGTGTATTGGAAGGCGTTCCTGGATCATTGCCAGCAATGGTGAAGGCCCAGCGCATTCAAGAGAAGGCGAGAGGTGTCGGATTCGATTGGGAGAATAGTCAGCAGGTTTGGGAAAAGGTGAAAGAAGAGATTAATGAGTTTCAAGAGGCCTGCGAAACCAAGTCGGAATCGGAGCAAATGGAAGAGTTGGGAGATGTTTTGTTTTCGTTAATCAATTACGCACGATTTAAAAATTTGAATCCAGAGGAGGCTTTGGAACGAACCAATAAAAAGTTCATAGCGCGATTTCAATATTTGGAATCGAGTATTGCCAAAGAGGGGAAGAACTGGGATGATCTTGATCTGACTGAAATGGATGTGTATTGGAATGAGGCAAAGAAATTGGGGCTATGATTGGTTCGTTAATTTCGTAATTCAAACAGCGCGATACCACCTTGAACGCGCCAATCAACAATTTCCCAGCGGATTAATTTAGCCAATATTTTTTGTAACGGTTGTCTTTTGATTTTGGTGATTTTACACAATTGAGAAAGTGTATTCTCACCAGACTGAAGA
This sequence comes from Flavobacteriales bacterium, assembly GCA_947448135.1. Classification (GTDB taxonomy): domain Bacteria; phylum Bacteroidota; class Bacteroidia; order Flavobacteriales_D; family Sanyastnellaceae; genus CAMCTV01. Next base: position 95,858 of record CANFLZ010000001.1, read on the forward strand.
GCCGATAAGAGCGATTGTTCTTTTTCTGAATAAAAGAATTTTTCAGGTCTTTCACTTTCATCAATTCGCCATACATCGAGCATTACGGCAGGAGCGAGGATGTTTTGGTCGTGGTCTCTTAAAAATGCAGATCGATTTTCAGGCTCCCATTCTGCAAGTACAGGTTTGTTGATTGCTTCTGAAACGTTGACCTCAAGAATGGTTTTTTCGTCTACTTTCCAAGACTGAAAAGTAAGTTGAACAGGCGGAAAACAGTATCTCTCCGCAGCGTAAACCATCATGTGGTATTCTTCTTCAGGTTTGATTCCAGCCACGACGCCATTGTCTTTTACACCAATCAACAATTTCCCACCAATAGTATTGCTGAACGCACTGATGGTCTTGGATATTTTACGCGCATCGTCAATTCTCAATTTGAAGTCCTGCTGAAAGTGTTCCCCTTCAGCAATCCACTTCAGCACATATGGAACTGTAGAGAAACGATTTTTCATTTACAATTTCAAAGACAAAATGGTGATATCGTCTATTTGTTCTTGAGAGCCGATAAAATCTTTGATTTTCTTGGACAAGTAATTTGGGCCATTATCAAAGAAATTTTCTTCTGATAGCCAAGTTTTTAAACCTGACCATTTCAAGCGCTTGTTGTTGACACCTCCCATTATATCCAATAAACCATCTGAGAATAATATGATGCGCTTTCCTGAAGCCGGGATAAATCCGTTTTCAATTTCTTGATCAAACTCGAGCATTCTAAAAAAGCCTTTGCTTTTGCAAATCATTTCTATTTCTCGGTTGCATTCTATGGCAATATTGGAATTGAAATTGGCGTATCGAATTTCTTTGGTTTCAAGGTTGATTTTTAAAACACAAAAATCGACACCAATGCTCTCAAGGATATCTGCTTTGTCTAAAGTGACTTTGTTCTTTAGACCATTGATGATTTCCTTTGCTGCCATGGTGACATCGAGATTTTGTTGGTGGCTTAGGATGTATGTTTTTGCGATGTCAATTACTAGGACGGACAGTAATGCTCCTGCCAAGCCATGCCCTGTGCAATCTCCTTGGATTAAAAATGCTTCTTTTTCATTTCTATGGACCCAATGAAAGTCTCCACTGATAACCTTGAGTGGCGATTCGTACAGGTAGGTTTCCGGTATTTCTGGTTTCAATTGCTCGAGTGAAGGAACAAAAGCAGATTGAATGAGCTTTGCGTACTCCAGGCCTTGCATGAGCTCGAGATTTTTTTGTCCCAACTCAGCTGTTCTAATTTGCACTTGATTTTGAAGATCTTCGTTCAGCGCTCTTAGTTCAGCCTCCTGTGATTCTAATCTTCTTTCCGTATCATAAGCGTGGATTGCCTCGAGAATCGTTAATTCTAAGTCCTTTGGATACCAGGGTTTTTCTATGAAATGAAAAAGGCCTGTGTTATTGATTACCTCCGCGACCGCTTTAACGTCGGCTTGCCCAGTGAGCATGATTTTTTTACACTTCGGGGCGATGTTGCTAATTTGTATCAAAAGGTCACTTCCTTTCATAGGGTACATCAAATAGTCACTGATGATCAAAACCAATTCAGATCCAGATGAAATTACATTGTTGCACTCCTCTAACGCAGATTGTGGATTGTCTACAGCAATCAATTCGATGTCTTTAGGAAGAAATCTTTTTAAATGATTGATCAAAACGTTCAGGATAATGGTGTCATCATCCACAGCAATCATATAACGATTGTTTTTGGGATAGATGCTCATTGTTCCTGAAGGTATTTAGACATTTGCTCAATTCCTTCGCGCATGTGATAGACCATATTGAGTCCTATTTCAGGAGCCTTATCAGTCATTTTTTCGTCAATAATATGGACTCTAAAATCTTCTAACAAAGCCAACGTTTCATCCATACCCATATTGTGAAGGTTTGGTCTTAATTCGTGTAACTTGGCCCTAATAATGGAAATATCGTTGTTGTTAATGCCATTTTCTAATGTATCTGCAATTTTATTTCCTTCTCTAACAAAAAGATGCACAATCGAATTAACAATTTCAATATCATCTCCCACTAAATCTTTGATTCTATCCAATTGAAAAAGCTTGTTATTTTTTGATTTGGATTGGCCATTCGCGATTTCAATGGAAGGAGTTTCTTTTTTACCAAAGCGGGCGAGTACATTTAAAATCTCTTCTTCTTTGAAAGGTTTGATTAGGTAATCATTCATTCCAGCCTTCTCACATTTTAATTTTTCAGACTGTTGAGCATTCGCCGTTAAAGCAACAATTGGTGTGGTAAGATTCTTTGAACGCATAATACTGCACACTTCAATTCCATCTATAGTTGGCATTTGAATGTCCATCAAGATCAAGTCAAACTTCGATTTGTCGACAATTTCTAATGCTTGCAAGCCATCTACGGCTTCTGTCACGATTACATTGAAGCGGGTAAGAAAGGCACGCGCTACAGCTCTGTTCAGGGCATTGTCTTCTACAACAAGTACAGACATGTTTTTAATTTCATCTGTATAATTTGAGAAATCAGATTTAGTCGAAGTGAGAAGAGAAGAGCAGGGTGTTAAAGGAATCTGAATGGTGACAGTAGTTCCAACGTGTTTTTGACTATGAATATTGACGGTTCCTCCCATCATTTCTATGAGGGATTTGGTGATGCTCAAACCCAAACCTGATCCGCCATATTTTCTAGAGATGGTTTCATCCGCTTGAGAGAATTTATCAAAAACACGATTTAAAAAAACAGGATCCATCCCTACGCCAGTGTCTTGAATGATCAATTCCATTACGGTTGTTTCATCATTCAATGACCGAGTGCTTAAGGTTAAATCAATTTTTCCCAGTGGAGTGAATTTGGAAGCGTTGCTTAATATGTTGAGTAAACATTGCTGAATCCTATTGGGGTCTCCAAAGTAGGTTTCATTTTCTTTTGTATGACAATGGAACTCAAAATCTAGTTTCTTTTCTCGAATGCGATCGCTGATTAACAAAACAGCATTTTTTGCTACCTCCGTCGGATGGAAAGCAATGTTTTCTAAACTTAATTTTCCGGCTTCTAATTTGGAATAATCGAGAACATCATTGATGATATTCAACAGCGCTTCGCTAGCGATATCGGCGATATTGATAAATTCTTTTTGATCAGGGGTTGTTGCTATTACTTTCAACTCTCTGATCATACCCACAATTGCATTCAGTGGGGTTCTGATTTCATGCGACATATTGGCCAAGAATTGTGTTTTGAATTCCGCCAGTGCCTCAGCCTTATTTTTATCTCTAGTTAAATTGTTTTCCAGTTCTTTCTGCTTGGTAATGTCCCAGTGAATGCCAATCGAACCACGCTCATTTCCCGACTCATCCAAATTGGGCGCTCCACTAATGAGCCACCATTTTAATTCGCCTTTTTTTGTTCTGACATTGAGTTCGTAAGCATCGGAATAGCCATCTTGCCTGCGTGAGTTGATGCTTTTCATCAATTCACGATTTTCATCATTCAACAATAATTCTCCTGCATCTCTCCCCAGTAATTCACTCATGGTATATCCACTCATTTTGCAAAAACTGGAATTGGCTTTCATGATCTTACCATTGTCATCCACTTCTAGCAAACCCAAATTGAAGTTGTCAATGATTCGGTTGAATTTTTTTTCTTGGACGTTTAATTGAAGTCCAATTTCATCCGTTGATGCATGGTTTTCTAGAGCGAAAAAACGGTAATTGAAACCGTTTTGGGACACTGGAAAAGTATCTAAAGTACATTTCTTTTGAGACGAGCAGTCAATAGGTTCACGAATAAAAATCTCGTTGTTCGCGAAAGCATATTGACAGACATTGATCAAAGATTCTAACTGATAGACACCTTCGAATACTTGTTTCATAGGTTGTAGAAACCATGAGGCTGAGTCAGCAAGAACCGGTAAATTTGGAAATCTTTCGTTGTGATAATACAAGACGTCACCACTCTGAGTTGCCAATAGACAAGCAAAATTGTCGATGCGAGAATTCAAGTTGGTCAGATGTGGAATCAAAATAACATGCAGGTTCCCATTTTGAATTTTATAACAAGCTAAAAATGGTTCACCATTTACGCGACACTCCTCTTCGCCACAGCCATTTTTGATCCAGGTTTGCAGATAATGTTGTATCCATTGACCGATGCTGCCTTGATTGATCGCAATTTGATCAAAATTCAAATCAACAACATCGGAGCCTATCCCAATCTCTAGATAATAAGGCTTAGCTAATCCGTGAGGGGTATTTAATGAAATAAAAATCAATGATATCGAATTATTACCGCTAAATGTAATTCAAAAACGAATGTAATTTTGAATTAATGCAAGAGGTTTGTCAATTCTGCATCTAATGGCTTCACGCTGCTTCCAAAATGCTTTAACCATGCACCTTCTGGTGAGATTAATATTTTATTGAAGTTCCAAGAAATATCGGCATCAGAAACACCATTGATACTTTTTTTAGTCAACCATTGGTAGACAGGGTGTTGGTTTTTTCCTTTGACATCAATCTTTTCGGAAATAGGAAATGTTACACCGTAATTTTTGGAGCAGAAAGTAGCGATTTCCTCTGCATTTCCTGGTTCTTGACCCAAAAATTGGTTGCAGGGAAATCCGATGATGACCAACTTGTCATTGTATTGCTCGTATAGTTTTTGTAGATCTTCGTATTGTGGCGTGTATCCACATTTTGAAGCAACATTCACACAAAGGATATATTTTCCTTTGTAGTCACTGAAGGAAAGGGGTTTTCCATCCAGAGAATTGATTTGTAATTCGTAAAATGACATAGGGCTATTGGCGATTAATTTTTCAGGTTGTTGCCATCTGCTTCTGAAGCTGAACAAGGTGATGGCCAATAAAAAAATGACGAGGATGATTAATGTTTTCATATAGGATAAACAGATTTTGATCGGAAAAAGTTCATTTGAAATGACGAACCTTGATAAAAGAACAAGGATTACCTCCCCAAACTTGATTGTCCGGGATGGATTGATGGACCACAGATCCACCTGCAACAACCGCTTGCTCTTGGATATGGGTACCCGGAAGTAATGTGGATTTCGCGCCAACCCAAGCACCGTCAGCGATATGAATGGGATGCATCGTTAAATCAAAGGTCACTTTGTCCCAACGGTGATTGCCGGTGATGATCACGACACCTTGCGAAAGACAGACATGACTTCCAATTTTAACCGAAACCAAATTATCGATCCAAACATTTTCACCGATCCAACTATGGTCGCCTAATTCAAGTAACCAAGGATGTTTGATATTGACACCAGGGCGAATAACGCATCCTTTGCCGATTTTCGCTCCAAATAGTTGGAGAATAAAAATCCGAAAACCGGAAGATGGATGAAAATTGTTGACCAATAAAGGATTACACAAAAACCAAAGCGCTCTTTTCCCTTTAGAACCTGGCTGATAATGCGGGTTTTTATATTGGGAAAGATCAACTTTTATCATGACAAGAAACCTTGGTCGATCATCTCGTGACGCAATTTCTCACTGGTGGCGTGGGATACCGGTACTAATGGTAAGCGCAAGTAGTGTTCGCAAATATTGAGTTGATCCAGTACTTCTTTTACGCCAGCCGGATTTCCTTCAGTAAAAAGTAAGTGAATGATGTCTAGTAAACGGTAGTGAATTTGACGAGCGGATTCAATTTCGCCATTCAAAGCCAAGTGAACCATCTCTCCAAATTCTTTTGGGAATGCATTTCCAACAACAGAAATGACACCGTCAGCGCCTGCAGCAATCAAGGGCAAGGTAAGTGCGTCATCACCACTGATGACCATGAATTCTTTGGGAGTTAATTGAATCACAGACATGACTTGCTCGACGTTGCCCGAAGCTTCTTTTATCCCAATCACATTGCGGCATTCAAATGCTATTTTACTCACTGTTTCAGGCAATAGATTGACTCCTGTTCGCCCAGGAACGTTGTATAAAATGATAGGGAGCTTGCTGGCTTCAGAGAGCGCTCTATAGTGCTCATACATACCCGTTTGTGTCGGCTTGTTGTAATATGGGGTAACCGATAAGATTGCCGAAATACCATGCGTTTCCAATCGACTTATCTGCCCAGCAATTTCAGCAGTGTTGTTGCCGCCAATACCCAATACAATGGGTTTGCGACCATTATTGCATCCCATCACGGTGTCCAGAACCAATTTGCGTTCCTCTTTATTCAGGGTGACTGATTCGCCGGTAGTTCCCATTACAACCAAGTAGTCCGCGCCACCGGTTACAATGTGATCCGTTAATTTTTTTAATGCAGGCACATCAACTTCACCATTCTTGGTGAATGGGGTAACCATCGCTACGCCCAATCCTCTCAATTCATTCATCGTAAGGCGGTATTTCCTAAATATAATTTTAGCTGTTGTAAATATTGTTCAAAATGGAAAGGAGGCTTCATGATGAGCATGAAGTCTGCGTATTTCTCCGCTCCTGAAGATTGCACGCTTACTTTCATTTTGGCTTTGCTTTCTTTGAATAGATATAAAATTGGCAGAACATTTCCATCGGAAAGATCGATCAAAATATCAAAGTCTTCATTTCTAAATGCGGTTACTCTGGTGATGGGACGGCGATGCCAGTTCAAGTCATCTTGAGTGAAGTATCCGAATTCCAATTTTTGAGATTGCCAAATGGGCAACATTTTTTCTTTTACCGGCACATAACCCAAGGCGCGAATATTTTTGACATTGTGCTTTTCTTTTAGCTCCTTGGCAAAAGCTCGGATTTTATTGTACAGCCTTTCATCGTCATCTTGATAAAGAATTCCGATGCTGACGGCATTGTCGAAATTGAAAGCTTGTTTGATACGAACAGGCTCGGAAATTTTCTTCAACATTTGAAGACCCGCTTTTTGTTTTACCTGTTGTACAATTTTCATTTCAACAAAAATAACCAAGAAAAATAAAAATTGATTCTTTACTTTAGCAATAATCAATAAAAATTAAAGATGAGTTCAAAGGTGAAGGGGCTTTCGTTGTTCGCATTAACCATGATAGCGATTGGGAGTACGATTGGTTCAGGGGTTTTTAAAACACCAACGGATATTGCGCAGTCTGTTCCTAGTGTTACATGGATGACCATTTTGTGGGTTGCGGGTGGATTGGTTTCCATGATTGGGGCATTGGTTTTTGCTGAGTTGGGGACCAAGATCTCCAACGCAGGGGGTGTGTACTCTTATTTGCGTGAGACGATGGGTGAATTACCTGCTTTTCTATACGGTTGGTGTTTGTTGACTGTAGTGAGTTCAGGTACTATTGCTGCTTTGATTGTGGTATTTGCCGATTACATGCAGAAGTTTTTCAATTATTCGGATAGCATGATCCCAGTGGTAGCTGGCGTGAGCATTTTCGTTTTGACTTTGTTCAATACGTTTTCGTTAAAGGCATCAGAGTGGTTTGCCAACATTGCTACTATTCTAAAAATGATTGGGATTTTTGGTGTCATCATCATTTTATTGTTTTTGGGAAATGACGCTTCATCTTCGGGTGCTGTTATGCCAATTGTAGATTCAGGAGAGTTTAATTGGGCCAAGGCTTTTGTTGGAGTTTTGTGGTCATACACGGGTTGGCATTATGCGAGCTTTGTCAGTGGCGACGCCAAGAATCCACAGCGAGATGTGCCCTTGGCGATGATCATTGGAACCCTTGTTGTTACCGTCATTTATGTGCTGTGCAATTTGGGCTATACCCATGTTTTATCCATTTCGGAAATTCAAAATACCAAGACTTTGGCTGCGGACGCCATGGAGAAAGTGTGGACGGGTTCTGGTATTTGGGTTTCGATTTTAATTGCTTTATCTGTATTTGGATGTGCGGGACTGTACATTTTAGCCACCCCTCGCATTATCCAGCAAATGTCCAAGGAGGGGGTATTCTTTCAAACATTTGCCAAAGCACATCCAAAATTTGGCGTTCCATTTAATGCAATCGTGATGCAATCCATCTGGGCAATCATTTTGGTTTTTGTTTGGGGGAAGTTTGAGTCGTTGTATACTTATGTGACAATCACAGAGTGGTTTTTCTTGTTGATGACAGCCATTGGATTTGTTGTTTGGGTTTTTGTTAAAAAGCGCACTGAATGGAATGGTCGTGCTTATTTGTTTACCGCGTTGGCATTGATATTTGCATCCGTTGTAACGTGGTTTATTGTTGCCAATGCCAAGTCTGATGATCCTGCTGCATATTACGGATTATTGGTCATTCCGATTGGAGCAGTGCTCTATGGGATTATGAAGAAGTTCGCATAAAAGGGCACTTTCTTTCGCTTATATTCGCTGTCAAAGTACAGTGAAATGAAAAAGATTTTTTCTATCGGGCTGGGTGTAGGACTAGGAGTAGCCATGCTTTTGCATGGTAACGACGCTGCAGCCCAAGCCAAGAAATCAGGTTTGTTTGGCAAGAAGAAGCCAGCGCCTGCAGCTCCCGCAAAAAAAGAGGAGGATAAATATGCGGATATCCTCAAGAAGTGTAAAAAAATTGAAGGATTGTTCAATTTGTACCGTGATACAACTTCAGGAAAGGTGTACATGGAAATTGACAAGATGCAATTGGGCAATGAGTTTATTTATTTCAGCCACATTGTAGATGCACCGGTAGAGACGGGATACCACCGCGGCGCATTTGGAGAAAGTAAGATGGTGAAGGTAGAGAAGTGGTTTGATAAAATTGCTTTCGTGCAGCAGAATACCAATTTTTACTACGATCCAGCCAATCCATTGAGCAAAGCATCGGACGCCAATATCAATGATCCAGTTTTAGCTGCTGAAAAAATTGAGGCCACGAGTAAAGACAATTCAAAGTATTTGGTAGATGGCGATGCTTTGTTTTTAACGGAGAAGATGCAGTTGGTTAAATTTCCTGCACAACCCGGATCTCCATCTGCATTGGGTAATTTGTCTTCCTCAAAAACGCATATTCTACAGATCAATTCTTATCCTGAGAATACCGAAATCAAAGTAGAATATGTGTACGAAAACGGTAGCCCTCAGATTGGTTCAGAGGCCTTGGCGGATGCGCGTAATGTATCTATTCAATACCAGCATTCATGGTTGAGTTTGCCTCCTGCGGGATACCTTTCAAGGAAAGATGATCCAAGAGTTGGATATTTCTCTACACAAGTAGATGACATGACCACATTCGAAACCATCAACTATCGTGATGTTATCCATCGCTGGAGATTGGAAAAGAAAGATCCAAGTGCAGCACTATCAGAGCCAGTTAAACCGATCACTTTCTGGATCGAGAATACAACTCCATATGAGTGGAGACCGATGATCAAAGAAGCTTGCGAGCGTTGGAATATCGCGTTTGAAAAAGCAGGATTTAAAAATGCGGTCGTTTGTTTGGAACAACCTGAAGACGCAACTTGGGATGCGGGTGACATTCGGTACAACGTGTTGCGTTGGTCGGCTACTCCAGCGCCTCCCTTCGGGGGATACGGTCCTTCCTTTGTTGATCCCCGAACAGGAGAAATCTTAGGAGCGGATATTATGTTGGAATTTGTAGCCATTGTGAATCGTGTCAATGCTCAGAAATTTTTTAAATCAGGCGAAAGCGATGTAGAAACGCCAGTAACCAATAGAAACCCATTTTTATGCGCTGCCAATGGCATGTCGCAGCATCAAATGGCATTGGGATCAACCATTGCTGATGCTTTTGGAATGGGAGATGCCATGAAAAAAGAAGTTGCCAGACAATTGATGTACCGCTTGATTTTGCATGAAGTAGGGCATACGTTGGGTTTGACGCACAACATGCGCGCAAGTACGCTGCAGAAATTTGAGGACATCAAGAATGTAGAGAAGATCAAGAAAGAAGGATTGGCCAACAGTATCATGGAATATCCAGCTTTTAATTATCAAATGAATGAAAATGAACAAGCCGCTTATTGCGATGAGTTTGTTGGACCTTATGATTGGTGGGTTATTGAATATGGTTATTCTTCGGCATTGGAAGATCCTCAAGCAGAGGCCGCTCGTTTGAAAAAAATCACAGATAGAAGTGTCGAGCATCAATTGGCATATGGCAATGATGCGGACGACATGCGTACTCCCGGACATGGTATCGATCCGGATGTCAATATTTATGACTTGAGCGCAGATCCTGTTGCGTACGCGGTAGATCGTTGCATTTTGGTAAATGCCTTGGTTCCTAAATTGAAAGACAAATTGATTCAAGACAACGAGAGTTACCAAGAGTTGATTCAATCGTTTAATTCGGTGACAAATGAATATGGTATTCAATTGTCTGTAATGACCAAACAAATGGCGGGTGTGCATTACAGCCGTGCTTTTAAAGGTCAAAATACAACAGTTGCTCCTTTGACTCCAGTTGCGTTGGAGCAACAGAAAGCAGCGATGAAAGCGTTATCACTTTACGCATTTTCACCCAAAGCTTTTGATCAATGGAATTCTGTCTACGCCTATTTGTTGGCGCAACGCAGAGGTTTTAGTCATTATTCTGACAATGATGATCCAAACATTCACGCTAAGGTTTTGAATATGCAAAAGGGTGCTTTGTCACATTTGCTTCACCCCAATGTCTTGCAACGCTTTTCAGATGCAGCCATGTATGGCAATGCCTATAAGTTGGATCAATACATGAACGACTTGACTCAAGCCATTTTTGCAGAGGATTTGAAGAGTAGTGTCAACACTTTCCGTCAGAATTTGCAAATGGAATATGTCAGTAGATTGGTAAAGGCTTTGGATCCTAAAAATGGATACGATCATGTTTCAAAAGGAATGGTCATTTATACGTTGAATAATATCGAGAGTATGATGAAGGCGAATCCAGGAACGGATGTTTTGACGCAAGCACATCGTGGGCAAGTCAAGCAAGCCATCGAAGCTTCAAGAGAGAATTAATTCGATTTGGATTCGAAACAAAAAAGGGCTGCAATTTGCAGCCCTTTTTTTTATTTCTTTTCGTACACCTGAATGTTGTACCAGTATTTGTTGAGTGTCAAAAACGGTTTGTCTGGATCAATAATCATCACCAATTGAAACGAAGAATCTTTCTCGATATCCTCTTTAAAAACTTGTTCCTCGTTCGGTCCAAAGTGACCATCCCAAATGATAAGGTCGCCAGGTTGTGCATCCTTCCATCGGTGTAAGCGGTCGTTGATGTGTTTGTCAAATGGATCGATATCCAAAAGCAAGTTGATATACGGATGAGCAGAATATGTTTTTTTTCCGTCCATTTCGTATGTGGTGATCAATTGATCATAAAGCTTGCGGTTGACTTTTTCTTCCGATCCCATTTGAGGGAAAACACGAATCTCTTGAAAGGAGAAAAGACGCATGACAAAGGGAGCAAGAATAACCAAAGTGATGAAAATTCTTCGTGTATTTTCTTTTTGAAAAAACGGAAAGTTGCTTTCCAGTTTTTCCCATCCCATAACAGCCAACAAAGCAAATGGAACAGTGATCACCATCATGACGCGGATCAATCCAAGAGAGGCCCACATGCCCAACCACCATAGAACAGTGTGTGCCAAAAAATATCCCCAGAAACTACCCAAAATCAACCAAAATGTAATTTGTTGATTGAGCGCCCAACGCTCGGTGGAAAAAATCTGTTTGACCCAATTGATTTCTTTGAAGGATTGATACAATACCACCAAGAATGGAATTCCGAACATCGGAACGGCCAAAATAAAGAAATGAAAAAAGCTTCCGCTTCCATATACCTTAATGCCTGTGTTGATGTACGGATTGTTGTCAAAAATCCAAAGAGCCTTGCCCGTTACAAAGAAACCAATGGTGTTAAAAATTAGCGTACCCACCAACAAATAAGGGATGCTTTTCCATCTTTTGGAAAGTGCAAAGAAAATGATAGCGAGCAGCACCATGACAAAACCTTCGCTTCTGGCAAAAGGCATAAATCCCAAAATGAAAGCGCCGAGGTTCCATTTTTCTTTTGTTGCATAGTACAAAAATAAAATCAAGAAGATGGAGCAAATGGGCTCCGTTAAACCTGATTTGGAATTACCCAAGAGAATGGGAGTAAAGAAGTAAATCAAAGTGACCCAATGGGGACGCTTCACTTGAAGAGCGATGGCGATTTTGTAGGCCAACCAACCGCCCCAAAAGATCAAGGCCAAGTTGGCTAAGTTGACCGCAAAAAATCCCAATTGGGCAATGGGAGAAAACAATATGGTGAAGATGGGTTTTCCCCATTGATCCATGAGCAATCCAGGATGGTCCCAAGAAAATCGAGAGATTTGATAATGCGTGATGCTATCCGCACCGCCATTAAATCCAGGACTCAGCCACGCATTCGTGAAGTAAAGTACGATGGCAGAGAGAAAAATAATTTTGTTGTACAGCTCTGATTTATTGCTTTCAATCGTTGTCATGCCGCAAATGTAATGTGTAAAATAATTTTTACGTCCGTACATTAGCACCATGCAAAAAATTACGACCGACATTTCAGCTGCTGTGAAGGCATTGAATCGAGATGAGGTGATAGGATTGCCTACGGAGACAGTGTATGGGTTGGCAGGAAACGCGCTGAAGTCAGAGGTCGTTTCAAAAATTTTTGCAGTCAAGAATAGGCCCTTTTTTGATCCATTGATTGTCCATATCGGAGAGATTAGTCAGTTATCAGAATTGGTTTCGGCGATTGATCCACAATTGCAGAAATTGATGAATGCCTTTTGGCCAGGACCCTTGACCGTTCTATTACCCAGAACGAACAAGATTCCAGATTTGGTTACATCGGGATTGCCCAAGGTAGCAGTGCGTATGCCCGCGCATCCAATGGCGCTTGCGGTTTTGCGTCAATTGAATTTTCCGTTGGCTGCTCCGAGTGCCAATCCATTTGGTTACGTCAGTCCAACTTCCGCTGTTCATGTGCAAGATCAATTGGAGGATCAATTGAATGTCATTCTCGATGGAGGTGATTGCGCGGTTGGGGTGGAGTCTACCATTGTCGACTGCAGAAACAACATTGTGCATGTTCTTCGCTTGGGAGGAATTTCAATTGAAGAAATAGAAGAATGTTTGGGAGAAAAGGTAGAGGTGGAGTTGAGTTCAAGTCGCCCGGCTGCTCCAGGAATGTTGGATCAGCATTACTCACCAATGAAGCCATTGCATTTGATCGAAAATCAAAATCAAATTCCGGCAACAGCGGGTTTGTATGGCGTGATTAGTTTTGGAGCCAATCTTACTGGACCGATTCAATTTGAATTGTCAGAATCGAGAGATTTGATAGAAGCGGCAAGTCGATTGTTTGCCGGATTGCGATATATGGATCAACAACCGGTTCAGGCCATTTATATTTCCCTTTTGCCAGAACAAGAACTGGGAAGAGCCATGAATGATAGAATCCGCAGGGCGGTAATTAAATCCAAGGGGATTTGATCGTAACGCCTTATTTTCGCGCCACCAATGAATCTTCGTCATAAAATAGACAAACGACTTTTTCATGTCATTAGCCAAGCCGCTCAAGAGTTAGGTGTGGAAGTGTATGCAGTCGGTGGTATGGTAAGAGACATTGTACTGAATCGAAACAACAAGGATCTTGATTTTGTGACCGTCGGTGACGGTCCTCAATTGGCCAAGTTGTGTGCAGAAAAACTGCAAGTGAAAAAAGTGGCTTATTACAAAAACTACGGAACAGCTGCTTTTCATTACAGAGGCAATGATGTCGAGTTTGTTGGGGCCAGGAAAGAAAGTTATCGTACCGAATCACGCAATCCCATCGTTACCCCTGGGAATCTGCAGGATGATCAATTGCGCCGAGATTTTACGATCAACGCAATGGCTATTTCATTGCAGGCAGATTCATTTGGCGAAGTGTTGGATCCTTTCAATGGGCTTCAAGATTTGGATCAAAAGCGAATTCAAACGCCCACCAATCCTGATATAACTTTCAGTGACGACCCACTGCGCATGTTGCGCGCGGTTCGATTTGCCAGCCAGTTGCAATTTGAGATTACCTCAGATTGCTTGGAAGCCATTGCACGAAATGCGCATCGATTGAAAATCATCAGTCAAGAAAGAATTTCGACTGAGGTCAATAAAATTATTCTGTCAAGCAAACCCAGTGTAGGTTTTAAATTGCTTTTTGATACACAGTTGTTGCATCAATTTTTTCCTGAAATGGTGGCACTACAGGGTGTTTCCAAGCGAGAAGGAATTACGCACAAGGACAATTTCTACCATACTTTGGAGGTGTTGGACAATGTCGCAGAAAACTCCAATGACCTTTGGTTGCGCTGGGCTGCAATTTTGCATGATATTGCCAAACCACCCACCAAACGCTTTGAAAAGGGGATAGGTTGGACATTTCATGGTCATGAAGACATGGGGGCGAGAATGGTCCCCAAGATTTTTGAGCGCATGCGTTTGCCTTTGGATACAACGATGAAGTTTGTTCAGAAAATGGTGCAATTGCATTTGCGTCCGATTGCTTTGACGAAGTCCGAGATTTCAGATTCTGCCCTGCGTCGATTGTTATTTGATGCGGGAGATGATATCGACCAGTTGATGATTCTTTGCAAGGCGGATATCACTTCTAAGAATGAGCTCAAGGTGAAGAAGTATTTGAAGAATTACGAGCATGTCATGGTCAAGTTAGAAGCCTTGGAAGAGAAAGATCGGATTCGGAATTTTCAGCCACCGATCAGCGGAGAGATGATCATGAAGACTTTTCAAATCGGACCTTGTGCGCAAGTAGGAATGATTAAAAATGCGATCAAAGACGCGATCTTAGACGGTGTTATTGCCAACAACGAAGAAGAAGCTATGGCCTTTATGTTCAAGCGTGCACACGAAGTGGGCTTAAATCTTCCCAATTAAATCTTGATCAACTTATCCCTTGAAATGAGGGTTTTAAAATTGCCAATCACAACGGTAATTCCCTTGTCTTCAATTTTGGTAACTATACCAACTTGTTTGGTTTGTTTGATTCTTACAAGATCTGTCAAATTCAATGGCGCCACATCTTCTTTTTGCTCTTCTTGAATTTCTTGCTTTTGCTTTTTGATTTTCTCTTTTCTTTTGATTTGCTCAAGCTTGCTATGTTCCATCAAAACATATTTCTTTACCTCGTCCCACAATTCCGTATTCTTTCCTCGAGCTTTGACCGATTGAATGAATTGCTTCATTTTTTTGGCCATGTTCAAATCAACTTGTTCCTTCTCCCATTGGGCGTTTTTCTTCTCGGTTAATTTGGAAAGTTGATCATTCTTTTTGTTGAATTGTTCGATTTTGTTTTGGGCTTGTGTTTGCAATTTGTCGGCTTCTTCACGCTGCTTGGTCCATTGCTGTTTTTCTTTTTCCAAATCCAAAAGCAGTTGATCCCATTTTAATTTTTGTTGATTGATTTTTTTCTTCGCGCGTGTCAAAAGTTCCTCATCGATTCCATTGGCTTGTGCTACCTCAAATGTGAATGAAGATCCGGCTTTTCCGGATATCAAATGGTATTTGGGCAACAAAGCCTCTGCATCAAATTGCATGTGGCCGTTAATGGCTTGCGGTAGCGACTCAGCTCTGAGTTTGATGTTGGAATAATGCGTAGTGATTACGCCAATGGTTTTCTTATGATACAATTCTTCAAAGAAGACTTCGGCCAAGGCACCGCCCAAGTCCGGATCAGAACCAGTGCCAAATTCGTCCAACAAAACCAATGATCGTCGATTGGATACTTCCAAGAAGTATTTCATTCTTTTCAGACGATAACTGTAAGTCGATAATTGATTCTCGATACTTTGATGATCACCAATGTCAGTCAAGAAAGAATGAAATACGCCTAAAGCCGTGCCTTGTTTTGCAGGGACAGGGATAGCGCATTGAAACAGCACCTGAATCAATCCTATCATTTTCATGGTGACGGATTTACCGCCGGCATTGGGTCCACTAATGACCAAAATTCTTTGGTCTTGATTGAGATTGACATCTTGTCCAAAAGTCGGCTTTTTCATTTCCAAATGCTGCATGTACAGTAAAGGATGAACTCCTTGCTTGATCAACATTCCAGGATGCTCGAGCATTTGAGGAATGATACCTTGAAACTTCAATCCCAATCGGGCTTTGGCTCGTAAAAAATCAAAGTGGATTAAAGTCTTGAGTGATTGATGCAGAAAAGGATGATAACCCCGTATCGCTTGTGTCAGTTGAAAAAGGATCTTTCGTATTTCTCTTCGTTCTTCTTCTTTCAAGATTTCCATTTCATTGTTCAGCGGAATGTTAATGCTGGGTTCAATGAAGGTGATGGAGCCTGTTTTGCTGCTGCCTGTAATAATTCCAGAAACATTCTTTTTGTAACTCGATACAACAGCCAAAACTTTTCTTTCGTTTTGATAGCCTTCTTCCGTTGCGGCTATATAGCCTTTGGATTGCATGTCCCGCAGAACCTTCTGAAAATTTTTGGTGATTTGTCTGCGCACTGTCACCATGGATTCGCGGAT
This sequence comes from Flavobacteriales bacterium, assembly GCA_947448135.1. Classification (GTDB taxonomy): domain Bacteria; phylum Bacteroidota; class Bacteroidia; order Flavobacteriales_D; family Sanyastnellaceae; genus CAMCTV01. Next base: position 112,308 of record CANFLZ010000001.1, read on the forward strand.
GGTTTTTAAAACGGGTGAGGCGTCATCGCGGACTTGCCATTGCGGATTGAAAATTCTTTGAATCGTAGGAATCAAATCTGCTTGAATGGTTAATCCTGAAAAATGAACACCGAGGTGGACCCAGTTTTTCCCCATTAAATGATACAGCTTGATCCAGTCATGTGTGATTTCCGTATTCTGCACAATGTCTTGAAAATCCTTTTCAATCAGCACGGCATCGCGAACAGACAGCATTTTTAATACACGATGGATTTCATGGAACTCGCCACTTGGCAAGGACCCTCCACTATTAAAAAGCGCATAGAACTCATGCATTTCACCCAAAGCCGTTTTGAGTTGTCCGCCATGATCCATGGGCATCAATTGGGCGCAACGTTGCTGCGCACTGGGCTGATAGCTCAGTTGCTGTAGCATTTGGGTGATTTCATCCCATTGCAAATCCGTTTGTGATGCGCTGTCAAAAAGCATACAACAAAACTAGGTTATTCTCACGATAAACTGTTCAAAAGATTGAGTAGGAATCGATTCTCGGCACGAAATTTTACGGACATTTCCATCATGAAAAGGATTGCTCGAAAAATTTTTAGAAACAAGTTCGTTTTAGCGGCTTTCTTGAACTTGCTTTACATCTCTTTCATTCACAATATTAATTTATCGTATATCGTTCGTTCCAAGTGGGAGGCTGATCGTTTGGGCGCTGAAATCGAAATGATGAAAGCCAAAAATATTCAAGTGCAAGAGGATTTGGTTGAAATTTCTACGAATAAAAGGATGCTAGAAAAATATGCGCGAGAAGAATTTTACATGAAGCGAGATAAGGAAGATGTTTACGTGATAAAAACCAAAATGCAATAAATAAGATGGGAAATAATACAATAGGGAAGTGGGTTAGTCTTTCCATTTTGACAATCATGTCATTTGTTAGTTTGGCTCAACCTGCGCCCAGCTACACCATTACAGAGCGCAAGGCCATTAAAAAATATGAAGCCGCTACGGATGCCTACAAAGGGCGCAATTATGATGAAGCCAAATCGATATTAACGGAATTGGTGAAGACTCATCCCGAATTTGCAGAAGCACATTTTTTATTGGCGCAGTTGTATATCGAAGATGGCAATATGGCCAATGCAATGCCTGAGTTGGAAAAAGGAGCGAATTTGCACGCTGAAATTTTTCCCGAATCTTGGTTGATATTGGCGGAAGGCTATTTGAGTGATGCGGATTACAAAAAGGCCGAGGCTGCCGTTTCTAAATTCATGCCTTATCCAAAGCATGATGCCATTACCGAGAAAAAGGCCAACTTGATTTTAGCCAGTTGTGTTTTTGCACAAAAAGCCATGAAGTATCCCGTTGCTTTTGAACCAGAGAATTTGGGCGATGGAGTGAATACAGAATTTGATGAGTACTATCCATGCATCACTGCCGATGAAACAACTTTGTTGTTTACGCGATTGATTCCAGACGACAGATCATCTGCGGGGAAACAAGAGGATTTCTTTATCAGTAGAAAAGACAAAGGAGGCGTTTTTGCTCCTGCTCAACCCATATTGAGCATCAATACAGCCATGAATGAAGGTGCGCCATCATTGAGCGCTGATGGCAATACGCTGATCTTTACAGCATGTGAAACAGTGGATGGTGCATGGGGAGATAATCGAACTGGAGTAGGAAGCTGCGACTTGTTTTATACCATCAAAGTTGGAAACGATTGGGCTCCAGGCAAAAACATGGGCAATAGCATCAATACAGGTGCTTGGGAATCTCAACCTTCCTATTCGGCTGATGGACGAACCATGTATTTTGTTCGCGGGAAGACTACCTATGAAGGCGTTCAGCAGCAAGATATTTACTATTCTTTTTTGAAAGACAACGGTGAATGGACCAAGCCTGAAAAAGTAAGAGGAATGGTCAACACGGATTTTCAAGAAGAGAGTGTTATGATTCATCCGGATGGAAGCACGTTGTATTTTAGTTCCAATGGTCATCCAGGAATGGGAGGGATGGATATCTTCATGAGTCGCCGTGAGGTCGATGGAAGCTGGGGGAAACCGATTAACTTGGGTTACCCAATCAATACGTCCAAGGATGAAAATTCATTTCATGTAACTACAGAGGGTCAATATGCATTGTTTGCCTCTGAGCGTCCCGGAGGAAAAGGTGGATTGGATTTGTATCGATTCAAACTCCCAGAGTTTGCGCGACCCATGCGTGTTTCATATGTTGAGGGTGTAGTGTCGGATAAAGTGAGCTACAAAAAATTAGAAGCCAAATTGGAATTGGTGGATATGGAAACCGGAAAGGTGGTTGCCAATACTTATTCGAATCAAGGTACAGGTGATTTCTTGCTTTGTTTGCCTCCAGGTAAAGATTACGTCTTGAATGTTTCTAAGGATGGCTATTTATTTTATACAGATCGATTTACGCTAAGTAATGAAATCCAAACCAAGCCCGTCAAGTTGTTGGTGCCTTTGCAAAAGATCAAAGTGGGGACCAAAATTTCTATCGCAAACACCACTTCCAATGGAATGAAAAATGTCTTTTTTGATTCGAATAGCGATGTCTTGAAGAAAGAGAGTTATGCGGAGTTGAATAAATTGGTTGACTTATTGAACAAAAATCCTGAAAGGAAAATAGAGGTTGGTGGACATACCGATGATGTGGGCGATGACGCAGGAAATATGGTTTTATCGCAGAAGCGCGCTGAATCAGTGAAACAGTATTTGGTAAAATGTGGTATCGTTGAATCAAGAATTGTTGCCAAGGGATACGGAGAAACCCAACCTCAAGTGGCCAATGATACAGATGCCAATCGATCCAAAAATCGACGAACGGAATTTGTGATCATTGAATAAAAGAAAGCGCCAAAGGCGCTTTCTTGTTAGAGTCTTGATGAGATGATTTCATCTACCACTTTGGGATCGAGCAGGGTAGTGGTATCACCGAGTGAGTTAATTTCACCTTCTGCAACTTTGCGCAGAATTCGACGCATGATTTTCCCAGATCTCGTTTTGGGCAAACCACCCACGAATTGAATTTTATCAGGCTTGGCAATTTTGCCGATGTGTTCGACTACACTTTCAATGATTTCGTCTCGGGTTTGGTCGTTGCTATTTTCAGAATGCTCTAAAATAACATAGGCATATATCCCTTGGCCTTTGATATCATGCGGATATCCAACCACAGCACTTTCAATAACTTTCTTGCATTGATTGATGGCATCTTCGATTTCAGCCGTTCCAAATCGATGTCCGCTGACATTGATGACATCATCAACACGTCCCAATAGTCGATACATGCCGTCTTCTTCTCTTCGAGCGCCATCACCAGTGAAGTACAAATTCTTGTAGGTCGCAAAATAGTTGATACGGCATCTTTCGTGATCACCATAGGTCGTGCGCAAAATGGAAGGCCATGGAAATTTCACGCACAAATTCCCTTCAACCCCATTTCCTTCAATTTCATTTCCATCGGCATCTACCAAGATCAACTGAATTCCTGGAATCGGAAATCCGGCATAGGAAGGTCGCTGTGGATGAATGCCGCCCATGCCTGAAATCATAACGCCGCCAGTTTCTGTTTGCCAATAAGTATCCACGATGGGGCATTTGCCCTTGCCAATGTGGGTGTGATACCAATGCCAAGCTTCTTCATTGATGGGCTCTCCGACTGAACCCAGTAATTTTAATGAATGCAAAGAATAGGACAGCACATGATCCACGCCACTGGCCATCAAAGAACGAATCGCAGTTGGAGCAGTGTAGAAAATATTGACGCTGTGTTTGTCGATGACTTGCCAAAATCTCCCGGGGTCGGGAAAAGTAGGAACGCCTTCAAACATGACTGTAGTGGCTCCTTGCAACAATGGACCGTATAAAATATAACTGTGTCCCGTTACCCACCCGATATCGGCTGTACACCAAAAAACGTCACCGGGGTTGTATTGAAATACATTGGCAAAAGTATATCCGGCATAAACCATATATCCTCCGCATGTGTGTACCACGCCTTTGGGTTTTCCTGTACTCCCACTGGTGTATAAAATGAACATCTCATCTTCACTGCCCATCGCAGTCGCTTCGCATAAGTCATTCACTTGATTCACAGCTTCATGATACCAAATGTCCCGATGAAGATCCATGTGGACGTTCCAATTGAGTCGATTGATAACCAATACTTTTTGAACTGTAGGACAATTCGCCATAGCTTCATCAACTACCGATTTGACCGGTATTTGTTTGGCTCCGCGATTCATTCCGTCTGAAGTCAAAACAAATGCGCATTGTGCATCGTTGATTCGATCAGCAACTGCATTAGAACTAAATCCAGCAAAGACAATCGAATGGATGGCGCCGATTCTGGCACACGCCAATGTGGCGAAAGCCAACTCTGGAATCATGGGTAGATAAATACAGACACGATCTCCTTTTTGAACCCCCATCCCTTTTAAGACATTGGCCATTTTATTGACCTCCGATAAAAGTTCCTTGTAAGTGTACTGAAGGCTGATTTCGTTGGGGTCATTGGGCTCCCAGATCAATGCAACTTGATTGCCCTTTTCTTCGAGATGACGATCAAGGCAGTTTTCAGTTATGTTGAGTTCGCCACCCACAAACCATTTGACTTGAGGAGATATAAATTCCCATTCCAAGGTTTTACTCCATTTCTTTTTCCAAATAAAATTGGAAGCTATGTTGTCCCAAAAGTTTTCGGGATTGTCTACGCTGGCTTTGTATGCATTCTTGTAATCTTCGATGGTCTGAATGCGGAATGGGATTGTATTCATGGAGATATTTTCTACGTTCAAACGAATGTAAACAAAACTTTTGCGGAAAAATCCATCAATTTAATTTTGACACGAAAGTGCTGCTTGACACAAAATTTCCAGTTCATTCAAGACCAAAGGATATTTCTCTTGCATCAAATCGACATATTCTGGAAAGGTGTCCACTGACAATTCTACAGTAGTTTTTTTTCCGTCGAAAGTCAATTGATAAATTTCAAATGATTCAAACGGCTCATCTAAAATCAATGCGCCATCTTGAATCCACCCTTGGTGTTTGAAGACAATTTTTTGATTCGGAATCAGTTCTTCGATGACACCAAACATGCCATCACCACTGGGAGTTAGCCATTTTATACTTTCACCTTGGATCAAAGCAGGTTCATAAAAGTGCCCTTCTCCCATTGGATTCATCCAAAGCGGAAAAGTGTTTTTTGACCACATCATTCTCCAGATATATGAAGGCTCTGCTTGTATCGTTTTATGAAAAAATAATCGTTTCATCATTTTCCTTCATTTGAGCATCGCATGACATCGATATCAACAGATTGACGATGAAAAGAATGCTATAAGTCATGTTGGCAAATATAAAATAGTCCATTAAATTCGATGTAATCAAAGACCATATGAAGACAAAATTGTTGTCCATCATTCTTGTGCTGTTTTGTAGCCAAAACATTTTCGCCCAAGGATCTACTCCTCCCATTGAGAGCAATGGTTATTTGCAATGGACTTCCCATTCCGATATGAAGTCTTGGTTGGATCGAATGTCCGAAATTTATACGGTTGAGATGCGATTGCTGCGCGGTTCGAAGGACGCGGATATTCCAGTTGTTATTATTCCGGCAGTTCAGAATGATGCCATGTCTGTGATGGTGATTGCGGAGCAACATGGTGATGAGCCTTCTGGGATGGAAGCTTCGTTGCTTTTGATTAGTGATTTGCTCAATGGTCAATTGTCAACATGGACGGATAGTGTGCAGTGGATCATTGTTCCGATGGTCAATCCGGAGGGACACGAATTGAAAATCAGAAAAAAGAAAAATGGTGCAGATATCAATCGAGACCATTTAACATTAGCAGAACCGGAGACGCAATACCTCCATCAGATTTATAACAAGTATCATCCGGATGTTTTCATTGATGTACATGAGATGCAATTTATCCATGCAACCAATGAGCAGCCCTACGAAAGAAGAATTCAAGAGCAAATTGGTTGTGTCAGCAATTTAAATTTAGTGGATTCTACGATGAATAGAATCATTCACTCCAGTATTTTTCCCTTTGTGGAAGAACGTTTGAAAGCTAAGAATATCAGTTTTCATGAATGCACTTTTGGAAATCCAGCAAATGGAGAAACGGTTCGTTTCAGCTCTGTCGATATTGATGATGCGCGCCAAGGAATGGGCGCCATGGGAAAAAGTTTAAGCTTTTTGGTGGAAGGATTAAATGGCAAAAATAGAAATGACAGTATTTTTTACCGAGTGCATTCACAGTACGAGACAATCAAAGTTTTGATCTTGGCTTGCTATCGAAATAAAAGTACGATTCAAGAGCGGGTAGCATCCAATCGGGTGCGGTCTTTCTATTTACCCGAAAATGTCGCCATCAAAATGAAATATGTTTCTGATGGTACGCCCTGTGATTTATTGTACACCAATCGTTGGAGTGGAAAAGATACTTTGTATCATTTGACGGATGGTTTTAAAAATAAAGTAGAGACAGATATGTCCATCGAAACTCCATTGGGCTATTGGATCCCCAAGGATGATAAGCGATTGACGGATTGGGTGGAGTTTCATGAAAAGGGATTATTTCCTTTTGAAAAAATGGAACAATTAAAAGGAGGAACAGAAGTGAAGCACATGGCCGTTCAAATGATTGCAACTGTTCCAGTTTGGTCGACAGAAGAGCGTGATGGAATTTCAATTCCTCAATGGAAATTGGAATGGACCGATGTGCAGAACTGGAAAGAGAAAGATTATATTTTTGTGTCAACCAATACCATCAATGGACTGCGTTGGGTAATGGCTTTGGAGCCAGAGAGCATGTTTGCCTTGGTACGATATCCTCAATTTGCTTATTTGAGAAACCATTATCCAATATTGCGCGTAATTTCGCGATAAGATGGCGAACGGTTCACAGGCGATACAATCAACACCCAAAAGAATTGCATTTATTGATTTAGCGAGATCAATTGCCATTGTTCTCATGTTGGAAGGTCATATCACGGGTGAGCTCCTTTCAACTCAGTTTCGCCAAGAAAATTCACCATTGTATCAGCTGTGGAGACAGATCCATGGATATACATCTCCGTTGTTTTTTACAATATCGGGAGTCGTTTTTGTTTACTTATTGACGATGCCTTTGGAGGGCGTTTCGTTTTGGAAACATCCGCGCGTGCGAAAAGGATTGAAGCGTGTAATTGAACTTTTGATTTGGGGGTATTTGTTACAATTTCACTTCAGAAATTTTATTATCTGTCAATTCGAAGGAGCATCTTATAATACGGATTGGCTAATGGCCTTTCATGTGCTGCAATCGATTGGTGTTTCTTTGTTATTGGTGATTGTGATTTTTGGAATTTCAAAATTGACTCGCATTCCTTTTTTTATATTGGGATTCTTAGCAGCGGTATTCATGTTTGGGTGCAATGGTGTTTTAGAAACGTATGTTCGCAATCAAAAACTTGAATTGTCCCAAGGATTGATTGCTAGTTTGCAATACTGGCCGTCGGGAGCCCCTCGTTGGATTCAGAATATGTTCTTTGGTCAATATTCAGAATTTAGTTTTGTTCGATTTTCAGGATACACCCTTTTTGGAGGGGCGATTGGTCACTTTATCCGATTGTTTCAAAAACATGTGGTGAGTTTAATTTTTGGCTCAACTTTATTTGGTATCGGCTATGTATTGAAGCGGGATGTCTATTATTTGTTGGAAGGAATTGATCAGCAGTTGATCCATTGGGGATGGCAGAGCGTGCCTCATCAAATGGCTAACAAAGACGCATTGATTGGATTGAGCATGGTGCTTTGTCTTTTGGGATTGTTGGTTATTTTAAACCGATTTGTTGAATTAAAACCAAACTTGTTGATGAAGATGGGACAAAATACTTTCCCCATTTACATCATTCATGTCATGCTGATTTATGAAGGATTTTGGGGTGTCGGCCTTCCCTTGGAAAGTATCAAAGAAAATCTTTCTCCTACCCAATCATGGATGATATCGTTCGCCATCATCTCATTGTTTTTTGTGATGATTCGTTACTGGGAAATGGTAGAGAAATTTTGGGCCGAAATGAAATTTCGGATAACGCAGAAAAGCAATTAATTCATCACATCCGCCCAACGCCCCACCATTTTATCAATTAAATCGGTGAACATGGGTTTCATCATGGTTCCTACAAAAGGATTGATAGAGGCGTTCATCTCAAATTGAACGATGCACGAATTTTCCGTTTCAGGAGTAACCTTTCCTTTTAAAACAAAAGACATGGGA
>CANFLZ010000002.1 GCA_947448135.1 Flavobacteriales bacterium
ATTCAATTCCCACTGATTTCCAGAAACCAATTCTTGCTTACGCGCAATTAGTTTTCCAGTCATGTCCCAAATTTCTACTTGAGCAACTCCCTCTTGACCTTCATTCCATACAATGGTCACACTTCCATCAGTGCTTGGATTGGGATAAAGTGAGACTGTAGATTGCAGACTAACGGCATTGGCAATAGTTGGTACAGATCCATCAACCGCCATTCCAGAAGTAGTGGTCTTCAAACATTGAACACTGCCCCATTCTCCCAATGCTCCATTGCTGTGAATCGGACGAACACGTACATTGTAGGTCTTAGAATTGCCCATTCCAGGAACGGTATTCAAGAACAATACATTGGAGTTTAATCCACCCAAAACCAACACAGGTGCTTGAGCCGTGGGTGATACTTGGGTAAACTCCCATTGGTATCGCGTTGCTCCACAAATGGTACGGTCGGGCGCAATGCTACTCGCAACGGATTTCAATGTTGGACAACGATCTGTTGAACGCAAAGAAATAGTCGCCTCTGGATTCAATGTAATCGTACAAGGTACTGTTCCATTGGCCATGAAATAATTCATGTTACCCGCTGCATCCGCCAAAGCGTATGTAACGCCCACATTCAATCCGTACACAACATTGCTTGTTCCCATGTTAACAGGAACCAATGTTCCCAAACGAGTAATAATCGAATTGGAAGTAGGTGTGGTATACGACCATGGTGTTATTCCTTGATCTACACCGTTGATGCTCGCAGAATTTACATTAAAAATGTAATTGGCTGCATTGCCTTTGAATACTGCCTTGAACGCAGAACATACATTGGCATAAATTCCAGTTCCATTGCTGTAATAATGATCGCAAGTAGATCCTTCAAAGTGGTTGAAACAAATCTTGGCACTCGTGTTCATTGCTCCAGAAATATTGCGGCAAACTACGTAGTAGGTTTGACCGGGAATCAAATTGTCTGCAAACAAGGTCTGATTGCTCACCCCTGTTTCATGCTCAATGGCAATCAATGTCAAACAATTGCCTTGTGCCCAATACAATTCCAACTGATTATCACCTGTAGCCGCTGATAAACCAGCGCGCAACGTATTGTAGGTTGGAATCAACTTGTACCACAAATCCATTCCATCTCCTGCAGTTACCGGCGAGTTATATCCCAAATTCAAATTGGCTGTAAATAAATTTGTTCCAGAACAAGTAGGATACAATTTTGTTGTTGCCAATGTCGAAACGACACTTGCCACAGTAACACCTTCATCAACTTGACCATTACAGTTGTCGTCTATGGTATTACAAGCCTCAGGTAAATTAGGGGCGATGGTATTGTTGGCATCATTGCAATCTCCATTCAACGTAGCATAATTGCCTACTGGAGCTTGGCAGAAATTACCAAACAACGTTGTTCCATATCCATCTTGATCTTGGTCAACATAATAATTGTTGAAGACCAATCCTTCATCTACTTGGTTGTTACAGTTGTCATCCAAGCCATTGCAAATCTCAGCAACTGGCAAGATACATGAACCGTCATCCGTATTGGCTCCAGGATTATAGTTACATGCGGTTGAATTGGTACAACCCAACACGATACAATTCTCATCAATCTGAGCATTACAGTTGTCATCAATGTTGTTGTTACAAACTTCAACTGCTCCTGGATTCACTTGTGCGCTATTGTCATTACAATCGGTATTGGAAGTGACATAACCAGCGGTTACTGTACATGCTGAAATACTACTCTGTGGATTTCCGTATCCATCATTGTCAGTATCTGCATAATAAGTAACGTTAGAATTTACAGTAATCGTTACCGCATTGCTTGTTGCAGTTGTTGTTGATGCACAACTCGCGTTGCTGGTCATTACAACTGTGATCACATCACCATTGGCTGGTGTCGTCAATGCATATGTTGCAGCTGTTGCTCCAGTGATGTTCACGCCATTTTTCTTCCACTGGTAAGTCGGAGTTGTTCCGCCGTTGGTGGGTGTAGCTGTGAAGTTGACTCCAGTTCCTGAACAAACGGTTGTATTGTTCGCAACAATGCTCACACTGGGTGTAACCGCTGTTGTTACAGTAATCGTTACCGCATTGCTTGTTCCAGTTGTTGTTGATGCACAACTCGCGTTGCTGGTCATTACAACTGTGATCACATCACCATTGGCTGGTGTCGTCAATGCATATGTTGCAGCTGTTGCTCCTGTGATGTTCACGCCATTTTTCTTCCACTGGTAAGTCGGAGTGGTTCCGCCGTTGGTAGGAGTGGCTGTGAAGTTGACTCCTGTTCCTGAACAAACGGTTGTATTGTTCGCAACAATGCTCACACTGGGTGTAACCGCTGTTGTTACAGTAATCGTTACCGCATTACTCGTTGCTGTGGTTGTTGATGCGCAACTCGTGTTGCTGGTCATCACAACTGTGATCACATCACCATTCGCTGGTGTGGTCAATGCATACGTTGCAGCAGTCGCTCCAGTGATGTTCACGCCATTTTTCTTCCACTGATAAGTCGGAATGGTTCCGCCGTTGGTGGGTGTAGCTGTGAAGTTGACTCCTGTTCCTGAACAAACGGTTGTGTTATTCGCAACAATGCTAACACTGGGTGTAACTGCTGTCGTTACAGTAATCGTTACCGCATTACTTGTTGCTGTGGTTGTTGATGCACAACTCGCGTTGCTGGTCATCACAACTGTGATCACATCACCATTGGCTGGTGTCGTCAATGCATATGTTGCAGCTGTTGCTCCTGTGATATTCACACCATTTTTCTTCCACTGGTAAGTCGGAGTGGTTCCGCCATTGGTGGGAGTAGCCGTGAAGTTAATGGTTGTTCCTGAGCACACCGTTGATGCATCAGCAGCAATGGCGACTGAAGGTGTAACAGATGATGAGACAATCATTGTCACCGAATTGCTAGAAGCTGTTGTACTTGAAGCACAAGCAGCATTGCTGGTCAATTGAAGTGTAATGATATCGCCATTGATCAAAGCATTATCAGAATACGTAGCACTGATTGCTCCTGAAATATTGACACCATTTTTCTTCCATTGGTAAGTCGGAGTGGTTCCGCCATTTGTAATGGCTGAAGTGAACTGCACCGATGTGCCAGAACAAATGGTGTTCGTTCCAGCCGTAATGGATACAGTTGGTGTTACTGAATTGTTCACCACCAAAGTCACCGCATTGCTGGTTGCTGTTGTGGTTGACAAACAAGAAGCGTTGCTCGTTAATACAACAGAAATAGCATCACCATTGGCTGGAGTTGTCAATGCATAGGTCGCAGCTGTTGCTCCTGTAATATTGACTCCATTTTTCTTCCACTGATAAGTCGGAGTTGTTCCGCCGTTGGTAGGAGTAGCCGTGAAGTTCACTGTTGTTCCTGAGCAAACAGTTGATGCATCAGCAACAATGCTTACACTCGGTGTTAATCCTGTTGTTACGGTAATCGTAACTGAATTGCTAGTAGCAGTTGTCGTCGAAACGCAAGCCGCATTGCTCGTCATCACTACAGTTATAACATCATTGTTCGCTGGCGAAGTCAATGAATAAGTCGCAGCCGTTGCTCCTGTGATATTCACGCCATTTTTCTTCCACTGATAAGTCGGAGTTGTTCCACCATTGGTAGGTGTAGCTGTGAAGTTGACTCCTGTTCCTGAGCAAACGGTTGTATTGTTCGCAACAATGCTCACACTTGGAGTAGACGCTATGCTCACCGTCAAAGTAACAGCATTACTGGTTGCAGTACTTGCTGTTTGACAAGCATTGTTGCTGGTCATGACCAATGTAATCACATCGTTATTGGCAGGAACCGATAAGGTATAAGTACCAGATGTTGCTCCTGAAATATTCACTCCGTTTTTCTTCCATTGGTAAGTTGGAGCTGTGCCGCCATTGGTGGGTGTCGAGGTAAAACTTACCGCTGTACCGGAACAAACTGTTGTATTATTCGCAGCGATTGAAATCGATGGAATAACTGAAGTGTTCACGGACATTGTTACCGAATTACTTGTTGCTGTGTTCGAAGATTGACAAGCGTTATTGGCGGTCAAAACGCAAGACACCACATCGCCATTGGTTGGAACATAAGAATAGTTTGCACTCGTGGCGCCAGTAGCATTGGTTCCATTCACCTTCCATTGATAAGTGGGGGCAGATCCGCCATTGGTTGCTGTGGCTGTATAGGTTACTGAAACACCTGAACAAACCGTTGTATTGGAGGCAACAATTGATAAAGAAGGTGTCACTGGAGAACCCAACACAACCGTAGTTGCACTAGAAGTCAACGAGCATCCTGTAGCAGTTACAGTAACTGTGTAAGCTCCTGAAGTTGTCGCTGTGTAAGTTCCACTTGTAGCTCCAGCAATGGCAACTCCGTCCTTGTTCCATTGATACGTATATCCAGAACCTGTTGACGCTGTCAATACAACAGAACCTCCATCACAGATAGATTGCGTTCCACTGGGTGAAATGGTTGAAACAACTGTAGAACCCGTTGTCGTTACCGTTGTCGTTCCTGAAGTAGATAAGCATTGTCCATTGGTCACCGTAACGGCATAATTCCCTGCCGTTGTCGCCAAATAAGTTCCGCTGGTTGCACCAGAGATTGCCGCTCCATTTTTCTTCCATTGATAGGTATTCCCTGTTCCCACTGGACCCGTTAACAATACGCCATTGGGATTACAGGCTGTAGTGACCGTTCCTGTTGGGAAAATTGGAGAGGTTGAATAAAATGTTGTAGGCAATGAAGTTTGCTGACACGTGGTCGTATTGTCAGTGACTCTTACTTTATATGCACCTACTTGCGTTGGCAAGTAATTGATCATGGTCTCACCAGGAATCACAGCATCGTTGTAGTACCAAACATAACTGTAATTGGTTCCAGTATTCGCAGTCAACATGACATTACTTGAAGCACAAACCAATATATCACCCGCCGGAGTGATGTTAGCAGGAGGCAACGCATAAACATTGACGTAAATACTATCGTACAAATACTCGTTGCCCAAATTGGCCATAACAGAGAAGTACCCGCTACCGCTAGGGACAAAAGTTACATCATTTCCAGTAGTACCATCCTCCCAAGTCACTGTAAATCCTTGCGGACCTGCGTAGTTCAAAGTGACAGGGAAAGTGGGACATTTTGAAATGGTCTCACCTTGTGAAATCAGATTGACTGCTGGGTTCGATCCATTAAAGAAAATCGTGCGCTTGAACACAGGACCCCAATGATTGGCTTCATCCTTTACTCGAATATTGAACAACGTGGAGCCGCTTTGCGTTTCCCATGTCAAATGATTGCGCAATAAAACCTCCATGGCAGAATCAAAGTTGCCATCAAAAGCAACAATGATATTTCCTGTTCCAGCACCTGGATCAAATACGCCGAAATAATATTCCGCAAAGGTGATGTTCAATCCTCTTGCGGTTGGCAAATCATCACGGAAAACTGTTTTCTTGAATACAGGTCCCCACTGATTGCTTTCATCGCGGAAGCGGATATTGAATAATGTAGAATTTCCAGAAAAGCTCCAAGCTACTTGAGAAGACAATCCTTGCTCTATCGCATCGTTGTATTCTCCATCAAAAGCAAGGATGGTTGTTCCTGAACCTTGTCCAGGATCAAATACACCAAAATAAAATTCACCAGCAGTCACTTTCACAGGACGGAAAGTTGGAGCCGATTGAACAGAAATTGCTTTCTTAAAAATTGGACCCCAGTTGTTCGATTCGTCTTTAACACGAACATTAAACAAAGTCAAACCGTTGGCCAATGACCAAGATACATTTGAGTTAACTGCTGCTTCGATTGCATCTGACCAGTTGCCATCCAAAACCAACAATGCAGTTCCACTGCCCTGTCCTGGATCAGAAGCTCCGAAGAAAAACTCACCTGTTTGAATTTTACACAAACGTGAATTCGCACTAGGAGATTGAACAGAAATGGTTTTCTTGAAGAGGGGTCCCCAAGCATTATTTCCATCTTTAGCGCGAATATTGAACAAATGCAATCCAGAAGCTAAACTCCAAGTTGCGCTCAAAGCATTCACGCTTTCTATCGCTTCATTCCAGTTGCCATCAAAGACAACCAGTTGGGTTCCACTTCCCTGACCCGGATCTGTACTTCCAAAAAAGTACTCACCTTGTGTAATTTTTACTTCACTAAATGAAGGCAGATTACTGGTCAAGAAAATAACTTTCTTGAATGTTGGTCCCCAGTTGTTAGAAATGTCCTTAACACGAACATTAAAACGAAGGGGGCTGGTATTATTGGGAATCGTTTGTCCAGAAGCGATTAGTGATTCGATGACATCACTAAACGTTCCATCTGTCGCTGTAAAAGCAGTTCCGTTTCCACTACCAGGATCCATGGTTCCCCAGAAGTACTCTCCCGCAATAATGCGCGATTGAGCCTCACTGACCAAAGATCCCAACAACAAGAAAAGAACGAAAAATATTCTTTTCTTCATGATGGTTTAGTTTCTGTGGTATGCTTTTGCTTTGATATCAACGTTTTGGCCAGGGAACAAATCGGCAGGAATCGACAAGTTGTAGATAAATGCACGACTTCCACTTGGGTTAGAAGCTGGGAAGAAGTTGTTCCATGTGTTTGGACCACCAAAACGACCACGATCTCCCACTGTCAAATCGACATCATAAAACTCGTGATTTGGATTTCCAGAATTAACTGTCGTTCCTGTCGTTCCGATAACTTTGGTCAAAACCAAAGGATTGGATGCTGTAGGAACAGTACAGGGAATATCTATTCCATTATAAGTCCATTCAAAGAAGCCTGCAGCAGAGGGGTTAGGAAACAATGAAGACGTAGTTAAATAAGTTAATCCTGTCGCATATGATGTATCCCAGTAATAACCATAAGTATATAACGGATAACCTGAGTAAGAACCACCACTATTGAAGTTGATTGCTCCTAAAAAATTATTGCCAGAAAATTTGAAGTTGTATGCTGGAACACTTGCGGAGGCCAACATCCAAGACGCATTACTGATTACGTCATTGTTATAAAACTCGTTGACAACAGAGGTGCTGCTATTCCATTTATACCAAGTCAAATTATTCATCAAGCAATTGCTCATTGAAACTGCATAATTATCAGCCCTCATATCAAAGGATCCCATGATTGAATCCGCAGTTAAAACAATTTTCTCTGTAGTGTTCAAGCTGTTTGCCTCGTCAGAAATGGACAAGTAATTGGTTTTGGAAGCGATAAAACTACCATAACGCATGGTCGTTGAATTGGACACCGAAGTGCGAATCGCCAACAACTCATAGGCATCTGCAGAAACAGTTAAATCACCCATTTTACAATCTACGAAAGATACCAACGCACGGTTGGTTTGGGTCGCTGAATTGGTGCTCAATGTGTAGCTGTAAATTCCCATGTTCATACCAACAATGTAAAGCTTCATTCCAGCACTACCGTTAACAGTGATGTTTCCTGCATATCGAATGTATGCTCCCGCAGTTTGGGGTGCGATGGTCAATGACTTATTGATGGTCAAGGCTCCTTCTGAGTACAAACCGGTAGCCACCAAAATTCGGTCTCCGTTGGTAGAGGCCGTAATGGCTGAAGCAATTGTTGAAAACATTGTGGTTCCGTTTCCTGATCCATAAGTGGCGTCGACAAAACGATCGGTAGCAAAAGAAGTTGTGGTATACAACAACGCTAGAATAAAGCTAATTTTTTTCATTTAAATTTAGGTTTTGGATTTCCGAATTTAGAACATTTTTACGTTCCATTTTCATTGACAAAAAAAAGGGAAGCAAGTTGCTCCCCTTTTAACATTTTCAACGGAATTATTTATCCATTCAAAGCCTCTGCTCCAGCTACAATCTCCAAGATTTCTCCAGTAATGGCCGCTTGACGTGCTTTATTATAATTCAATTTTAATCCCTTTACCAATTCACCCGCATTGTCAGTAGCCTTGTGCATTGCAGTCATACGTGCACCGTGCTCTGATGCAAAACTATCCAACAACGCTTTGTACAATTGAACCTTTAAACTGCGTGGAATCAACTCAGAAACGATTTGTTCTTTAGCGGGTTCAAAAATATAATCAACACTGGCGGTGTTGGTATTTGCTGCTGGTGGAAGAACAGGCAACAATTGCTCAGCGGTGACCATTTGAACAGCCGCATTTTTAAAGCGATTGTAAATCACGACCACTTTATCCACTTTACCTTCAGCAAAACCATCAATTAGTTTTTGTGCAATTTGAGAAGAGTGCTCGAAAGACAATTGATCAAAAATAGCGTTTGGTGCTGGATTCAAACCTTCACTCCACTGGGCTGTTTTCCTGAAAAAATCAGCTCCTTTCTTTCCCAATCCAATCACTTGAACGTTTGCGCCTTTATGAGCTGCAATAACTCTTCTGGCTTCTTTGATCACGTTGTTATTAAAACCGCCACACAAGCCACGGTTACTCGTAACAACTACCACCCATACATTCTTTACCTCACGTTGTTGCGAAAAAACACTTCCTTCGACGCCTACACTTGCGCTGGCGTTTTCGAGAATATCTTTCAACTTCTCAGCGTAGGGTCTCATTCGAGTGATGGCATCTTGCGCACGCTTCAACTTTGCAGCAGAAACCATCTTCATAGCAGAAGTAATCTGCATGGTAGAATTTACCGAAACGATTCGCGTACGTATTTCTTTAAGATTGGCCATCTCTTGATTAGTATTGAGAAGATAAATCCTTGGCTACTTGCTCCAATACAACGGTTACATCATCGCCGATATTTCCTTTGCGAATGGCTTCTAAAGTGTCTTTGTGAGACAATTCCAAAGTAGTCAAATAATCATTTTCAAATTTCTTCACTTGGTCTACAGGAACGCGTGACAACAAACCTTTTGTTCCACAGTAGATGATCGCAACTTGTTTCTCAACAGTCATTGGACTGTTTTGACCTTGTTTCAAAATCTCTACGTTACGTTTACCTTTTTCCAAAACGAACTTCGTTGCTTCATCCAAATCAGAACCGAATTTAGCAAACGCTTCCAATTCACGGTACTGTGCTTGGTCCAACTTCAATGTACCAGCCACTTTCTTCATGGATTTGATTTGAGCTGATCCACCTACACGGCTTACTGATATACCTACGTTAATCGCAGGACGCACACCGGCATTGAACAAGTTCGACTCCAAGAAAATCTGACCATCTGTAATCGAAATTACGTTGGTTGGGATATATGCAGAAACGTCACCCGCTTGTGTTTCGATGATCGGCAAAGCCGTCAACGAACCGCCGCCTTTTACTTTGGTGCGCAAGCTTTCTGGTAAATCGTTCATTTTCTCAGCAACACTTTGCGTTTCATTTACTTTCGCAGCACGCTCTAACAAACGGCTATGCAAGTAGAATACGTCACCAGGATACGCTTCACGTCCGGGTGGGCGACGCAACAACAATGACACCTCACGGTAAGCCACAGCTTGTTTAGACAAATCATCATAAACTATCAACGCTGGACGACCTGTATCACGGAAATATTCACCAATTGCACAACCTGCAAATGGTGCGTAGAATTGAAGTGGCGCTGGATCAGATGCTGTAGCAGCTACAACAACTGTATAAGCCATTGCACCTGCATCTTGTAACATTTGAACTGTACCAGCAACTGTAGAACCCTTTTGTCCACAAGCTACATAAATACAGAATACAGGCTCTCCTTTGTCATAAAACTCTTTTTGGTTGATGATGGTATCAATCGCAACAGTTGTTTTTCCTGTTTGACGGTCACCGATAATCAACTCACGTTGTCCACGGCCAATTGGAATCATCGCGTCAATCGCCTTGATTCCAGTTTGCAATGGCTCTTTTACTGGCTGACGGTAAATTACACCCGGAGCTTTACGCTCGATAGGCATTTCAAACAACTCACCTGAAATTGCTCCTTTACCATCGATTGGCTCACCCAAAGTATTGACAACACGACCGATCAAACCTTCACCAGCATTGATGCTCGCGATACGACCAGTACGCTTTACTGTGGCGCCTTCTTTCAAGTCACCTGCTGGACCTAACAATACAGCACCCACGTTGTCCTCTTCCAAGTTCAACGCAATACCTTTTACACCATTGTCAAATTCAATCAACTCTCCTGATTGAACGTTTGAAATACCATAGATACGAGCAATACCATCTCCAACTTGAAGAATGGTACCCACTTCTTGGATATCTGATTCGGTCTTTAATCCTGCGAGTTGCTCGCGTAGGATGGCTGAAATTTCGCCGGGTTTAACCTCTGCCATAATCTCTTTTTTTTACTAATTAGATTCCAGGAACATAGTTGTTCTCAGAAAATTCACGTTTTAACTGTTTGATTTTTTGAGCAATGGAGGCATCCAATTGCTTGTCTCCCACACGGATTACAAAACCGCCAATCAATGAAGAATCGACGCGCTCTGTAATTTCAATTTGTGCAGTAGTCAGTGATTGTGCTGCAACCAAAATCGATTGACGAGTTGTAGCATCCAATGGAGCAGCAGTTACAACCTCAGCCAAAACTTGGTTTCGGTGTGTTCTAACCAATCCTGCAAAGGAAAAGGCCACGTCTTTTAAGAAAGACTCGCGACCCTTTTCAATCATCAAGTGCATAAACTTCATGGTCGTATTTTCCATACTCTTTTCAAAAAGAGCTGTGATTACTTTCCACTTCGCATCTCCCTTGATCACTGGACTCGTCAACATCAATTCTAGCTCACGGCTTTGACGAATCGTTGCATACAAATCACTCATGTTTTGAGCAACCGCATCTACTTCATTGCGCTCAATGCACAAATCCAACAACGATTTCGCGTAACGATAGGCTATTCTTGACATCTTAGTTTGCTTTCAAATCTTGAATCAACTTGCTATTCAAAGCGTTTTGTTTCTCAGCGTCATTCAATTTGTCTTTCACCAATTTCTCAGCGATTTCTATCGACAAACTTGCCACTTGATTCTTCAACTCTGCAATAGCTGCATTTTTCTGTGTCTCTATCTCACGTTGTGCATTCGCCAACAATTGAGATGCTTCCGATGCCGCACGATCTTTTGCTTCAGCGCGCATCTTGTCACCCATTTCCTTAGCTTCTTTTAAAAGTTTATCACGCTCTTCACGCGCTTCTTTCAAAAGTTGCTCGTTTCCGGATTTCAAAGATGCCATTTCTTCCTTCGCCAATTCCGCTTGCTTCAAAGCATTCGCAATTCCTTGCTCACGCTCTTCTAAGGTCTTTAAAATAGGACCCCAAGCCATCTTTTTCAAGATAAGCAATACAGAAATAAAGGCAATCGAAGCCCAAAAGACAGTGCCCACGGAGACACTTAACAATCCTTCCATGAGAATAAAATTATATGTTTACAGTGTATAGCTTGAGATTATCCCAAAGCTACCAACAAGCACACGATAACCGCGAAAAGAGCAACACCTTCAACCAAGGCTGCAGCAACGATCATGTTTGCACGCAAATCACCTGTGGCTTCTGGTTGACGAGCAATTGACTCTAATGCTGAGCTACCGATACGGCCTACACCGATACCAGCTCCAATTGCTGCACATCCTGCTCCGATTCCAGCCAATCCTTGTTGGATTCCTGCTTCTAATAAAACTGACAATAGTTCCATTTTTTATTTGTTTATGATTGTTATTGATTTGTTTTTCTTAATTAATGATGATCCTCTTCATGATGGTGCTCCTGGGTAGCGTCCCCAAAATACAATGCCGCCAATAAAGTGAAAACATACGCTTGTAAAAATGCCACTAGCAACTCGATGAAGAACATGAAAATCATGAACAACACCGCTCCAACTCCAACTCCATATCCTGCAACAGCACTGTTTTGTCCAAATAACAAAACCAGTCCTACAAAGGCCAAAATAATAATGTGACCCGCTGTTATGTTCGCTGTTAAACGAATCATCAATACCAATGGCTTGATGAAGATACTCAACACCTCGATGGGTACCAAAATTAATTTGATTCCGAATGGAATTCCAGGAGGCCAAAAGATGTGACCCCAATAATGTCCATTTCCACTGAAAGATGTAATTAAAAACACCAAAGTAGCCAAGACCAAAGTGATACTCAAAGTACCAGTAATGTTAAATCCTCCCAAAAATGGAATCAATCCCAACATGTTACACATCCAGATAAAAAAGAAAACGGTCAACAAAAATGGCATATAAACACCTGCCTTCTTTTTTCCAATCGAAGGAATGGCAACCTCATCTCTAACAAATAAAATGAAAGGCTCAATTGCGTTTTGCAAACCGGTAGGCGCTTTGTTCGCTCCCGCCTTGTAACGTGCAGCAACTGATCTGAAAATCACCAACATCAATACAATGATGAAAAGCATTCCAAATACAGACTTGGTAATTGAAAAATCCATTGGTGCTTCATGCTCCGATTCATGACCATGACCTTCGCCTGAAGAAATGACAATTTTCTCGTGGTGATTCTCGTAAGTAGTTCCAGAAGCCGCAGTGTAAGATTTAAATTTCAACTCTCCTTTCTCATTAAAGCCATCCCAAAAATTAGAAGAGCTAAACACTTCCAAATGTCCATGATTCAACAAAATAACAGGAAGCGGCATGTACAATTTTCCAATGAAATGAATCTGATGACCATCACTAATGTGGTGCATAATCATCTCTCCAGGATTGAATTTTTCCTCCTCGGCATGCGCTTCTTCAGCGTGTCCAACGGCTACTGCAGCTGAATCTGATTTCTGATGAGCAGCAACAGCGTGAGTTTCGTGTTGTCCATATGCAACAACACCCAATGTCATCAATGCCATCATTAACCAGCTTCTCATCATACGAACGTTATTTTGAATAGAGTGCATCACCTTTGACAGATTTTAGCGGTGCAAAAGTAATCACTAAATCTACATTTTTTGGCAATAAAAAATAATTTTTATCAAGTTTTTTTCGATTAAGCCTCTACCTCCAAAAGGAAGTAGTTCTTTTTCCCTCTTTGCAACAAGATGTAGCGCTGATTCAAGCAATCCGCCATACTGATTTGCGTTTCAGCATTGACCTTGCTCTTATTGACAGAAATGCTATTTTCTTGCAATGCTCTGCGTGCCTCGCCATTGGAAGCCAAAAATCCACTTTTCACCAATAACTGCAAAAGTGATATACCTGCTTCTACTTCTACTTTTTCGATTTTTCCTTTGGCTACTCCTTCAAAAATTTCTTGAATCTGATCATCGTTCAATGCCTGTAATGCGGCAGTATCCGAGTTACCAAACAAAATTTGACTGGCAGCGATGGATTGTTGTAGCGCCTCTTCTCCATGAACACGTGCAGTCAACTCTTCCGCCAAGGCCTTTTGCAAAATGCGTCGTCCTGGATCAACTTCATGCTCTGCAATAATTGCCTCAATCTCTTCTCTGGTTTTCAGAGAAAAAATCTTTAAATATCCTGGAGCGTCAGCATCGGCTGCGTTTAACCAAAATTGATAGAACTTGTAGGGGGATGTTCGTTTTGGATCCAGCCAAATATTCCCGCCCTCTGTTTTGCCAAACTTAGTACCATCGGCCTTTTTGATCAATGGCGTCGTCAAGGCATAAGCCTCTCCTCCCTCCATGCGTCGGATCAATTCCGTTCCCGTTGTAATATTTCCCCATTGGTCTGAACCACCCATTTGGAGCATCACTCCCTCATTTTTCCATAAATGAAGAAAATCGTAACCTTGTATCAACTGGTAGGTAAACTCCGTGAAACTCATCCCCTCTTTGTCGGCCCCAGTAATTCGATTTTTTACAGAGTCTTTGGCCATCATATAATTGATGGTCAAACGTTTTCCGACATCGCGAATAAAACCCAAGAAACTGAAATCTTTGAACCAGTCGTAATTGTTGACAATCATAGCGGCATTGTCTCCGGTAAAATCCAAGAATTTTTCCAATTGCTTTTTCTGACAAGCCTGGTTGTGCAACAAAATATCTTCTGAAAGTAAATTGCGTTCTTGCGATTTTCCAGAAGGATCTCCAATCATCCCCGTTGCTCCTCCAATCAAAGCAATCGGCTGGTGTCCTGCCCTTTGAAAGTGCATCAAGGTCATGATTTGAACCAAATTCCCTACCCCTAATGAGTCGGCCGTTGGATCAAATCCAATATATCCCTTCACAGGTCCCTTCATCAACAATTCTTCCGTTCCAGGCATCGCATCATGGAGCATTCCTCTCCACTTCAACTCTTCTATAAAGTTCTTTTTCATCTTCGACAAAAGTAATGGGTTTACAACAATGGGAGCACCTTCTCCAATTGAATTCCTCTCGACCCTTTGATTAAAATACGTTTTTGAGATATGGGATGTTCTTCTATAAAATGACACAAAGCCTGGACATTCTCAAACCACGAGAATTGATCTTTCGCAAATGCAAATTCTCTCCCGACCAATATGGCTGGGATATGCAATTGGGTGAGCAATTGAACGATTTTATTGTGTTCGTCAAAAGCGTATTCACCCATCTCTCTCATCTCACCAACTATCGCCAACAAATCAACGTTTTCTTGTTTGGACAAATGAATGATGGCATGTTCTAATGACGTGGGGTTGGCATTGTACGCATCAATGATCAACTCATTTTGATCTGTCTTTTTCCATTGAGATCGCATGTTCTCGGGTAAATACCCGGCAATGGCAGAAATTCTATTCTCTGGAGAGATACCAAAGTACTTTCCCAATTCCCAAGCGACAATGACATTGTCCAAATTGAACATCCCTGTCAAGTGACATTTCATTTCGTATAACTGCTCCTCCTGCACTTTTACCCACAATCCATCGCCCTGGTCATCTGCGTTAAATTGAATTTGTTGTGCCAAGGGATAAACAGACATTCCTTGTGTTATTTCCTTCATGTGCATCAAATGCTCATTGACAAAAACAACTTTTCCCTCTGCGCTGAGGTAATCATACAACTCTTTCTTTCCTTTCTTGACACCCTCTTCACCACCGAAACCCTCGAGGTGCGCTTTTCCGATATTGGTGATGTAACCGTGTGTGGGTTTGGCATATTGACAATAGCCCTGAATTTCTTTTTGATGATTGGCCCCCATCTCAATGATGGCTATCTCCGTGTCCAATGGAGCACTTAAAATGGTCAATGGGATTCCTATGTGGTTGTTTAAATTACCCATGGTTGCATGGACTCTGAATTGGGTTTTAAGAACATCGCGAACCAATTCTTTTGTCGTTGTTTTTCCATTGCTCCCTGTAATCGCAACCACTGGAAATTGCCACGTATCTCTGTAATCCGAAGCCAACTCTTGTAGCGCCATTAATGCATTTTCGACTCTAACAAATTGTGGATGAACCAAACGATCTTCATCACCCACTACCAATGAACAGTCCGCGTCCAAAGCCGTCTGAAGAAAATCATTCCCATTAAAACTCTCACCTTTCAACGCAAAAAATATAGAACCTGGTTCCAATTTTCTGGTATCCGTCGTTACCTTTCGGTGCAAGCGGAATGCATCAAAAATTATTTTTCTCATGGTGTTCATATTGCAAAAATAAAAAACCCCCGTATGAACGAGGGTTTTAAATACTTTATTCCAATTCAAATACTATTCATCCTCTTCACCTCTTGTTCCTAAACCAACTGGGCTACCAACACGCGTCATCGCGCAACGGAATCCCAATGTAGCCAATGAACGGCGCTCATCCAAATAGCGGCGTGTTCCAGGAATCGTGTAATACGCACGATCTCTCCAACTACCTCCTTTGATGACACGAGAACGGTTGTTCACCAATGTTGTTCTACCCCAATCATACATTCTGTTTTGATCGGTTTCTTTTTCTACTTGACCTTTGTCGTAGTATACAGAACTTTGATAATCACCATCCAAGTAATCAATGTTATCCGCACGCTGGTAGTTGCGGCGATCGATGTTCTCCTCAACATTCACATTGCGCATCTTCTGGTGACCAGAAGTGTTGGTGATGTAATCTGCAATCGCATCTCTCAAGTCAGGAGCAATTACCGTTTCAGAACTTGTCACCTCTTCCATCACCTCAGCCATTTTCTCTTGGGCTTCGTCATACTTACGCTCTTGATTCTTGGTTTTTGCGTCCTCTACTTTCGTTTTCAAGCTTGTCAACAACTGACTATCTTCAGGAGTCAAATGCGATTGTTGGTTCGCTTCACGCTCGTATTTGGTCAAGAAAGAATCCACACCAGCGATATCATAAATGTTCTTGTCGTATTTATCTGCGATACTTCCATCGCTGTTCAACACTTTTGTTTGATACACGTTACCACGGAATGGACGGAATTCTGATTTGTCTTCTGGAGACAAAGGACGATAAATATCCATCACCCATTCTGTAACGTTACCAGCCATGTTATACAATCCATAATCATTAGGAGGATAAGCGTAAACTGGAGCCGTAATCTCCGCATTGTCATTCAATGCGCCTGCAACCCCCATGTAGTCACCATTACCTCTTACGAAGTTAGCGCGGATAGAACCAAAGTAAGAACCATCTGTACCATCGTTACGAACGAAGTGACCATCCCAAGGATAAGAACGACGATCTGTCACCAACTCTTGGAATGAATTTCCAATCAAACCCAAAGCTGCATATTCCCATTCCGCTTCTGTTGGAAGGCGGTAGCTCGGCAACAAAATTCCATCTTCCATGCGAACACGGCGATAACCTTTTCCACCTTCATTTTTAGGGTTGTTGTCTTTGATACCTGGAGACTTTTGCTCTCCTTGGTATTGTCCAGCATAATAAGTCTCAGTTGTGTAATGCTCAGAAGCATTTTGTGCAGCTGTGTTCCATTTCAAGATCTTCTCACGAATCAAGATAAATTCGTTTACACGATCTGTTCTCCATTGGCAATAATCATTGGCTTGCAACCAGTTGACACCCACTACTGGGTAATCTCTGTATGAAGGGTGACGGAAATAATAATCCACAAAAGGCTCATTGTACTCCATTTTCTCTCTCCATACCAAAGTATCGGGTAACGCGCGGTTCACCAATTCAGGGAACTCTTCACCATAAACCAATTTCATCCAGTACAAATAATCCAACCAATATTGGTTCGTTACTTCAGTCTCATCCATATAGAAGGATGAAACCGTCACACGACGAGGGATATTGTCCCAGCTATATTTCAAATCTTCTTCAACGCGACCCATGGTAAAAGTTCCACCTTCAATCAATACCAAACCAGGACCTGTTTCCTGTTCACGGTATTTATTTTTGGTAAAACCACCATTCTCAGGATTGTTGTATTCCCAAGCTGTTGCACCTGAATTGTTCTTTTTACAAGAAACCAATGCTTGTGAGCAAACAAGCACTGCCATCAAGGCGTAATAAATTGAACGGTTTTTCATGATTTCCTTTTCTTTTTATTCACTTAATTAAAACGACGGACAAGCTACAGATCTGAATCTAACTTTTCTCTTGGCACAAGGGAAATTGATCACCAGAGACAACTCATGTGATCCCCCTGTTGATGGAGTCAACTCAGAAATCGTAATATCATAACTATATCCTATTCTCAAATGTTCTGTTTGCAATCCCAACGTGCAGATAAAAGAATCTCTGTAGGTATTTCCAAACATCAATCCACGGAACCATACACCTGCTGTGATTGGACCTTTGTTCACGTAGGTTCCAAAGTTCAACTGTTGAAATTCTCCTTGACGACGGTACATGATGTTGGGAGATAACCAAGAAGTTTCTCCTTTGAAACTTCTTTTAAAAGGTATTCTTGCTCCAATATGACCTGTATATTTCATGGGCAAGCGACTTGTTCCCACTACCAATGATTCATTGGGTTCTGTTAAGTGATGAACGGCAGCTCCAAAATACAATTTCTCAGTATAACCGACAATCCCTGTAGAAAAGTCGATTCCTGTAGCCTTTCCACCTCTTGGAATATCAGCTGTTTCGTAAATAAATCCTTTACGAGGGTCGATCATATCACCGAAAGTCAATTTACTCCAGTCCAAAGACTTTTGAAAATAAGTGACTTGCATGGCAGCCTTCATGGTAAACTTCTTACCCACTGGTTGGGTGTAAGAATAAATTCCGCTAATCGTATTTGAAGTTAAAGTGCTTTGAGCCGCACGGTCGTTCACAACCATGATTCCCAAACCACCGCGAGCCGCATCGACATGTTGATCGTAAGAAACGGCACTTGTAATGAATGCACCCGACAAATTTGGCCATTGATTGCGATAATTCATTACCAATCGAGGGCACTTCGACGAACCTGCAAATGCAGGATTCAAATACATCGGATTCGCGTAAAACTGAGTAAATTCGGGGTCTTGGGCTTTACCTTGGAAGGCAAAAAACAAGACGATGAACATCAATCCTAACCCTATTTTTCTATCTGTCTTCATTGCAAGATTTCCTAATTCATGTCGTATCGATTTTACAATAATACAACAATTCTTTAAATTATCAACATTCGAAACAATAAATCAACTTCTTTTTTGTTCGGGCTTCGCGTATTTCCTTTGCACTATGAAAAAAATCGGGTTTTTTGTTCTTGGAGCTGTTATGTTGATAACGTGGTCAAATGTCACTTATTGCCAAACCAAAGGCAATTTCTTTTTTGAGACACAATATCTCCTCGATTCAGAGTGGCCACAAAACACGGTTTGGCTAAATGAGGATGGACAGGACATTCCCTATGTTGTCTTCCCCATTGAAAACAAAATGGAGCGAAAAATTGAAAACATTCAACTCGATTTTCAATTTGAGAATTCGCTGAACAAGTTCAATTGGCATCCTGCCCATTTGGGGTTGGAAAGAAAATTTTGGAAGACCGATTACAAATTCAAAAACGGACATTGGGAAACTTATTTATTGATTTGTCCTTTTGCTTTCCATCAAAAAAAATGGTTGCCTTGGAAATCGGTTCAAGCTGATATTACTTGGGGCAATTCAGCCATTCAAATACAACAAAAAGGAGGGAGTGTACCTTATGCCGATCATTCCGTTTTGTCGAGTGGTGAGTGGTATCAAATCGCCATCGCAAAAGATGGTGTCTATAAAGTGGACAAAAACACCTTTCAGTCTTTGGGCTTGGAAGTCTCTTCATTATTGCCTCAAAATATCAATATTTATGGAAATGGTGGCGCGATGCTCTCTCCAAAAAATGCTGATTTTCGTCCTGATGATTTAATGAAAATTCCAGTCTTTTTCCAAGGTGAACAAGATGGCATATTTAACAACAACGATTACATTCTTTTCTTTGGGCAAGGTCCCGATAGTTGGACATTAACCCAAAACACTTCCATCCAGAAAAAGAGATGGCTTCCCAGCAAACATTGCTATTCGGATAGCGCATATTATTACATCAAAATTGATGATACTGATCCGCTAAGAATCAACACGCAAAATGAAATAACCGCCAGTGCAACACACACAGTGAACCAATTTCAAGATTATGCTTTCATCGAAAATGAATTGACCAATCTTGGAGAAATGGGTCGAGAATTTTACGGAGAATCCTTTCTTTCTACAAGCACCATTCCATACAATTTCACCTTTCCTCAACTCACTGGAAAGGCTTTGGTGGAATTTGGCGCTGTCATTCAATCGGCAGGACAAGCGAGCAGCATTCAATGGAATGTGGGTGGGACAACCGGAACCGCTTCCGCCACGCCAGTGGGTGGAACCTCCACATCGAATTTTGCCAATCCTGTTACCCAGATTATTGAAGTAACCCCTACCAACAATAACATCAATGCGACCTTTACTTTTCAGCCGGGCAATGCCGATGCGCAGGCATGGATGGATTTTGTTTCTGCCAATGTCACTCGCAACATGACCTTTAACAACAGTCAAATGCGTTTGAGGGATACAACATCCATTGGCGTTGGAAATATCGCTGAGTACGTATTAACCAATTCAACCACACTCAGTCAAGTTTGGGACATCACCAACAAACAATTCCCTTCCATTGTTCCATTTCAAAACAATGCTGGAACAGCACAATGGAAATCAGATCATGACTTGCTGCATGAATTCATTGTTTTTAATAACAACTCAGCATTGACTCCAGCAACGCGTGGGAAAATTCAAAATCAAGATTTGCATGCTTGGAATGACATTGATTTGGTGATCGTATCTTCTCCTTTGCATCTTGGAATTGCGGAACAAATTGCCGACATTCACAGAGAAGAAGGGATGATTGTTGCCGTGACCACACCACAGCAAGTTTATCATGAATTTTCTTCAGGCAATCCCGATGTTACAGCCATTCGTCAACTGATGAAAATGCTATATGACCGTGCCAACGGCAATGCAGATTTACAACCCAAGAACCTGCTCATGTTGGGCGATGGCGCTTATGATACCAACCGAGGACTAGAAATTCAAAAAGGATACAATGTCATCATCTATGAAGCGGACTACAGTTTATCTCCTTTGTCTTCTTATGTCAGCGATGATTATTTTGTTATGTTGAGTCTTGACGACGACGCTTCTTCGCTAGGGAGCTTGGAGTGTGGCGTCGGAAGAATTCCAGCCGAAAATGCAGAAGAGGCCGCAGCGGCATTGAAAAAAATCAAAGCGTACATTTCAAAAAACACCACCATTGCTAACTCCGAAAATTGTATTTCACAACAACAATCATCCATGGGTTCATGGCGCAATATTCTAACCTTTGTAGCCGATGACCAAGACGGAAGTGGCGGTCCATTTGAGCAAGTGCATTTGGTAAGTGCGGATTCCCTGAGCAGAATCGTGGCCAATAACAATCCAGAATATTCGATTCAAAAAATATACATGGACGCTTACACCCAGGAAACGACACCCGGAGGAGAGCGTTACCCCGAAGGAGAAATCGCCATCAAGAACAGAATCAATGCCGGAAGCTTAATTGTCACCTATGTGGGACACGGCGGAGAGCGCGGCTGGGCCCATGAACGAATATTGGACATACCCACCATTCAGGGCTTTGACAACCTGTATCAAATGCCCGTCTTTTTAACCGCCACTTGCGAGCTTGCCCGCTATGACGATCCCAATTACAAAAGCGCTGGCGAATTACTTGTTCTGAATCCCAATGGTGGCGCGATTGCTATGCTGACCACTACGCGAGTGGTGTTCAGCGGAGAAAATTTTGAAATGGATTTATCTTTTTTCAATCATGCTTTGAATGACGATACAGATCCAGAACTTACGTTGGGAAAACTCAACATGTTGACCAAAAATGGTGTGTCCGCAGGAAACGATAGCAAGCCCAATTTTAGTCTTTTGGGAGACCCCGCATTGAAACTAAACTACCCCAAGTATCGGATAGAAACGACGCATATCAACGACATCGAAATTCAGAATTTCTCGGACACGCTCAAAGCACTTTCAGAAGTAAAAATGTCCGGTAAAATAATCAATGACAACGGTGATGTTTTGACTGATTTCAACGGAATTATTTATCCCGTTGTATATGATAAAGAGACCAGCATCAACACCCAAAACAACGATGGTGGTGTTGTTCAAAATTACAAAACGTACAACAAGATTTTATTCAAAGGAAAAGCCAGTGTTAGCAATGGTAGCTACTCATTCACATTTCCTGTCCCTTACGACATCAACTATAGCACCGGACTTGGAAGAGTTGATTACTACGCTACCACAGGACTGGTAGATGCACATGGGGCGAATCAAACCATTAAAGTGGGCGGCTCCGTTCAAGGAGCGCAGCTCAACACACAAGGTCCACAAGTGCGATTGTACATGAATGACAGCACTTTTGTCAATGGTGGAACGACACATACTCATCCCATTTTGCTGGCCTTGCTTGCAGATGAAAACGGAATCAACACCGCTGGAAATGGCATTGGTCATGACATCACTGCCATCATTGATGGCAAGAGCAATCAACCTATCGTTCTCAATCAATTTTTTGAATCCAATTTGGATACGTACAAAAAAGGATCGGTCAAGTATCCTTGGAGTGACTTAGCCGTGGGATCACACACCTTGCTTGTTAAAGCCTGGGACACACACAATAATTCATCAGAAACGGAGTTGAGTTTTATTGTGGCAGAGAATGAGGCCTTGGTGATCAGACAATTATTGAATTATCCCAATCCTTTTACAACTGCGACAAAGTTTTACTTTGAGCACAATCAGGCATGCCAAGATTTGGATATCACGGTACAAGTATTTACCGTCAGCGGTAAATTGGTGAAGACGATATTCTCCCGCCAGACATGCACTGGATTTAGAACAGAAGGCATTGATTGGGACGGTAAGGATGATTTTGGAGATCCCATTGGAAAAGGGGTTTACGTATATCGAGTAAACGTTCGCAATCCAGAAGGGCAAACTGCAGAGAAGTATGAAAAATTGGTGATACTCAGATGAGGTGTATATTTGAAACGAAATGTTAAAGAAGAGAATTTATTTAGTCGTCCTTTTGGGAACCTTGCTTTGCGCTAATGAGGGTAATGCACAATTGATTTCGCAAAGCGATAAAGCGCAGCAAGTGCAATTGAACACCATCACTACTGCTGTTCCATTTTTAATGATCACACCGGACTCCAGATCTGGTGCTTTGGGTGATGCAGGTGTTGCACTTTCCCCAGATGCCAATAGTGTGCATTGGAATATGTCAAAGTTGTGTTTTTCGGAAAAACCCATGGAGTTTTCTGTTTCTTATTCTCCTTGGCTGAGGGCTTTGGTAAACGACATGTCACTTTCCTATTTGAGTGGCTATAAAAAATTGGATAAGAATAGAGTCATTGGCGGTTCGTTGCGGTATTTCTCATTGGGCAATATCACTTTTACAGATGAATACGGAACGAGTATTCGCGATTTTACGCCTGCCGAATTTGCATTGGATTTGGGCATCAGCCAGAAATTGAGCAAGAATTTTGGTGTTGGTTTTACTGGTCGGTTTGTGAATTCTAATTTAACGGGAAGCACCAATATTCAAGGTGCTGAGAGCAAGCCTGGTCGCACTGGAGCTGTGGATATTTCGAGTTTTTACACCAACCAAGATTTGCGTATTAAAGGAAAAAAAATTGGCATCAACGCCGGTATCAATATTTCCAATATTGGTGCAAAAATGCGGTACACCAATACGGCTAACCGTGACTTCATTCCAACCAATTTAAAAATTGGAACGGCGATAACCACGCATTTAGATGAGTACAATAAAATCACCTTTGTTTTTGATTTGAATAAACTTTTGGTTCCCACTCCACCCATTTACAAAGGAGATACTTTGGTTGCTGGATACGACAGAAATGTCGGAGTGGCTACAGGGATGATTCAATCATTTTATGATGCGCCCGGTCAATTGGACAACAACAACAAAGTAATTCCGGGAAGCGTAGGACGCGAAGAATTGCGCGAGATAAACTTTGGAGGAGGGATGGAATATTGGTATGCTGATCAATTTGCTGTTCGTGCTGGATATTTCTATGAGGATTTAACCAAAGGAAATCGTCAGTTTATCACCATGGGTGCAGGATTAAAATACCAAGTATTGACGATTGATATGTCCTATTTGGTGAGCACCACGCAGCAAAATCCATTGGCCAACACTTTGAGATTCTCACTACGCTTTACAGTTGGAGATAAAGTCAAAGAAGAAGAACCCGCTGAATAATGGATATTAGAGTAGGATATGGATACGACATTCACCAATTGGTGGAAGGGCGTGAGTTGTGGTTAGGTGGTGTTCAATTTGAACATGAAAAAGGAGCGTTGGGACATTCAGACGCTGATGTTCTTTTGCATGCAATATGTGATGCCATATTAGGGGCTGCAGGTCTTCGGGATATTGGGTTTCAGTTTCCTGATACCGATCCTCAATACAAAGGCATCGATTCTAAAAAATTACTTCAATCCACTATGGAGAAGATAGCGTCGTTGGGATGGAGAGTCAATAATTTGGACGCAACAATCAATTTAGAACGTCCCAAAATTTTAAAGCGCGTAGAGGAAATAAAAACAGTCATTGGATCAATTTGTAATATCCCCAATGACTGCGTTAGTATAAAAGCCACCACTAGTGAAAAACTAGGGTTCGTTGGATCAGAGCACGGTGTAGAAGCTTCTGCAGTGGTTTTGCTTATGCGTTAATATTCTGGGAAAAAGTTTCGTCCATGTGTGAGTGTTGCTCATCATCATAGAAGTAAATCTTGATCAAAGCTGTATCGCGCAAGAAATCAATCTTGCCAATTTCAACACGATTGATTTTGATACCTGTCCTTGATTCCAAATCCAGTTTTAATTCATCATGTCGCGCTGTTTGGATCAAATGGATATTGTCATATAGAATAATTTTTTGCGATTCGTGGCGCAGCAACCAAACTTTTTCCAATCCGTAAGTCAAACCAATGATAGCTAGGTTTGCAAATACCAATTCGACCAAAGATATTTTCTTATTGATTAGAGCATTCATCACAGACATACCGATAATGATGAATAAATAAGTCATTTCCTTGATTGGAATTGCATCTGTACGATATCGAATGATTCCGAAAACAGCAAACAAACCCAAAGCAAATCCCATCTCCAACTTTACACTTTCCAACATAAAACACATCAAGAAAATGGATATGCTGAACAACATGTAGGTGAACAAAAAATCCTTTCTCTTTGCAATTGGATAATAAATGAAACGCACCAGCAACATGACAAAAAGCATGTGAACGCCTAAACGCAAAATCATTTCCAAAAGATCTTCCCAATTTGCCAATTTCATTGCACCTAGGGGTTTAAATTTTTCTTGCACTTCCGCAGCCGGAATATCAGCTGGAATTGGCATCGCCTGCAAAATCGGCTTTAAGAAAGAAGATAAAAACTCAATCATTGTATTTAAAATTACCATGGGTTATTGATTTAATTCGACGTATTTTTTCTTTAAACATATTGGCCTTCTGATCTGTCATCAAGGCAACTCCTAAACAATATTTGCTCATGCTTTCAGGACGTATCAAACGCTCCTTTAAAGCGTTCAAAAAAACAGAATGACGATTTTGCCTTTCTTGCTTGGCCTCAACAATTACCAAATCCGGGATGCGCAAGGTGCGTGAACCCATTTCAAAAGCCAAATCCAAATCAATCGTGATTCTTTCTGGGAGCGATTGATCCACCAAAGTAATGCGCTCAAAAGAGTTCATCAATTTCGGTTCAAGGATTTCCTCAAAATGAGAAGTGTCGTGGATATAATCCAAATTTTCTGCACTCAACTCTTGGGACAGCTCAGTTAATTTGGTTCGATTTTTTTCAGTCCGATCCTTGTTGCTTTTAAACTTCACCTCCAGGAATGTAAGGCTACTTTCGACATACAACCGCTTTCGAATCTTCAAACGATTTTTTTTACCGCTATGGTGTCTTCTATAAAAATAAAAATCAGGTGTGTCGTAATACTGAGATCGATAATGGTTGTTTCTTACACCTTTGATATCAAGAATTCGGTAATGATTTTTTACAGACTCCAGAACATCCATTAACTGAGTTTTGGATAAAATATATTTGGTATCTGTTCGATTCATCAACGCAACACCATCCATTTCCTTGAGAGAAATGGACTGAAAGGACTGCAATATTTCTTGAATCGTCTCCAAAATAATCAATAGGGTGTTCTTGTTTGCTAATTAACGCTTTATTTTGCCTTAACACAATAATGACGTCAAATTAATGCCTACAGAGAACAAGACTATTCAAATTCATTACGAGTTGCATGATAATTTAGAAACATTGCCGAAAGCATTTCAGTCATTAATTCTATCCGCTCGAGATATTGCTCTTCAGGCTTATGCGCCTTATAGTTTGTTTAACGTTGGTGCCGCCATTTTATTGGAGAATGGTTCGGTTGTAACCGGTAATAACCAAGAAAATATGGCCTTTCCCAGTGGTTTGTGTGCTGAGCGCGTGGCTGCATTTTATGCAGGCGCGCAGTATCCCGATCAAAAATTCAAAGCGATAGCCATTAGTGTCAAAGCCGAAAAATTTGAAGTCGATCAGCCTTTGGCTCCTTGTGGTAGTTGTCGCCAATCATTATTGGAGTATGAGCTCAAGCAAAACGAACTCATCGACATCTTTTTATCGGGGCAAACAGGGCCTGTGATTCACATAAAAGGAGTCCAATCTCTTTTGCCATTGCACTTCATCGAAAATCGACTAAAAAAATCTTGACATCAATCAGATTTTTCATGCATCGTTTGACAAAACAGTGACAATTAAAAAAACGCATGGAGCGACATTTGTGTCGTGAAGGAATTACAAGTCATAAGCATGAGCCACCATCAGTTTCCATTGGAAACGATTGGGCAATTTCATATTGAAGACCACGCATTAGAGCAAAAACTTCAGCAAATGAAAACAGTTTCGGGCTGTGAAGAATTGATGTTTGTGAGCACCTGTAATCGCGTTGAATGGATTTTTACTTTAGATCATTACGTTTGCACAGGTCTTACCCAGCAGATTCTAGACATCTTTAATCAATCTCCTGTGACAGATACCCAATTGATTGCCCAAAATTGTCTTCGTCTGAAAGGGGAAGAAGCCGTCCACCACGCTTTGCGCACTGCCGCGAGCTTAAACTCGGCGGTCATAGGTGAGCACGAGATATTGGGTCAAATGAGAGCGGCTTACGATTACAGCGTACAAAAAGGTTTGGCGGGAGAAACGCTTCGCTTGTTGATGAAACAATGCATCAAGACTTCGAAACAAGTATTTACAGAAACAGATCTCAGGAGAAAACCAGTATCCATTGTATCGATTGCCTGGAATGCTTTTCTAGAACAAAACATAGACAACAACAGCACAATAGGACTGGTAGGAGCGGGACAAATTATTGGCACATTTGCCAAATTCTTAGAAGACGGCGGTTTCAAAAACATCCATGTTTTCAATCGTTCAGAAAGCAGTGCAAAAGCCATTTCGAGCCGATTTGAAAATGGTCATACCCATAGCATGGAAGAGTTTGCCCAACAACAACTCCATCCAAACGCGTGGATTATTTGTACGGGATCAACGGAATACTTGATGGATGAGTCGATGATTCAATCGTTGTCTTCCAAAACAAAATTCATTATCGACCTAGCGCTTCCTGGAAATGTTCATCCCGCTATAAAAAACAGAACAGACATCGGTTTTTTTGACATGAACAGCATTCAAAAAATCACTTCTGAAAATATCGCCTTCCGCGAGCAAGCCTTGACGCAATGCAATCCTATCGTCGAAGCCGGACTTTCAGAACATCACCACCTTCTCCAAGAAAGAAAAATTGAGTTGGCGATGCAAAACATTCCCACCACCATCAAAGAAATTAGAGACACCGCTGTAGGAAGTGTATTTCAAAAAGAATTTTCCGAATTGGACGAAAATGCCAAAGCGACGCTGGATAGAATTTTGGATTACATGGAGAAAAAATATATTTCGGTTCCCATGAAGATGGCCAAGGCTGTTCTTTTGGAACATCACCAAAAAAACTAATATGCAAGGACCTGTCATTATCGGAACTCGCGGGAGCGAACTTGCACTCTGGCAAGCACACCACACACAAGATGTACTCCATGCGTTGGGCATAGAATCAAGATTAGAGATTATTTCTACAAGGGGAGATCAAATTCAAAATCTGAGTTTTGATAAAATAGAAGGGAAAGGATTTTTTACCAAGGAGATCGAACAAGCTTTGATGGACCAGCAAATTGATATTGCTGTTCATTCTCACAAAGATTTGGAAACAGCACCGCATCCCGAGCTTATGATTGCAGCGGTAAGCCATCGAGCTGACCCTAGGGATATTTTGATCACGAACAATACTTTCATTGACCCGAATCAACCTTTGCAATTGAATTCCAACTTGAGAATTGGAACCTCTTCCATTCGACGTAAAACACAAATGCAAAACGTTCGCCCTGACGCAACTTTTGTTGACATTAGAGGCAACGTTCCCACTCGCATTCAAAAACTACGAGATGGGCAATGTGACGCATTGCTTTTGGCCGCTGCTGGGGTTACCCGATTGGGCATTGACTTATCAGAATTTCATACCCAATTGCTCGACCCACACTCCTTCGTTCCAGCTCCGGCACAAGGCGTATTGGGTTGGCAATGCCGTCGCGGGGACACACGCGTATTGGAAATTTTGGAGAAAATACATCACAACGATATTGCCCAGCAAATACACATCGAAAGAACCTTGCTTCAAAAAATGGAAGGCGGATGTCAATTACCATTGGGGGTTTATTGCACGAAAAAAGACAACCTTTTTGATGTTCACGTAGCCTTTAGCATGGGATTGGAATTTCCGCTTTTGCAATTTCACCACCAAGGTGAAAATGCAGAAAATTGCATCGAAACTTGTTTAACGAAACTATTTCAATGGCGCGAATTTTCATCAGCCGAGAAATAAGTTCGAATTCAGCTTGGGTAGAATGGGCTCGTGCAAAGGGGCATCATCTCCATGGAATTTCTTGTATTCAAACACAACCCATTTCATTTCAAAAGTCTGAAAAATCAGATTGGATTTTCTTCTCTTCGAGTGAAGGAGCTAAGTACTATTTTTCGCAATGCGATCACGAACAAGAGAAGATTGCCGCAATGGGGCCCGGCACAGCGGAGACATTAAACCGTCTGGGAATAACCGCCAATTGGGTGGGCTCACACACTGACCCTGTTCAAGTTGCTTTGGCCTTCAGCAATCAATTGAGCGAAGGCGAGACTGTTTTGTTTCCACAATCCGCGCAAACCAAAAACAGCATCGCTCCAATACTGTCCGGCCATGCAACACGCCATCTCATCGTTTATAACACCATTCCAAAAACAATCGGTAAGCAAGACGCCGACGTTTGGATATTCTCCTCCCCCTCCAACATCAACGCCTATCAGCAGCAGCACGACCTCGATGTAAGCCATCGCTACATAGCATTTGGTCCAACTACTGCGCAAGCCATGGAACAATTGGGACTAAAAAACGTCTTCGTTCTGAAGCAGGTTAATGATGACACTATCATTGAGGCAATAAAAGAATCTCTTTTGGGTTAAGGGAGTAGATTGTAAATTGCGGCATGAAAAAATTTCTGCTCCTTTGGGCACTTTTCACAGTGAACTTGATTTTTGGTCAAAGTAGCGTTGCTCCGAAATATGTCAATGAGTTTTTGAATATTGGTGCGGGAGCAAGGGGCTATGCCATGTCCGGGGCGGTAGTGTCTTCTACGCAAGATGCATACAGTGGATATTGGAATCCAGCGGGATTGGCAGGAATGCAAACACCTACCAGCATTGGTCTGATGCATGCCGAGTACTTTGCGGGAATTGCCAAATTGGATTTTGCGAGCTTTGCTAAAAAGTTGGATGATCATCAAACGTTTGGCGCTTCCATACTGCGATTTGGAGTAGACAATATTCCCAACACCATCGATTTGTACGATCCTTCTGGCAATGTCGACTACAACCGAATTTCCTATTTCTCGACTGCTGATTATGGCATCTTATTGAGCTACGCGCACAATGATCTCCCGCAAAAAATCAGAGACAAATTTCCCCATTCCAAAGTACATCACCAATGGGGGGCGAATGCCAAAATCATTTACCGCCATATTGGAAATTTTGCTCGAGCTTGGGGATTTGGGATGGACTTCGGTTATCAAGGTCAATACGAAAAATGGTCTTGGGGAGTTGTAGGAAAAGACATCACGGGAACTTTCAATGCCTGGAGTTATCAACTGGACGCCAAAACGCAAGCGGTTTTTCAAAGCACTGGAAACGCTTTACCCAGCAACAACTGGGAGATTGCTTTGCCACGTGTGATTGGTGGTGGAGGAAGAAAATTTGCTTGGAAAAAATATACCCTGCGAACAGAAATCAATGCTGTTGTTACCACTGATGGAAAGCGCAATACATGGGTCAGCAATTCACGATTTGGCGTTGACCCTTCGTTGGGATTGGAATTGGGTTACCAAGGATGGTTAATGATCAGAGGTGGCTTGGGTAACGTTCAAAAGAACCAAAGTTGGGATGGAGCATACACCTCATTTCAACCCAACATTGGATTGGGAATTCATCTCAAAAGTTTTGACATTGATTATGCACTAACGGATATTGGCAATCAAAGTGACGTGCTGTACACCAATATGTTTTCGCTAACCTATAACGGGCTTCTTCCCAAACGCCAAACGAAGCAGAGCGCCCAATAGAATCATCGAAAACAAAAGATGGATGGGTTGTGAAGCAATGGGATAGTTGAAATAGGCCAACATGATTCCCACCACAAATTCTCCAACCAAAGGAATAGCGATCCAAAACGCGAGACTTGATTTTTGGCGATTCAATTCCAATACCAACCAACCGGCAGTGAAAAGGACCAACCAAGAAAAAGTTCTGTGGACATAAAAAACAACATTTTCAGAAGAATTCAAGACATAAGCAATCCAATCTTTCCTTGAAACACCTTGCTTGCCTACCGCATCAATTACTTCTCTTAGCTGCGTTCCCAGTACAATTTGAATCAAAACCATCCCCAAGGAAATCCACAAAAGCGTTGGGTATTTTACGGTCCATCTTTCTGGGAAATTTTCTGCCGCATGCAATATCCAAAGCAAGGAAAGGATAATTCCCATCGTGCCCAACATGTGCAAGGTGACCGTACTTCCAGTCAAGTGGCCATCAACAACCAATTTCCCAAGCCATGCTTCGTAGATAATCAAAGCCACTGTGATCAGGGTTCCCAAGAAAGGGATCCATCCTTTTTTATCACGTCCCCATTTCCAAGAGACAATCAACAAGATAAACACCGGCAGACCCAGAACCCCAGTCAGCAATCGATTGATGTATTCTGTCCAAGTATGCCATACATTGAAAACCGCATAATCATGCTTGGGATATTTTTTCCATTGGGCCTCGGAACCATGGTTCCAAAAAGTCCCTTTGTCATCTATAACAACCGACTGTTGGGCTACCCAAAGTGTATCGTGATGGATGACCATTTGTCCTTTTTCGAAAGTCTTACCGGGGGCGACCAACAACACCTCTTCGTTGGTGGGGGGTACCAAATGACCAAAACATTTGGGCCAATCGGGACATCCCATTCCGCTTCCTGTTACGCGTACAATACTTCCCGCAATGACCACCAAATACAACGCAATCAATGCCAGACGAGCCCAGAAAAAGGGTGAGGATTTCATCTGAATTAATTCGTTGTTGTCGTGATACGTTGGGCAGCGACTACTTTGTATTTTCCGTCAGCAATCTCATTCACCACTGACATCATTTTATTCTCGTCCATTTTGGTAGCATCAAAATCTATCGTGACCACATTGACTTTGCGCTCATCGACAAAATCCAATTCGGTTGACTTGACGCCATCCAAATCTTCCAATTCCTTTTGAATTTTCCCTCCGCATCCGTGAGCACAAGTCATTCCTTCAATGCTCAGCTTGGCAACTGTTTTCGCTTCGCTTCCCTTTTCTTGAATTTGCTCAACCACAACATTGCTGGGATTGCTTGCAGTATTGGACTCTGAGCAACCGATCATTGCAACTGCAAGAAGCACGGAAAAGAATAATTTTTTCATCATTTCAATTTTGAACAAAATTAAGTCTTCCACGGTCAAACGCCACGTACATTTGGCAAAAATCATGTTGTGAAAAGACCAGAATTCT
Source organism: Flavobacteriales bacterium (assembly GCA_947448135.1). Classification (GTDB taxonomy): domain Bacteria; phylum Bacteroidota; class Bacteroidia; order Flavobacteriales_D; family Sanyastnellaceae; genus CAMCTV01. The sequence continues at coordinate 31,610 of CANFLZ010000002.1, forward strand.
CCGGCACCCTGATATTGATCTTGCTTGCGCTAGTTTGGGGGAGCTCCTTTATCCTCATGAAAATGGGACTCAAGGGAAGTGACGGAACTTCCGTCATGTCTCCTTACCAAGTGGCTTGTCTGCGAATGATACTGGCCGCAGTTGCTCTGTCCCCGATTACCTATCAAGCGATTCGAAAAATTAAAAAAGAGGATTGGAAATATTTGGCTGTCGTTGGATTTTGCGGTAGTGGGATTCCCGCTTTTTTGTTTGCTATTTCGCAGCAACATTTGGACAGTGGTCTAGCCGGAATTCTCAACACCATCACGCCATTGTTCACATTATTGTTAGCGGTGATATTTTTCAATAAGAAAAGCCATCGACAGCAAATTATTGGGATGATCATTGGTTTTATTGGCGCAGCAGGAATCATTGCGGTAAAAGGAAGTTCTATGGCCAACTATGAATACGCCTTTCTGATTTTAATAGCAACCGTGCTATACGGAATTAGCGTGAACACAGTGGGTCACCATTTGCAACACATGAAAGCTCCATGGATAACAGCGGTGAGTATTACCCTCGTGAGTATCCCTTGCTTGTTGATTTTTATGACCACCGACATTCATCAAATTACCAAACATCCAGAAGGGATGAGAAGCTTGACCGCCATTGCAGTATTGGCGATTTTTGGAACTGGATTGGCCAACATTCTATTTTTCCGATTAACCCAAACTGCAGGAGCCATCATGGCTTCTACGGTGACGTATTTGATTCCCATCGTTGCTGTCAGTTGGGGACTTTTCTTGGGGGAAAGTTTATCGCTGGGGCAAATGGGATTCGCAGGGATCATTCTTCTCGGCGTATACCTGGGGAATCAAGGCAAGAAAAGTTAGTTGTAAGGCAAATACATCAATTGAATTTTCTGCGCTTTTGATTCAATCCATTTGCGTTGATAGTCGATGGTTTTGTTTTCACTTTCCAACCAGCTATTCTCACGTTGATTGACCATAAAGACATTGCCTTCTCCACTCAAAAACCGCATTTGTTCTGCCTGCCACAATTGTCGATAGACTTTGGCATTTTTCTCTGCTGAACGCATTTGGTTATTCATGACAACTATCTGTTGATCCATAGCGGTGGCCTTTTGCGCGATAGAATTCATTTTCCATTCCCGATCGTTATTGGACTCCTCAATCTTTAATCGCTGCAATTGCAAATCGCCACGAGCATCGCGCAAAAAAACAGGAAATGCAAAGTCGATTCCCCATCGGTAATTGCTCATGGCAAATTGATTTTGATTTTGCGGATCAATGCCTTGCTTGAGGAAATTGTATTGAACGTTCAATTTTGGTTTGAGCTTTTCTCTTTTCCATTTCTCTTCCCACTCCAACATTTTTATTTTACTCGAATACCACTCAATCTCTGGATGGTTGTTCAAACTCTCAATAGTTACCAGGGTCTGTCCCGAATATTGTAATTGCTCGAGCTCACTGAAATCAGGTTGGATATTCAACGCCAATATATTTTTCTTTCCGTCTTTTTCATCGGCAAAAGCCACCAAAGCCAATCGAGATTTGATAACGGCCACTTGCGCGTCTTGCCAATTCATCCAACGGCTCTGGTATTGCGCATGCGCTTCCAAAGTATCCATGGCAGAACGATCGCCCATCTCAAAGCGTGTTCGAATGGCTTTTAAACGATCTTGAGCAACCGTCAGCAGTTCATTCGAGACGGACTGCCTTCTCTCTGCCGTCCACCAATCCAAATACAATATTGTACTCTGAAACAACAGTTCATTGATCGCCATTTTCTTTTCCAACACAGACATAGACTGCAACAACTCCGCTCTTCTCAAAGACAATCTTGTTTCATCGATGATCAATCCTTGAAGAATCGGCAAAGCGATTCCCATCGTCACCAAACCATCTTTTCCTGTATAATTTTCTGGGTTCAGGTATGACCCATTGTTGACATCCACCTGACCAATAAACTGAACAGCAAATGGCGTTTGCAGCGCGATGGAAGTTTGAGACTGGTTGTAGTACTTGGTGTCATTCATGGCCTTTTGTTTCCACTTGGACACCAATACAGGATCTAAAATACCTTTGGTTTGATCGTAAACCGCTTCACCCTTTTGCGAGATAATTTCTGCGTTTTTCGCGATGGGGTGCTCCTGAAGAACCCAATACAAATACTCCTTGTAAGACAGGGTTTGCGCAACAGCATTTTCAGTCCAAAAACAAAGAAATAAAACCGATATCTTCCACCCTATTGCTTTCATTTTTTGTTGTCTTTTGATTCCATATTGGGAACTTGTTTTCCTGCATAAAAATCAGGAGGGAAAGCATTTAAAACTCGCCACAACTCGTATCCCAAAGGCACATCGTTGAGCAAGAAGTAAGATTTCACCCCACCACCCAAACGCAATTGGGAGGGCCATTGCGCCTCGTCTAAAGGTTGGATCCACACCTTTAATTTTCCATCCTCTTGCAAGGCAGGATTGATTGCCAGCACCTTTCCTTCGAACAAACCTGTAGACATTTGACTCCAACCACTGATCACAAATGCAGGCCAACCATCAAAAATGAGCCTTACTTTTTCTCCTTCATGAATCAAAGGAGCATGAATGGGATCGATGCTTACCTCAACGGCGTGCTCAAATTTCTGGGGAGAAATTCTCACGACTTCTTCACCCTCTTTGATGGTTTCACCAATTCCTGATTTTGCCATTTTGACGACAAATCCATCTTGTGGAGCCGTGATGTAATAGTAGCCAGTGCGGCGATCATAATTGTTGAATTGATTCTGCAACTTGGTCACTTGCGCTTCTGCGTCATACATCGAAGAAAACGTAGAATACTTTTCACTTTCCGCCTTAGAAATTTTATCTCGATATTCTGCCTCAACACCCTTGAAATCGCGGAAGACATTCATCAATTCATTTTTATCAATCATGAATTTGTTCTTGGCATCATTTAATTTGGCTTGAGCCGATTGAACGCTCATTTGGCGACCCTCCCACTCCGTTTTCGAAATCAAACCCTGCTTGTACATTTGGTCAAATCGGGCCAACTGCTCATTGGCCAAACGCAAATTATTCTCTGCCAAATAGCATTCAACGCTATCGGTTTTTATTTTGACTTTGGTCTGTTCTATTTTCGTGAGCGTTTGTTGCAATTTGATGTCCTTCGCATTGAGCAAGGCATCTACTTGCGCATCCAATGCTCTCACCTTCTCCATGTAGTTCGTCACAGCGCCCTCTTTGGATTTGATTTGATTTTCGGTATTGGATAACAAATTGGGGTCAAAATAATCGTCCTTGATTTCCGAAATAAACAAGAGCGTATCACCCTTCTTCACCAAGGCGCCTTCTTGCACGTACCATTTTTCTATTTTACCGGCAATGACAGACTGAACACCTTGCGGCCGTTGATCGGGCGACAAGGAAATTACTTTACCATCGGCATCTACATTTTGGGTCCAAGGCAAGCAAAGCACCAAAATCAAAATCGCTATAAAAGACAACAATTTGATGGGCTTATCATACTGTTTGGGTTGAGCATCTGCCAGCAATGGGATCCCCTCATAAGATGGTTCGACATTTTGGATCAAGGCAAAACCCTTTTCAAAAGACACCAAGGTTTCGTAGATGGAAGAAAGTGAGAAGAGCAATTTTTCAATGCTATTCACCACCAGCACAATGACCAATTCTGCAGCGAGAAATTGGCCCAAAGAGATTTTTTGTTCAATGGCCAAATACACGCCCAAAAGGAGCATGATGGCAATGATGCACATTTTAAAAAACATGAAAGACCGCAATTGGAACCAGATCAATTCAAAGTAATTTCTTTTGTCCGATACATAGTCATCCGCGATTTTTTGTCCTGCATCGTCATTAGTTGTTGAATGGTTTTTTTGCAAAAAAGAGTAGAAGGCATATTTCTGATTGGACACCTCCATTTTTTGGAGGATGGCCCTTTTACCCTTGTGCCAGATCACCCATGAGAGTCCCACGAGGAGGACAAGGCCCAATGCAAAGAAGAAAGGGTGATAGAAAGAGATGAGGACGACACCCATGAGCAATTGGAGGCCGGCCGCGATGATTTCGATCAACCGTTTGCTATACCCCTTTTGGATATTGGACACCTCGATAAAATATTGGATTTCTTGCGGGTTAGCCGGTGTAGACGAATGTTCTTTGATTTGATTTCGGTAATGAGTTGCCATGAAGACGAACAGACGTTCTTCCATTTTTTCAGCGATGGCGATGGTTTGCAATTGCCAACGATTGGCGAGGAAAGTAGCGATCAGTACCATTGCGATAATGGAGATCGTTCCCCATCTGAATTGCCCACCCGTGATGAAACCCAAGAGACCTTGAATGCCCAATGGAAGCGCCAAGTTGAAGATGCTGACAAGAATGGAGAGGAGAATAATTTGTTGAATCGCCTTTAATTCCAGGCGCCAGCCGAGGAACCAGAGGCCGGAGAAATGGGGTTTTGCCATATAGTGATGTAGGTCAGTTTTTCAAAATTAACCCCAAAAGAACATATACACCGCAATTGAATTTTAAGAAATGCAAAAACCCCCAATCTCGGGGGTTTTTTGTGGTCTGAAATGAATCTCGTTATTTCTCGATGAGGAAAGTCAATCAATCCATTCAATTTCGGATACATCTCACCGAGAAGCCTGAATTATTATCGTACAATGCTCTATACAATGCATTGTCGTCATATTGAATATATCTCGCATAGGATACACCTTCAAAAAAATCTGAACCTGTCCACCAAAATCCTACAATCCCGTCTAAACCATGCATACCCATCATGATATATCCAGCGGGCAAGGCATCAAAGTGACTATCGCGCACAACTTTTTGTGCGTTGTCTTGCCAACTGGTAGATTTTAATTTCCCACCGGTATTTCTTCCCGCATTTAACAGATACTCGAGAACATCCCAATCAAAATCAGTAGGTACATGCCAACCAGTTGGACAAATATTTCTGGAGTCATTCACCGCATACCAATTGTACAAATATCCATACCCATTATTTTTCTCCACTCGATTGTACAATGCTGTATAAATAGGATCTTTAGAAGAAACCCAATCCATAGAATCAACTTCCAGCCTGATTGGATCACCATTTGAATAATGAGTTGACACAAGATTAGAGCGCATCCATTCTTGATGTCCAATTACAACTGTCTTGTAATGATTACCATCGAAATCGGTAACTTCCTCACCGGAAATTTGTGATTGAATTAAATTACAACTAAAAGACAAAATGACAAAAAGTAAAAAATCAAATCGTTTCTTCTTTTTGGCAAAATATTTTTTAATCATGGATGACATCGGTTGATTCAATTTATTGGCTCCTCCAAATACTTCTTGGCATGCCAATCAGGCAAATAACCTTCCGCGAAATATAAGCCTTTGACATTTATTTTTGAGATTGACTTCAGAAGAATGTCGAACTCTTTTCATTTGAAAACAATCAAATTGTTGGTATTGTCAATTTCAATGTTTCCAAATCTTTCCAAGACTGTTTGTCCAAGAAGCAATGGGGCATTTACATTATTAACGATAGTCGCCTTTACATTCTCCAACTCCAAATTTCCTATTTTAACCGATCTTAGATTAATCGTTGTACCCTCAGAAATTCTGCCAGTGGCATCTTGAAAATATTCTACGTCCAAAATATCTTCCTTTCGCAATTTGCCTTGCCGATACAAGACAGTAGCCTCAGCAGGAGAAATGCAAATATTGCTTGCGCCAGTATCAAAAATAAAACGCAATTTTATGCCATTAATTTCGACCCAAACGTAACGCACCCCATCATCAACCTCCATTTCTAATACATTTCCCGTTCGTTCTAAATCGGCTTCTTCTGCATTAGTATTTCCATTACTAAATTTCGAAATGTTCACTCCTTCATCGCCTTGATTTCTCTCGTAAACTTTACTCTCTGGATGATCACATCCTAGTATTGCAAGCACACTGATTAATATTAAGATGAAATAACGCATTAGCCTATTTATGAGTTCCATCTTTATAAATTGGAATATGTTTTATTCTATCTCTGACAAAATAATAATCTCCGTTAATGCAAAAAAAACAATTCTTATTCTTTTTATATAACTCACGCTTGTATTCCTCACTTTGATTGCGGTATTTGAGCGCAATGTCCGATCCATGTGATAGGAAAATTAGTTCCACTACAGAATCTATCTTTGAATCTTGTTTGAATTTTTTTTCAAGTAGTTTTACCTCACTTTCCTTTAATTCAGCATTAGGTTTAGGGTTTAAAGACCTTTCAACTTCGCGACTTACTTCAGGAGATAATGCTTGTGCTTCCAAACTATTCTCTGTATTATCGTCTTTAATTAATAAATGACCCCCAAAACCTAAAATTGCTCCGATAAAAAAAACAAGTGCCAATTTCAAGCGTTTTAATTCCTGTTGATCTTTGGTATTGCTTGAACGTCTTGAATCATTTTTAGATTTTGGATAATCCTCAACAATATCAATTTGACTAGAAGTCTTAATTGACGTATTCACCTTTGGCTTTTTGATCCCTTTAACTGGAGAAAATGGACGGATTTGCTCCAAACTTTGAACAAAGTCCCTTTCATTTTCGTTGTATAAACCTTTTACATACTCGAATTTAGCCCCAGACTCCAATTTTTTTGAGAGTTGTCGGATTTTATCAGCAAATGTGGAATAATTTTTCTTTATCAAATCCACATCTCTTTTTGACTCTTCTAGTCGAAGAGCATTTTCCTTGTGATTCTTTTCACTCAATTCGATTTGTGAATTAAAATCACTCAAGGCTTTTGATTTATCTTCTTCTAAATTTTTCAGCTTTTTTTCTAACTCATTTAATTTCTGTTCAATTTTCCTTTTTTTCTCATCTTGCACTTTAATCAATTCTTCCTTAAAGCGATCTGTATCGACCACTTTAAAAATATTCTTTCGTTTTGCAAAGTTTGCAAGTTCTCGGTTATCCGTAAAATAAATAATTCTATACACACCCATTAACTTATAGGCATCCTTGAATGTTTTTGTTAAATCACTCTTTTTGGTATGTGATAATACCAATAAAGTTCTACCATTTTCATGTGAAAAATTCAAATCCTCTAAATCCCGAAAATTAAATTGAGTCGTATTTAATTCTTCAGGGATAGTAAAAACTAGTTCGTCTGAATGATTGACTTTTATTACATCATTAAAAACGTTGCTATTGTATACACTTTCATGAAACTTGTTGAGAATATCTATTGTTACCTCTTCATCCGCCAATTTATCCACATACAAAACACTAGTGCCTATAAATGTCCCGTTCCTTCCAGAATTCCTTTCTTTTGCAAATGAATACTTTGAATAAGCAACTACCTTTTTACCATTAATGACTTCGCCTCTAATTGCAAATAAAGAAGAATTAGGAAACAGCATCATCGCGTTTGTATTGATGTCAAAAGTGCTAATTCCACACAGAATATTATTACTTCCCAATACAACGGATTGACGGAAACCATGAGGGTTTCCGAAAGTTCCAAAAGCAATTAAATTAATTTCGCTCATGTGCCAAAACTAAATTTGATGCGTTCCCAAAATGTTCCTTCGTAATCCAAAGGATAATTCGTAATGCTTTTATACAACCATTTTGATAAAATTTCTGCTGTCGATAAATTGAGCATGGTTATTCTTTCATTGCCTTTTGTTCCCTGTATTGACCCAATTGTATAATAAGTTTTCGCATAACCATATGTATTTAAACGTTGACTCGTTCTGCTTAATCTATCATTTATAAAGCTCTCCAATTCTTCTTCATTTGACACAAAAGAATTTCCAGATTTGTCCCATTTCGACACAACTAATATGACATTAACTGATTTAACATTCCTATTCTTCCGAACTAATTCATCAAAAAACTCATTTATAATTGTATCCTCTTTATGTGCTGATTCAAAACTCGTCACAATTATAAAAGTCAACGGTATTTCAGCGTTTAAATAAGCATCAATACTAGAATGGTAACTCCCTCCTCTTCTTATTTCGTTGTGATTTTCTCCTGACGTTTCTAAAAATGTCAGATTGATCGGCTGCACCTTTTTAGATTTATTGTTTGGTTCAAAAACCAAATCCAACCTAGTGACTTGATCTCTAGTTGTTCTATTGGGTAGAATTCCCTGTCTAATATTTTCAAAAAAATCAGATAATAAAACCTGGGCTTCCCTTGTGTTCGGGGAATCTAATTTAGGCCGAAGCACACCGGCCCGAGAACTCAGGTAATACAGCATCGAAGATAAAATCACAGATTTCCCAGATTCTGAAGTTCCGAAGAAGAATACAAAATTGCTGTCTGCATTTTTTATTTTGGAAGAATTTTCCTCTAATGGCACATGGAAATCATCACCATAATTTTCTTCATTACCAACATCAGAACCCACAAAATATGTTTCTTTATCGTCTAATGACAGTGGTTTCAATTCATCATCGTCTACCCAACTCATTGTATGAAAATTAAAAAATTAATTTTTAGGGATTAATGTTGCCCCTTTTGTTCTAAAAACATCTCCTCGCCCCCCGTTATTTCCATTTTCTGATGGAACCAATAGTATAATTATCATGATACCAAAATCCAACAAAACACAACCCATCAAGACGACAAATTGATACATCCCAAAATGAGAAATAGCATGATTAAAGGCAAATCCAATTTTTCCTACCTCTTGTGTATTGGAATGCGCCATATCAAATTTAAATTTCTCTTCTCCTAAAATCGCATGCGCACGATTACCCAATTTATTGTATTCAGAAATCGCTTTATCTATTTGCCCTTGCGCCATTTCATCTATTTCCTGGTGAGATTTTAACAGTAAATTCTGAATGTCTTTATTCCACTTTAATGTCGCATTATTGATGTCAGACATCAAGTTTTTCTCCTCCGGAGTTAAATTGTAGACCATCTGAACGATTTGCTCTTCCATTCTATCCGCTAAATCAGCATAACCCGAAGGTGTTTCATCAATAGGTGTTAGAGGAGTTATTTTTTTTCCTATTAACTTCTCAATTCTACCTATTATTTGTTTGGCCTCAGGACCGATACCTCTGTTCCTAGGATCCATTATTTGAATCTTGAGAAGGTTTAACTCACTTCTAATAGCTTGCCTTGTTTGTGCATCAGCAACCGAATAATTCAATTTAGATTCAACGTTGGTTTCTAAATCACTGAATTTATCATTCAACTCTCTCAATTCTGTTGTGAAAATATCAGTCCTCATAAATCGAGTGTATAACGCATTAAAGTTGGCGATGAAACAAAAGGATGCTATGAAAAAATAAATTAATACCAAACCGCGAGTTTCCAATCCCGACATTTTTGATTTTCGCAATTGCCATAACAGAAATAATAACAATAAGGACAGTACTAAAGAGATTACAAAAGAACTGGTTCCAAATATTTGTTGCAATCCCAACCAAGTCTGGTAGAAACTAACACTTATTAGCATTAACGTTAGCACAGCCAAAAACAAATCTGTTGGGGTAATTTTATTTTTCATTTCTTTTTCTATTTAAATCTATTTCACAGTATTCATTAAACTTTCAGTCATAAATCGGTAAGAGATTGATAGGTGCTAATTCATATAAGTCCTATTTCAACCATGACAATTTTCTCTTCTGAAGCCCAATCTAAACTGAGATTCAAAAAACAAAAGTCTATTTCAAATCCCACAATTCAAACCGCCATTAGTTTTTTAATACAACCTGTAGATGTTACTTTTATTATAATTGAATTGCTTAATAGGATTGAAATAATAACATTCTTATTTACTATAAAAAAGACTATTGGGAACTTAAGTTCCGTTTTTATTGTCTCTCACACTGCATTTCATTATCTTCGGGCAAGAAAATTTCCAAGATTATGCTTACTGAAAAAGTCGGAGAGTCTCTTAAGAATTACAGAGAACTGAAAAAAATTACCAGAGAAGATATGGCCGATCGCCTGGGTATGACTGTCAGTGGTTATGGCAAAATAGAAAGAGGAGAAACGGATGTGCCGCTTACACGATTGGAACAAATCTCAAAAGTCCTAGGAGTTTCAGTGTCTCAGATTCTACAGTTTGATGCGCAACAAATCTTCAATATCTCCAATAACAATCTTGTTCAAGGGCCAGGAAACAAAGCCGATGAAATCCATTATCATCCCGATACTTACAAAGACAAGTATATTCAAGTGCTCGAAAGAGAAAACGAACGTCTCCGAAAATTATTAGGAGAATAAAAAAAACCCCCGCAAGTTGCGAGGGTTTTTTTGATATTTCAAAGTTCTATTACTTCTCAACGACAAATTGCTTGACAGTTATCTCCGATCCCATCACAACCCAAGTGTAAATGCCCTTCTCCAAATGGGCCACATTCATTTGCAAATTCGCCGAAGAATGATGCCCTTGCTGGATACATTGTCCCAAAGCATTGTACAGGCTCCAATCAAATCCTTCTACTTGTGTTGTCACCACTTGCATCTCATCTCGAACCGGATTGGGATACAATTGAACTTGTACCATTTGATTCTCCTCGACGCCTGTGATGGTGTAGGTTACTGTATTGGACATCGCACTCACGCAACTTCCATTGCTGACCACCACTGAATAATCGCCATTGGCTGCTGCCAAATAAGTGGGTGATGTTGCTCCAACGATTATACTGCCGTTCATATACCATTGAATGCCTGTTGTGCTATTCACGCTCAACAAATTTCCACTCATGGTTACTACTGGTGTTGCTGGGGTAGGTGTTACGACTACATTGAAAGTGTTCGTAGCAGATGTTACGCCTGAACAATTGGTGGCGTCTGTGATGCTGCAAACCACTACTCCGTCTGTTGGTGCTGCAATGGTCAATGTGTTCGAAGTTTCTGCAACTGCCATTCCATTGACTGTCCAAGTGTAAACCGGTGAAGACGTATTGGCTGTGGTGGCTGTGAATGTCGTGGGTTCTCCTGAACAGATGACTGAACTGGGGTTGGTGACCGTTACGGATGGTGCCTGATTATTGCCTACCGTGATGATCACTGGAACACGCGCACTGCTGCATGTCTGACTGATATTCCATTGATAGAAATAATAGTAATAATTGCTGTTGGCTGCACTGTTACCAATGATACTGACAACGCCGTCCAAAGTATACGGATAAACTGCGGCTGCATTATTTCTCCACAAGTTATTGCCTCCTGATGTTCCCAATTGATAGGATCCTGGCGCAATGGTGAATCCCAAATTAACCGTGCTAACTCCCTGCGGAATGTTGACTGTAACACTTTGCAATACATTGCCTGCGTTGTCTCTTAAATCAATCGTACGGTTGCCGGATGTGTTGGCGTTCACTTGAACAGAAACCAAAGTGAAAGATGATAAGGCATCAAATGTCAAATAGTGATAAGTGCCGGCTGTGTAATAACCGCCATTGGCTTGCAAGTTGGTTGATCCCACTGTCGCACTTCCCAAATCCACTTGGTTCTCTACATAATAAGTGGTACTGGCGTTCAAGACAGGAGTAGTAAAGTTGCTTCCTGTAGCGACCACGTTGCCTCCCACCGCTGCGTCATACCAAGCAATGCTTCCAGAACCATTGGCAGACAAATCGAATGATTGTGGTGCACAAACACTAAAGTTGTCTTGTGCAACAACGGGTAATTCCATCACACTGACATTGATATATCCAGTCTTGATCTCATCGTCAGCGCCAGCGCAATTGTCCACGGACAAAGTAACCGTATAAGTTCCAGATTGTGCGTAGGAGTGAACTGGATTCTGTTCCGTTGATGTTTGACCATCGCCAAAATTCCAATTCCAAGATGTTGCACTTCCTGTCAAGTCAGTAAAGGAAACAACTCCTCCGCAACCAGAAGTGTGATCAGCAATAAAGTTAGAAACTGGCGCCAATGGCTGCAAGGTGACATTTTGCTCAATGCCTGTTCCTGCAGTCACAACGATGTTATTGATGGTAACGCTTTGATAACCTGGAGCGGAATACGTAACACTGTATGTTCCCGGATAAATCGGACGATAATAATTTCCGATGGGTAACGATGAATACACATGTGAACTATCTGCATCATGTCCATTGACAAATACTTTTGCTTTTACAGCTTGACCCGTACACGCATCGGTAATCAATCCATGAAAACCATTAAAGGTTTCTTCCATAAAATACATCAAGGAATTGCGGTTGTAATTCCAGTGATTTTCAAACTCAGAAGCTGGAATCAATTTCGTCATGGACAATTCAACCGTGATTTCGCGGCAATGTTGGTAAGCGTTCATGTAATCTTGACGACCGCCATTCACCTCATACCAAGCAAATCCATTGGTAACACCTGGACCATCAAATCCAGGATCATTTTGAATAAAATAATTGGTTGAGTTCGACTGAACGGTGTCTGCATAATTGAAGCCTACAGATTGGAACCAGTTCAAGTCAGGATGCGCATTTACCTTGGTGTCCCAAGGGTAGTTGTACACTTCTGCTCCGCCATGAAAATTGGCAGCCATAACAAAGTCCATTGAATCCGCAAACGCCATGAACGCCATGGTTTCTGGCTGATAGGTATTTCCATCCGGATGAGGACCATCTTGAGGGTCCCAATAGTTTCTATTCAAATCGATATTATTGGAATTATAACGAATGGCTCCGTTGACATTGTTGTCACCGGCTGCATACGTACCGTCTGGATTGGCCAGAGGATTGATCCAAATTTCCATGTTGTTGACCAAATTGGTAACACGTGGATTGGTTCCGTAATTGGACAACAAATAATCGATGTACTTCAACATCACAATGTAACCTGCAGTTTCGTCACCGTGCATGGTTGAGGTATAGAAAAACTGAGGTTCGTACTCACGTACATTTAAATTGTCGGTAATCTTTAATGCCAACAAACTTCTTCCATCCACGGTCGTCCCGAAATGATGAAGAGAGCAAATCTCTGGATAATCGGTAGCAAACTGTTGCATGATGGCCACGTATTGTGAGTACGTGGGATAAGCCGTTAAACTCAAGGTTTTTTGACCTTGAACGAAGTCCTTCATCATTGGAACTTTGATCAAATCTCCTGGGGAAGTCAATATGGTGTAATGGCGGTATCCCAAATCCAAGAAGTTGATGAACTCCATTTTATTGGCATAGGCAGTTACTGTTAGACCATTGACACGGTCGATAGAAATGGTGTTGGTTAAAACATGAATTTCATCGCGGCTTTGAATATTGAATTCAAAGTACAATTGACGACGATTTTCAAATACTTGGTCAGCAATCTGCTGTGCCTTTTGTGATTGAGCCGAAGCTGTTTGTGTCCCGAAAATCAAGGCACAAAACACAAGACCGAACAAAATAATTTTTCTCATGATTCCTAAATGTGGGTCTAAAATAATGGATAAAAGAAAAGGGAAATGCAAACAACAGAAGTTTAACATTTCCCTTTCAATTCAGGAAGTCTATCGAGCGGATTTTATTTGCTCATCATCAACTCAATTTCTTCTACAGTTGTCGGAAAATCGGCAAACATATCCAAGACATCGCCATCGGTAACCACTACGTTGTTTTCGATGCGAATGCCAATGTTCTCTTCAGGGATATAAATACCGGGTTCAACCGTAAAGACATTTCCCGCCGCAATTGGAATATTCCAGTCTCCTACATCGTGCACATCCAATCCCAAGAAATGACTTGTACCATGCATGAAGTATTTTTTGTAAGCCAAAGGATTTTTTGCCTCTTCATTAGAGATCAATCCTAATCCGATCAATTCCTTCTGCATCATATCACCCACTTGTGTGTGATAATCGGACATCATCACGCCGGGACGAAGCAACTTCTTGGCTCCTTCCATGACGCGCAATACTGCATTGTAAACGTCTCGCTGGCGAGGTGTAAATTTTCCGTTCACAGGAATACACCTTGTCATATCGGCATTGTAATTCCCATATTCCGCACCCACATCCATCAAAATCAAATCACCATCTTGACAAGGCATGTCATTGGCAATGTAGTGCAATACACATGCATTGGCACCTGAAGCGACAATGGGTGTGTAGGCAAATCCGCGCGAACCATTGCGCAAAAACTCATGCGCAAATTCTGCCTGGATTTCATATTCCATCACACCGGGTTTGATCATCTTCATCACTCTTTCATAACCCTGACGGGTAATATTGATGGCTCTTTGCAATTGATCAATTTCATCTTGCGTTTTAATCGCACGCAAATGGTGCATGATTGGGGCAACGCGTGAAATGGTATGGTTGGGATAATCCTTGCGCAATTTTTCATTCCAACGCATCTCCCGTGTTTCAACTTCGATGGTAGCGCGGGTGTGAGCGTTATCATTCAAACACAATGTTGTGGCTTCATTCATCACCACACGCATGATCGTTTCGAATTGACTTACCCATTGGATATTTTGAATACCAGTCTGCTCTTGTGCCTGCGATTTTGTCAATTTAGCACCTTCCCAAACAGCAATGTGCTCGTTGGTCTCTCTGACAAAAAGTATTTCACGAAAAGCTTTTTGTTGGGCAGAAGGAAAGACGACCAAAATTGATTCTTCTTGATCAACACCGGACAAGTAAAAAATATCAGAGGCTTGTTTGAACGGCAAAGTTCCATCAGCACTCGTGGGGTAAATGTCATTGCTAAAAAACACTGCAACTCCACCATTGGGTAGCTGTGCAGCCAATCTTTCTCTTGCTCCTTGGTAAAAAGAAGCGGGTAATTGTTGGTACTTCATAATTCAAAATTAAGTATCACCATCCCAATTCACATTGACATGGATAAGAAAAATAAAATTTACATTTTGGCAAACCCTCCCTCAAAGCGCGCTGAACGGTTTCATTGATAGGATTGTTGAGGAGGTCGAGGTGTTTTAATTGATCAAGACGAAGAATCTCTCGGGAATAAATTCCAATTGGATTATCCCACAACGCCAGTATTTCTAAGTTTTGTAAATCGCCAATTCCATCTGGAACCGTGAACAAATCATTATATCCCAAATCCAATTTTTTCAGATTTTTCAATTTGAATAATGCGGGAGGTAAACTATCCACCAAATTGTACTGCATTGTCAAACGTTGCAATTCAGTACAACTGGTAATTTCACTTGGAATCGCTTTGATTTCATTTTTATTGAGAACCAATTCTTGCAAATGTGGGAGCAAAAAAACTTCCTTGGGGATTTCCTTCAATTTCTTTTTGGAGAGATCCAGTCGGTACACTTGATTCTCGTGTCCGAGTGTAGCAGCAATGCTTCTGTAGATTTGACAAGTATCTAAATCTGCCTCAGCAAGACATTGTCCCTCCGCCCAGCGAAAGGCAATTAAGCAACAAAGGAGGAGAACCAGTTTTTTACCCATTCGACATCTTCTTGAATCTTTTGAACCAAAGCATCGAGGCCATTGAACTTCAACTCCCCGCGCAAGTGTTCATGAATTTCTAAGGTAATGCTTTTTCCATAAAGGTCGCCACTCCAATCTAAAATATATGCTTCCACTTGCAAAGTAGGAGCCGTGTTGACTGTAGGTCGATATCCAATGCTGAGCGCAACGGCGTGCAATTCTTCACCATTTTTCCACGTTGCTGCATAAACACCTGGCGCTGGCAAAATTTTATCTTCGCCCGCCACAGCCAAATTGGCTGTAGGAAAACCCAATGTCCTTCCCAGTTGATGACCATGGATAACCTCACCCGAAATCTCAAATGGTCTCCCCAACATTTTGTTGGCCTCTGAGATGTTTCCCTCTCCAATTGCTGTTCTGATTTTTGTCGAGCTCACCGTTACTTCTCCCGTTTGAAAAGCTGGAATCTGCACCACTTCAAACCCGTGAATCTCCCCCAAATTGCGCATGAGTTGGATGTCACCGATTCTGTTTTTACCAAATCGATGATCGTATCCCATATAAACGCATGCCGCATGCAAACCTTCTACAATCACTTTGTTCACATATTCCTGCGCAGACCACTGAGACATTTCCAAAGTAAAATTCAACAAGACAAAATGATCGATTCCCAGCGCAGTGAGACTGCCTATTTTTTCATCCATCGATTGAATTTGAGGAAGCGGTTCACTCTCAGGAAACAACACTTTTTTAGGATGGGGATGAAAAGACAAAACAACAGTTTGCGCATTCAATTGCTTGGCGCCTTCAACCATGTTTTTCAACATAGAGGCATGACCCAGATGAACGCCATCAAAGGTTCCCACCGTGACAAAAGTCTGGATGTGGGGAGGCAATGTTTGCAATGTGTAATGTATGCGCATGAGCAAATTAATCGCTGCGAATTTACGCACAAAGCCATGACGCATTAATGGCCAAATCCGAGACAGATGAAGAAGTTTTTTGTTATCTTGCTCCTCCAATGGAAATCAAGAAAATTTTGGTCACGGGCTATTCGGGACAATTGGGCTATTTTTTGGTTCAATCGCTCTCCGACTTGTTTCCTTCCGTGCCCATTTTTCATCCTTCACGATCGGAATTGGATTGGTCTTCGGAAACTTCAGTTCGAGATTATTTCAAGCTACATTCATTTGACCTAATTCTTCACGCTGCGGCCTACACACAAGTAGAGTTGGCCGAAGAGCAAACGGATTTGGCGTTTGACATCAACGCAAACAGTTTGGTGTGGTTGGCCGAATCGATTGATGTATCCAAAACTTGGCTCTGGTATTTCAGTACCGATTATGTATTTGATGGGACAAAAAGAACTCCCTACAACGAGAACGATCCCGTACATCCAATCAACGCTTATGGCAAATCTAAAAATGCAGGAGAAGAATTCGTAAAAACGCACTTTCTTCATTTTACCATTTTGAGAATTTCTTGGTTGTATTCCCCCCGAGGAAAGAACTTTTTCAAAACCATGATTGAATTGGCGCAAACCCGAGACGCGCTCAATATCGTGGATGATCAAATTGGCAGTCCCACCAACGCCGCTTGCTTGGCCGCCGACATCGTCGCCAGTTTGCATCAACATAATAACTTACAAGGCACATTCCATTATAGCCCACAAGGAGAGACCACATGGTTTGGATTTGCCCAAAAAATATTTGAACTGACACAACATAAGATTACCATCCATGCAGTGAAAAGCACAGATTTTCCTCAAAAAGCCAATCGTCCATCCTATTCCAAACTGGATTCCAGTTTGTGGATTGAAAAAACGGGCATTGAGCCTGAATCTTGGGAAAATCAACTTCAGACCTGTTTTGAAAATTGGCATCAATTACAATGAACGCAAAAGAAAGAGCAACCAGTTGGTTGGTCAATTCCGTTGATCAACAAACACAAGAAGAAATCAAGCAACTCATCACTGAAGATGGCATAGCCTTGCAAGAAGCATTTTTCCAGGACCTCGAATTTGGTACGGGTGGTTTGCGAGGAGTCATGGGAATTGGATCAACACGAATCAATCGATACACCATAGGCGCCGCAACGCAGGGATTGGCTGATTATCTTAAAAAACAATTTCCTGAAGGTGCTAAAGTAGCCATTGCTTATGACAGTCGGAATCAATCCGACACCTTGGCGCGAGCTGCTGCGGATGTTTTGACCGGCAATGGTATTACAGTTTATTTATTCAGAAAATTGCGACCCACACCCGTTCTTTCTTTTGCTGTTCGTCAATTGGGTTGTCAATCGGGAATTGTCATTACTGCCTCCCACAACCCACCTGAGTACAATGGATACAAAGTGTATTGGGAAGATGGCGGACAAGTTGTTCCTCCACATGACAAAGGCATCATTGGTTGTGTCCGAGCTGTGGGTTCTTTTGACAACGTGCAATTCAAAGGGAATGATGCCCTGCTTCATTTTTTAGAAGACGATTGGGATCAGCATTACATCAACATGGCCATGCCTTTGATTCACAGCAAGGCCGCCATTGCAGCACAAGCCAATGTGCCCATGGTCTACACTTCCATCCACGGAGCTGGTATTACCATGGTTCCGCAACTATTGGAAAAAATGGGTTTTAAAAATGTGCATATTGTCGCAGAGCAAGCGCAGCCCGATGGAAATTTCTCTACCGTAAAATCGCCCAATCCCGAAGAAAAAGAAGCGTTATCGCTCGCCATTCAATTGGCAGAAAAGACAAATTCTGAATGGGTGTTGGGAACTGATCCCGATACCGATCGCGTTGGATTGTGTGTAAAGGACAATCAAGGCAAAATGGCCTTGCTCAATGGAAATCAAACAGGAGCATTGCTCGCCTACTATCAATTGCAAATGGCCGGCAAAGTGCATCCTGAAGGTTTGCCTTACTTCACGGCGCGCACCATTGTTACTTCAACATTGATTGAAGAAATTGCGAGTTCGTTTGGCGTGCCTTGCTATTCGACATTGACCGGCTTTAAATACATTGCCGCGGTGATTGCCGAGCGTGAGGGAAAAGAAAAATTTCTTTGCGGAGGCGAAGAAAGCTATGGCTATTTGATTGGAGACGACGTACGTGATAAAGACGCTGTTATTTCTGCCGCTGCGCTGAGCGAAATTGGCGCTTGGGCATTGAACAATGACACCAGTCTGTGGGGATTACTCATGAAGATATACGAACGTTATGGTTTGTATCATGAAGAGTTGGTATCCATTACTTTGAAAGGATTGGATGGCATGGAAAAAATCAAATCCATGATGGACAACTTCCGAAACAATGCCCCTCAAACTTTGGGCGGGGTAAAGGTTGTGGAGACACGTGACTATTTGAAACAAATCGTCGTTCACGCAGACGGACGTCAATCAGCGATTGCGCTACCCTCTTCCAATGTAATGCAATTTGTATTGGCTGACGGAAGCACGGTCACTGCGCGTCCGAGCGGCACCGAACCCAAAATCAAATTTTACTTCAGCATGAAAGAGCCCTTCATGGGTCAAGAAAAATATGCGGACCAAGTAAAAACCCTCCAAGAAAAAATGAAGGTCATTGAAAAAGAAATGATCGGATAACGACAACCTATATTTGAACATGAAAAAATTATTGATGATTGGAATAGCAATGGTATCGCAGGCGATATTATTTGCTCAAAATCCAACACAAGGTGTATTGCGCGGCAATTTTCAATTTCTAGCCCAGCAATACAGCGCTGATACTTTGATCAATGCCACCGTACCTGCATCCAAAGCAGCCATGAATGGATTCGGAAATTTCAATTACACCTATGGAAAAGTTACTGCAGGATGGAGAATTGAAACCTATCAAAACGCCATTCAGGGATACAGCGCTAAAAACAGATACAAAGGCACTGGTATCGGAAATCGATATGTTACCTATGCTGATTCAACTTTAGAAATCACCATCGGTAATTTCTACGAGCAATTTGGAAATGGAATGACTTTGCGAACCTACTGGGAACCCAACCTCGGTATCGATAATGCACTGGACGGAGCCCGTATCATTTTTCGTCCTGTTCATGGCGTAACCCTCAAAGGAATTTGGGGAAAACAACGATTGGATTTTGACAGTCAGATTATTCACGCCGACGGAATTGCCCGAGGATTTGATGGCGAGATTTGGGCCAATGAATTGATCAAAAGTCTGGCAAATGCCAAGACCCGCGTTATGGTAGGTGGGAGTTTTGTCAGTCGTTATCAACCCGGAGGAAACCGATTTGTTGACAGTTTGATTTTTGTAATTCCTGACAACGTAGCCATGTACTCAGGAAGAATGCAAATTCAACGCGGCAATTGGATGATGATGGGTGAGTATGCCCGTAAAATCAACGATCCATCCGCAGACAATGGATACATCTATCGAAAAGGACAAGGTATTTTCTTCAATTCTTCCTATAGCCAAAAAGGATTTGGTGTGAATGTCATGGCAAAAAGCATTGACAATCTAAGCTTTCGTGGAGATCGCAATCTAAAGCTATTTGATGTTCCATTGAACTACACCCCAGCTATCACCAAACAACACACATACAATTTAGCTTCCACGCTATATCCTTATGCAACACCACTTACTGGCGAAGCCAGCTTTATGTTGGAGGTGTATTATACCATTCCAAAAGGAAGCAAATTGGGAGGAAAATATGGAACGCAAATTTCCGCCAGTTACGCAGTAGCCAATTGTTTGGACACAGTGCAATACACAGGAATATCAGCGTTGACAGAAGGGTATAAAGTGAATTCATTGGGATTTGGAAAAACAAAGTATGTCCGCGATTTCAACATTGAATTCAAACGCAAAATATCAAAAGAATTCAATGTTGGCTACACCTTCTACTACATGGAATTCAACACCAAAGTAACGCCTGTAACCAATGACTTCAAAGGAATCGTATACGCCAATATCTCTGTATTGGAAATGGGTTACAAAATCACAAAGAAAGATTACATAAGAGTCGAATTGCAACAACTTCAAACCAAGCAAGACAAAGGAGATTGGCAGACAGTAGTGGCGGAATACACACACAGCCCACACTGGACGATTGGAATTGTCAATCAATACAACAAAGGCAATCCTGTTGAAGCCAAGCGAATTGATTATCTTTTTGGAACTGTAGGTTACATCAACGGACCTCACCGCATTACAGTAGGATATGGAAAGAGACGTGAAGGCGTTTTCTGCATCGGTGGCGTTTGCCGCGCCGTGCCAGCCACCAATGGATTTGAAGTTATATTAACCAGCAGTTTTTGATCATGAAAAAATTATTGTTCATCATCGTCATTTCCGTATTTGCATGGAGCGGATGCGACCAATTGGATCAGCCATACAGCACCGTGAAGTATCGCTACATGGAAGAAAAATATGGCGCCGCTCCTGTATTCACATACGAAACAGGCTTAACCAAAAATGTTCTTGTAGAAGAGTTTACCGGACATCTTTGTGGATTTTGTCCTACGTCAACAGCCATGGTGTTGGAGCTAGACACATCGCTCGGCGATCGAATGGTAACTGTATCCATTCATGCCGGATCGTTGGCTCAAGTTAGTGCTCCCCCCTTTGATACCGATTACAATACCGTTCCTGGAAACTTGTATTGGTCGCAATTGCAAGGCGGTTTCAATCCTTGCGCTAGAATCGATCGCAATGGTGGATTGAGTAATTTCTATTGGATTGATCCCAATAACCCATCTTCATGGGAAGATTTGATCATTGCCGCTAAAAATGAAACACCACAAGCTGCAGTACAAGTGCAAGCCGATTTTGTACCAGAAGACAATGTTATCAATATCCATACAGGATCACAATTCAACCAAGACATGTCCGGAAATTACTCTTTGGTCGTTTTGCTGATTGAATCACACATCATCAGTGCGCAAGAAGATTATGACCAAACACCATCGGAAATTCCGAGCTATGAGCACAATCATTTGCTTCGCGATGCAGTAACGCAACCCATGGGGAACAGCTTGGCCACCAACCCAAAAGCCAATAGCCTATACACGAGCAGTTACACGTATCCTCTCCCCAGCACATGGAAAGGGGAGAATATGACTGTTGTAGCTTATATCATCGATCAAAACACCAATGAAGTTGTCAATGCCACTGAGTATGAATTGGACTAAAATTTTTCTATTGTCGTCATTAGCTTTAAGTTGTTTTAATGGCTTTTCGCAAGACAATAACGAAGGCGGCAATCAGCGATTCTCGATGCATGCCAAAATCGGCATGGATGTTAGTCAAATGAGTGGCGATGGATTGTCGGGCTTTCACAAACCCGGCGCAAACATTGGCGCCATTGTAAAAGGTAAATTAAAAAACAATCACGCCTTTTCCATCGGTATTGAATACATCAGTAAAGGAAGTCGCGCACCGATAGACACCCTGAATCACAACACCTTTGCGTATCGATTGCATTATGTTCAGATTCCATTGTTGTACCATTTTCAATACAACCAACGTCTCCAATTTCAGATTGGCCCATACGCCTCATACTTGGTGAAACAAGGAGTAATGGCCAATAAAAATTTGTACACCATGTATGAATATGGTGGTCAACCGGGATTCAGAAGCTGGGATGTTGGGGGATGCCTTGGTGCTTCCTTTATCTTTAATGACAACAACAATTTTTTGATCGAATTTGGACAAAGCATTTTACCCATTCGTCCCAATCCAAGCAAAACCAACCAATACAGCTTTTATGAAAGTGGAAACTACAACTCCACTTTAAGTTTTTGTTGGATGCATCAATTTTAAGGCTGCCACTTCTTAGGTAGGGTGACGTATGCGGCGGATAGTGGAATAAATGATTTCCAATTATTGTCCCAAATAACAATATTGGAACTCTTCCATTGCTGAATATCCTTCTTCAAAACATTCAATGCATTCTTTGCATTTTCTCCGGGCTGCTCAGACTCAGAACTCAACAACGAATACGGTGTCCACCATCGACCACTCAACACACGACTGTCGTCTTGTATGCCCGTCAATCCGTCTTTCAAAAACACCTTCTCCATTTGTACATTAAAAGATTTATTGAGCGAATCTGACATTGATTTCAATTTCTTCTGAACGCTATCGGGCAAATATTTACAAGACTCGTTTACCCACTGCATGAGGGCTTGTGCTTCTTTCACTTTCTCTACTTCATTGTCCAAGTCTATCATGGACGCTTTCCAATCATTGTATAAGGCCTGCTGCGCCGCATACGTCGCTGGCTCAAAAGGAACTCTATCATCCTCTTCTACCCAAATATCCGTATGCCCTTTTGCATCGCCATAGGCGATGTGCATTTCATATCTACCCGGAGCCACTTTCCAACCACCTCCCGGTGGCACTTTCGAAGTCTCACGCTTTGACTTGGTGGGAAAGTGAAATCCATTCGAATCAAAATGCCAATGAATCACTGTTATAAAAGAATCGGGTTCCTGCTCAAAATTGCGAATGGTATCGTTCCCGGATAAAATGGCAATTTTCATTTTCTCTTTTTCCTTTCCATCCGCAACAGGAATCAATTCAGCATGACAAAAAACCTGGATTCCATAGTCGCGGTTTTCTCCAGAAAAATAGCGATCACCCGGAAAGCGTTGACCCAAATGACGACGATATGAAACTTCAAAACCAGGCTGTGGTCGATATACTTGCAACTTGCTTTTGATGTTGTTATTCCGATTGAAAATCACATCACGGATGGGATTCAAATCATCCAAAATATACAATCCTCTTCCAAAGGTTGCAATCATTAAATCACCCTCCGTAGGATGAATACGCAAATCTTGTGTCGGTACAGATGGATAATCATGTGTCCATTTTTCCCAACTATTTCCGTGATCCATGGAAACAAACAAACCATGCTCAGTACCACAAAAAACCAAATCCGGTTGCTGATCATCCTGAGCTACACTCAAGCAATGACCCGTCATTGCACTCTTCTCAACAACATTTTTCCAATGCTTCCCTCCGTCGGTTGAATGAAACAAATAAGGCTTCCAATCGTTTTGGCGATAGTTATTGGCAACAACCCAAACCTCATTGGGTACTTTGTTCGATAATACAATTTGTGGAATCCAACAATTCTTGGGAAGGCCTTTGATTTCAGGAGTTACATTGACCCAATTCTTCCCATGATCTTTGGTCATCTGCACTTGTCCATCGTCCGTTCCTACCCATATCTCCTGCTGGTTATTGGCATTGGGAGTAATGCACAAAATAGTGCAGTGATTCTCAGCAGAGGTAGCATCCGTTGTCAATCCTCCACTTTTGTATGCTTCCTGTTTCTTGGGATCATTGGTAGTTAAATCAGGAGAAATAATCTCCCAAGTTTGTCCATGATTTTTTGAATAATGCACAAATTGACTTCCAATATAGATTGCGGGATCCGCATTGGGTTGATTGCTAATTGCGGTGTTCCAATGAAACCGCAATGGAATTCCATCCGGATGCGCCGGCTGAATAAATTGCTCTTGTCCCGTAGCGGCATTCACCCTTGCCAAACTACCGCCTTGCGATAGAACATACACCCAATTCTCATCAGACTCATCCGGAACGGCATCAAATCCATCTCCAAAATATAGTTCTTGCCAATCGCTATCTAAAATGCCATCGCTGTGCCAAACATAGGCGGGTCCTTTCCAGGTTCCGTTGTCTTGCAAACCCCCATAAACATGATACGGAATCGACAAATCATAATTGATATGATAAAACTGACCCAATGGAAGATTGGGAATAAACTCCCAATTCTTTCCACCATCCCTGCTCACATTTAATCCACCATCATTGCCCTCCCACATTTCACGGGTATTGATTGGGTTCCACCAAAAAGCATGGTGATCAGGATGCACGCCAGAATAAGGCAACATTGTCGACCAAGTCTTTCCGCCATCAATACTCTCCGTAACTACGCTGTGTAGGTAGATCAAATGATTGGCATTTTTAGGATCGACATAAAATTCAGAATAATAAAACGGACGATCATTCACTCCTTTGTCCGTTACCATGCTCCACGTTAACCCACCGTCCATGCTTCGGTACAATGCAGTATTCTTCGACTCAATCATGGCATAAACAATACGAGAATCAGATGGCGCAATCGCAATTCCTATCCTTCCCAAATTCCCTTTGGGCAATCCATCTTTCTCTCCCAACAATTTCCAATCTTGACCTCCATTCCAAGTGATATACAATCCCGAACCCTTGCCACCCGACTCGAACGTCCATGGCTTTCTTTGGTATTGCCACATGGCCGCCAACATCTTTTGATCATTGCTCGGATCCATCACCAAATCGGCACACCCCACAGAGTCATTGATATACAAAATATTCTTCCAATTCTTTTGAAATTGGTTGTAATAAAAAACACCACGATCTTTGTTAGGCCCCCACGCGGAGCCCATCGCTCCTACAAAAACATTATCCTGCTTGTCCAAGCAAATTCTATGAATGGATTTTGATTCCTCCAACCCCATACATTTCCAGGTCTTTCCACCGTCTTGAGATCGATAAACACCACGACCTGAAGTCTGTGAATTTCTAGGATTGCCCTCACCTGTACCAACCCATATTTCATCAGGATGAATCGTAGACACCTTCACCGCACCGATTCCCGTCACTGCTTCATGATCAAAAATGGGGTGCCATGTTGTTCCCCAACTTTCACTCTTCCACAATCCACCGGAAGCCGAACCGACGTACATCACTCCGCGCTGCATATCCACATCAATACTCGTGACACGACCGCTGGTAACTGCAGGACCAATCGAACGCATATTCATTCCTTTGAACTGCTTGAGTTGCGCTTGGGATAAAGCTGCACAGACCACAAAAATCAGAGACAAAATTTTTCGCATGTGTTAAATTTAAGCATAACTTGGCTGTCGACGCATTAACATGAAAGTAAGTATCATCACCATCAGCTACAACAGTGGATCGACAATCGAAGCAACGATTCGAAGTGTCCTCGCGCAAGACTATGGCGACATTGAATACATCATTGTGGATGGCCGCTCAACAGACAACACGATGGATATCGTGAAGAAGTACGGAAACAAAATTTCCCAAGTGATCTCTGAGAAAGACAAGGGAATTTATGACGCCATGAACAAAGGATTAAAAATGGCTACTGGCGATCTCATCGGTATTTTAAATAGTGATGATACCTATGCCTATCCTTCCGCTGTGACGGACATGGTCAACAACTTAGGCAACCATGATAGTATCTATGCAGACTTACAATATGTAGATGGTTCAACAGGGAAGGTAATTCGTCATTGGCATTCAGGACAATATAAGCCTGGGGCATTTTTATACGGATGGATGCCCCCGCATCCCACTTTTTTCGTAAGAAGATCGATTTATCAGCGGCTGGGTTTATTTCTGACCGATCATGGTTCTGCTGCTGATTATGAATTGATGCTAAGATTTATTCACAAGAATAACATCAGTGTCGCTTATTGGAATCGTGTCATCATACAAATGAAAACAGGCGGGGCGAGCAATGTAACATGGAAGCAACGGTGGCGCGCCAATCAATTGGATAGATTGGCTTGGACCAAAAACGACTTACAACCCAAATGGTATACACTTCTTCTCAAACCACTGAGAAAAATAAAACAATATTGGCAGTAGTTCTATTTTGTATTGTAAACCGCAGTAGCGACAACCTTTCCAACAGCCTCTAAAACTTGAGGATCGATATTGGCCACATTATCATCCATCGTGTGGTGGTAATGACCAAATTCAAATCCCCCCATTCCCATAGAAATTGTATTGGGTCTCATGTCCACAATATCAATGGAACGCACTCCCGCTTGATTCATGTAAACATGATCATCTGTAATTCCTCCAATTTGTTCCTTCACAAAAAGAGACCCGTAACCCAATCGGTTGGCTTGATTCCAAACCCAACCCATGACATCGCCAGCGGCTGACATGGAAGTGTTCTCCATATTGAATCGAGCATTCTTTCCACCCACCATGTCCAACAAAATTCCATAACGCACATTCTTGATATCATGCGGATATTGCGACCAATACTGCGAACCCAAACACCAAGTTTTGTTGGCTGTCTGACCATCCAAGGTAGACCACTCAGGAGCGCCTTGATCTTCGTTGTCAAAAAAGACCAAATCCACACCAACTTCGGGTTGCTTTTCTTGCATGATGCGGGCAATCTCCAATAATACGGCAACACCACTGGCTCCATCATTGGCTCCATCAATAGGCTTTCTTTGATTGGCCTTGTTGGGATCCTTATCCGCCACCCATCTGGAATCCCAGTGCGCAGCCAGCATCACCCTTGACTTCTTGTCTTTACCCCACTGCGCAATAATGTTACGCACTGGTGTAGCATTGCCTTCCCAACTGGTTACTTTGGTATTTTGTTCAGTGATTGCCGCGCCCATCGACTTGCATTTAGCAATAATCCATTCACCGCATTCATTGTGCCCTGTGCTCATTGGAACACGAGGACCAAAGGCGACTTGCGTCTTCAAGAATGCCATCGCGGAGTCCACGTTGAACATCGGTGGTTCAACCAGTTTGGCCGCTTCAGCTTGCGGATTTTTTGTCCCTTCTTGATGGGTTTTTCCCTTGGGTAAAAATTGAACTACAACCCATACCAAAATGAGCAACAATAGGACAATTGCAATGATTCTATTTCTTTTCATATTTCCATTCTCCACCATCTTTGGTGTCTTTTATAGCAATATCTCTTTTTGCAAAAGCATCACGCAACAAATCTGCTGTGGCGTAATCTTTCTTTTCTTTCAAATCTTTTCTGACATCGAAAACAGCTTCCATCATCAAATTGGGAAGATCTTGATTGCCTTGCTTTTCTTCTTTTTGAATTCCAAGAACCTCGAATAAAAAATCATGCATGAGTTTTTTCAGACCATCCAATTGTTCTTGAGATAAAGACAACTGACCATTCTTGCAACTATTGATAATGCGCACCGCTTCGAACAATTCAGCAATCAAAATGGGTGTATTAAAATCGTCACCCATCGCTGCATAGCATCGGTTTGTTAAAGACGCAACATCGACGTCACCTGCCGCTCCTACAGCACAAGAATCAATGGCATCCACAGCCGACATCATGCGCTCATATCCTTTCTCCGCAGCACTCAATGCCTCGTTACTAAAATCCAAAGTAGAGCGATAATGCGCCTGCATCATAAAGAACCTAACCACTTGCGGAGAGTAGCCTTTTTCCAACAAAGGATGATCTCCAGCAAACAACTCATGTGGCAAGAAAGAATTGCCCAACGACTTGGACATTTTCTGACCATTTACGGTTAGCATATTGGCATGCATCCAATAGTTGACAGGCCCTTTTCCGCAACATGCGGTATTTTGGGCGATTTCCGATTCATGGTGAGGAAATTTCAAATCCATTCCGCCACCGTGAATATCAAATTGCTCTCCCAAATATTTGGTACTCATGGCTGAACATTCCAAGTGCCATCCTGGAAATCCTTCTCCCCATGGAGAAGGCCAGCGCATGATGTGCTCAGGAGACGCGGCCTTCCACAATGCAAAGTCTGCAAAGAATCTTTTCTCATCCTGACCATCCAATGTTCTTGTATTTTCATACAACTCCTCAACATTGCGACCGCTCAACTCTCCATATGGATATTTGGCTCGATACGCTTGAACATCAAAATAAATACTACCATTTACTTCATAAGCAAATCCTTGATCCAGAATCTTCTTGATCATCTCAATCTGCTCAATCATATGTCCAGTGGCCGTGGGTTCGATGCTGGGAGAATGGTTGTTGAAAATGCGCATCACCTCGTGGAAATAATTGGTGTACTTCTGTACAATTTCCATGGGCTCCAATTGTTCCAATTTGGCCTGTTGACCAATTCGATCTACACCTTCATCAAACTGAGAAGTAATGTGTCCAACATCCGTGATGTTTCTGACATAACGAACCTTGTAACCCAAATGGGTGAGGTATCGAAATACAACATCAAAAAACATGAAAGTTCTGCTATTGCCCAAATGAACATTGGAATACACGGTAGGACCACACACATACAAACCAACGTGAGGCGCTTGAATCGGTTGAAACAAATCTTTGTTTCTGCTCAAGCTATTATAGATATACAGTTCTCGTGTCATTTTATCCCACCTTCTTTTTAATCTCCTCTAACATTTTCGACACCAATTTAGGTGTATCATATTCCGCCTTCCAATCCCAATCGCGTGCAGCCACCGAATCATCTATTGAACTCGGCCAAGAGTTGGCAATGGCTTGTCTAAAATCGGGTTGATAGGCAATGGTAAACGCTGGAATATGTTTTTGAATTTCGCTCGTCAACTCATCAGGCGTAAAGGTCATGCCAGCCAAATTATAGGCACCTCCTACAGTCAGTCGTGCGGCATCAGCTTCCATCAATTGAACAGTAGCCTGAATCGCATCACTCATCATCATCATCGGAAGAGCAGTATCACCTGCTAAAAAACAAGTATATTTTTTTTCTTGAAGTGCTTTGTAAAATATGTCAACAGCGTAATCAGTTGTTCCACCTCCAGGCGCACTCTTGTATCCTATCAAACCAGGATATCGAATACTTCTGACATCTACTTGGTGTTTCTGATGATAATAATCGCACCAACGCTCACCAGCCAATTTACTAATACCATACACCGTGTTGGGATCCATCACTGTATCCTGCGGTGTATTCCATTTCGGAGTGCTTGGACCAAAAACAGCAATTGAACTGGGCCAGTATATTTTTTGAATATGCTTTTCTTTGGCCAAATCCAAAATATAGAAAAGACCATTCATGTTCAATTCCCATGCAAAAGCAGGGTTCTTTTCTGCAGTTGCAGAAAGCAATGCAGCCAATTGATACACTTGGGTAATGCCATATTTCTTGACGATTGCAAATAACGCGTCTTTGTCCAATGTGTTGAGTACTTCATAAGGCCCATTCAACAAAGATGGGTCCACCTCACTTCCCTGCTTTACATCAGCAGCTACAACTGAATCATTTCCCCACTGCGCTCGCAATCTCTCTGTCAGTTCTATTCCAATCTGACCGGAGGCGCCGATGATCAATATCTTTTCGCTCATTTTCGATAAATATAGTCTTCAAAATTACGACAGACTGATTGATATTAAGGCAATTTGATCAACCATTCTCGAATGGATTGCAATGCCTCAGGAGAAATCGTTTCCTCTAACTTAGCATACTCACTCACCTTACCGGTTTGTGTATACTGAAACAAATGATTGTTATCGGCCAAGATTACCTTTTCGTAGGGAATTTTCGACATTTTCAAAGTTTCCGCAATGCGATTCGCATTTTGATCAAAGCGCACTTGAAGATCCTTTTCTCCATTCAATATCAAAGTTGGGCATTGTACTTTTTGCCAATATGGAATCGGGTCTGTTTTCAAGAATACTTTCATCCATTCGTTATTAAAAGAGCGGTTGTAAGTTGCAAATAATTCCTCTCGTTCCGATTTAGATTTCTTTTTATTGGATTTAAAAATGTACCGGTGAATGACCGCAGCTGCCGCTGTTGAATCTTTTTCGTTGGTAACAAATGTCATCACACTGTTGGCAGCATTGAGAGACTCAATCATTTCACTTTCTTGCTGTCCTTCCGCTTTAGCAATATCCTCAATTTGCTGAAGAATCACTTGACTCCCCGTAACACCAGGACCCGCAAGTGAAACAATACAATACACCTCCTTGTTCTGGGACGCCACTATTGGAGCCACCAATCCACCTTCACTATGTCCCAATAAGCCAATTTTTTTTGCATCAATCTTTGGATTTGCTGTAATCATCTTCCATGCAGCGTTGGCATCTATTGCAAAATCAAAAGTTGTTGCTTTAGAAAATTCCCCTTCTGATTTACCAACCCCACGATCATCATATCGAAAACTGGCCCAACCCATTTTTGCTAAGTCATCGGCAATAACAGCAAAAGGCTTGTGGCCCGCTATCTCTTCATCTCGATTCTGAGGACCACTTCCCGATATCATCACCAAACAAGGGAATGGGCCATTGCCATTGGGCATCACCAGGGTTCCACTCATTTGTATTGAACGACCATGATCATCAGATGTAAAAGTGAACTCCTCCATATTGTAATCAAAAGGAGGTTGAGGTGTCTGAGGGCGATTCAACTCCATTTTAGGCAAAGCGGTTACCTCTTCGGTCTTCTTCCATCTTAAAGGAAGTGTATTCCCGTTTTGGGTAAAATCCCCTTGAATGAATGCTGAATCTGCATTCCATTTTCCAACATACTTTACTTTAATCTTGGAAATCTCCCAACTCATTTCATCATTCTTCCATCGCCACTTCTCGACAGGAAAACCTTGCTTGGATTGAGAAGGGCTGTACATTTTTACCAATCCTGCTTTGGCATCCTCAACATGCAATTCCAACGGAATACTCGTCCCTGTGATTTGCAATTTGCCATACCAAACCTGCTGAGTCTCTTGTGAAAACAGTTGAAGTGGTAGCCACAAAATCAACAGACAAAGGAATTTCGGATAAGATTTTTTCATGAAACAAAGATGCGAAAACCTTGTCGTAGATTCGCAAAGTGAAAAAGATTCAAGAGATCAATATCGAAGATTTTGACTACCCACTTCCAGAGGAAAAAATTGCGCGTCACCCGCTTGAAAAACGAAGTGATTCACGGTTGTTACATTACCATGATGGACATATAGAGGATCGGTCATTTCGGGAAATTGTGTCGTTGTTTCTTCCCAATGATTTGTGGGTGGTGAACAACACGCGTGTGATTCCAGCCAGAATCAAATTCACAAAATCGACAGGAGCAGCAATTGAAATATTTTGCTTGGAACCGCTTCAGTGGGATTATACGCAAGCGCTTTCTCAAACTTCATCGGTACAGTGGAAGTGCTTTGTTGGTGGAGCCAAAAAATGGAAAGAAGGCCCACTTACGCTCGCGCTATCCATCCATGGAAAGGAAATCATTCTGTCCGCTTGGTGCCTTGAAAAAATTGACAACGCCTTTCACATTGAATTCAATTGGGAAGGAGCTACTTTTTCCGAGATTTTAGATGCTGTCGGGGAATTGCCCATCCCTCCTTATTTGAATAGAGATACAGAACCCGAGGATTATGATCGTTACCAAACACTTTTTGCTGAATTGTCTGGGTCTGTTGCAGCGCCAACCGCCTCTTTGCACTTCGATGAAGGTGTACTCCATGATTTAAAGAGTAAAGGTGTTCAGCAGCAATCGTTGACCCTACATGTCGGAGCAGGCACTTTCAAGCCGGTCAATACCACTCAACTGGGCGAGCACATCATGCACGCTGAATATTTCGAAGTTGGTCAAACTTTGATTCAAGCCTGGATAGATCAATGGAAAAATCAAGGTAGAATCATTGTGGTAGGTACAACAGCTTTGCGAACTTTGGAAAGCGTTTTTTGGATTGCACATGAAAACCTGGAACCCAATGAAAAAGGATTATTCCATGTTGATCAATGGTTGCCCTATCAAATCACCACTTCCAAAAACCGCATCCATGTAATGGAACAATTACTTGAAAAAATGAAAGGTGAAGGTAGAGAAAAGCTGATCGGGACTACGCAAATTCTCATGGGTCCTTCTTACACCATTCAATCTGCAGATGTCTTGATTACCAATTTTCATCAACCCAAAAGCACTTTGCTTCTGCTCGTCAATGCAGCGATTGGAGAAGACTGGAAAAAAATATACCACCACGCATTGTCCAATGGTTATCGATTCTTGAGCTATGGTGATAGCTCATGGCTAGAAATAAAAAATGGACAAGCACCAAAAAGTTAGACACTTATTGGGGCTTATCCATTAATGGAGCCTTTTTCTTAATTATCGTTTGATTAATCGTTGATGAAACGACGATCATCAATATCTGCAGATTCGCGATATGCACCAAACACACGTCCAGCCATTGAAGCTTTAGCACTTTGGTTCATCATTTTCTTTTCAGAGGCGAAATTGTCCATGCTTTGCGCAGACTGTACATCAGCAACACGCTTGATCACATAAACACCACCTTCACCGATGATAGGCTCAGAAACTTTATCTTTTGCCAATCCGAAGATTGTTCCGATCAATTCAAATTCTTGTTCTCCGATTCCTGCTTCTGGCAAATTGGCATTGCGCATCATCACGTTTTCTGAACGTCTTACTGTCAAACTCGTAGCTTTTGCAATGTCTTGCAATGAAGAACCCTTCATTTTTGCAGCCCACATTTCACCTTTCTTTTGCTTGATTACTTTGGCTTTCATGACATCTTTCACATCTTCGAAAGCAGGCACCCCGCGCTCACGAATTTCAGTCAAAACAGCTACAACCCATCCATTGGCAATCAACACGGGTTGAGAAACTTCGTTGATCTCAGCTGAATAAGCCCAAGAAACCAAGGTTTGTGCGTCTTGCAAACCAGCAACTGTAGTTGCATTAGGAGCAATCATCGGTGCCTTAACAATTTGCGCTGTTGCATCCATTGCCTTCACATTGGCGCGGAATGTTGCTGTGTCTTTGCAGTTGATTGTCAAGTCACGCATTTTATTGAAAGCCTCTTTTCTTGTTTGAGGACTTGGATCTTGCGTTTGGTCAACCATTGAAACGTAAGTATTCAATTTCGCAGCATTTTTCTTGGTCACTTCAACCACATGGTAACCAAATTGCGTTTTTACAATTTGCAATTGACCCACAGTTCCGTTGAAACAAGCCTTATCAAATTCTGGAACCATCGCTCCGCGGGCAAAAGTACCCAAGTCACCACCTTTGTCTTTTGTACCATCTGTTCCAAACATTTTAGCCATTTCAGCAAAATTTTTCTTGGTCTTGATGACATTTAAAATTGAATCTGCCTTTGCTTTTCCTTTTGGAGATTGGTCTTTGACCAAAATGTGACGAGCAGCAACACTATCAACCTCAGTTACACGCTTGCTGATTTTTACCAATTTCATGAAACCATTGTCTACGATTGGGCCTAAAACTTTACCCAATGAATCATTGTATACCTGTGTATTGAAAGGCTCTGGCAACATGCCTGCAGTATACTTTACCTTAGCCAAACTTGGATTCAATGCTTTGGCAGCAGCAAAAGCTGAATCATT
Organism: Flavobacteriales bacterium; assembly: GCA_947448135.1. Taxonomy (GTDB): domain Bacteria; phylum Bacteroidota; class Bacteroidia; order Flavobacteriales_D; family Sanyastnellaceae; genus CAMCTV01. The sequence continues at coordinate 65,125 of CANFLZ010000002.1, forward strand.
TTTAGCAGCGCGGAAATCACGAACCAAAGCAGTCAAGGAAGTTTGAATGGCCTTCAAATCAGACTCGCTTGGTTTGACAATCATATTCACATATTCCAAACTACGGCTGCGCTCTTGCTTGTATTCACGCTCAGACTTGTGTTTGTTGTAATACTCCCGGATATCGTCATCAGAAACTGAGACCTCTTCGTCTTTAATTTCCAAATAAGACTTTGAAACAAATTCAACTGCGGTGCGATCATTTTGCGCTTGGAAAGCATACTTCGCATCGATAGAGTTGGTGTAAGCACCTAACTTGATCATGTTGTCATACTTTTCTTTCTTGCGCTTGTAACGAATAAATTCCTTCCAAGAATCCGCTTTTTCAATTGTCCAAGTTGGATCATTTGGATCAATCGTTTCAAAACGTTGACGCATTTGCTCTTTGTAGGAAGATGAATCACGACCACCATAAATGGTAGACTTCACAAAGGGAGAGAGTGTTTTTCCAAACATCACTTCATCCAACTCCTCGTCTGAAACCATGATATCCATGGCGTCAAATTCGTCGGAATACAAACGCTCTTCAGTCAAGGCATTCCAGGTATCATTTCCCAATGACGTTTCATTGCTTGAGTAATCAAAAAGAATTCTTTGTTTCTCAATAGCTACTTGCCAAGTTGCCGCATCAATGGTCTCTCCATCAATCTCTCCTGCATCTTTTGCGCCTTTTCCCATCAACGCCATTACTGCGTCATAAGGAATCAAATATCCGATTATACCCACTCCAACTACTACGAGAACGAGCCAACCTTGTCTTCTGATTTTTTCAATCATTGCCATATCTATACATTTTAAGGAATGCGAATATCGTAAATTTTAGTAAAACTTGGAGAAAAACTTTGGCTATAAGTCTCTGATTTGGACCTTTTTTACCATTTGCTCGGAAACCTCTATAATCTTTATTTGATATTGACCGATAATGACCTCTTGATTCTTCTCTGGAAAATCCTCCAAATGGAACAATATCAATCCATTCAAGGTGTCATAATCTCCCTCTTTTTCGGGTAAATTAAATTGATAAGTATCGTTGATAAACTTAATTTCATCACGTCCTGTGAAAATCCAAGAACCATCGGCCTGACTAACCTGAGGAGCCAAGATCTCATCGTGCTCATCCTCAATTTCTCCAACAATTTCTTCGATAACATCTTCCAGTGTGGCCATCCCAGCCGTTCCGCCAAATTCATCTATCACAATAAATACGTGACGCTTTTCACGGATGTTCATGGACAACATTTCCTGCGCAGGCATGGCCTCAGGGATAATGCTGATGGGGCGAACGATGCCTTTTATTTGAGACGGTAATTGGAGAAGATCAAATGAATGAACATATCCAATGATATCATCGATATTGTTTTTATAAATCAAAATCTTGGAGAGCCGTGAGTCGATAAACTTTTGCTTGAGCTCGTCCATCGTGCATTCCACAGGCAAAGCGACAATTTCATTCCTCGGAATCATGCAATCACGCGCTTTGATTTTAGAGAAATCGAGCGCATTTTGAAAGATCTCAATCTCATGGTCCAGGGCATTGGAAGGATCTTGATTGCCCGTCACTTTCTCCAAATAATCATCCAAGTCCACGCGACCAAAAACCCGCTTTTCTTCCGCTTGGGTTGACTTATGACCGATAAATAATTGCGCAAGGGTCGTCACGAAAAAGGCAAAGGGCCAAAGCAACACATACCAAATGAGTAGAGGAATGGCCAATATGTTGAGCCAACGATTGGGTGAAGAAGATACTACCACCTTGGGAATAAATTCACCAAATAACAAAATCACAATGGTGGACAAAATGGTCTGCACCAAAAGAATACCACCACCACCCAAAAGCTCAGCTATCCAAGGAAAAGTACCCTCAATCACCGATACAATTTGATCGCCCAATTTGATTCCAAAAATGACCAAACCAATATTATTTCCAATCAACATCGCTGACAAAAACAACTTGGGTTGATGAATCAAATAACCAATGATAGAGGCCGACCAAACACCTTGCTTTTTATCCAACTCAATCTTCAAATGATTAGCAGAAATAAAAGCCATCTCCATGCCGCTTGAAAATGCACAAACCATCAAGCTGGCCAATACCCAAAATATCCAAGAATCGGTAATACTCATGACGGCGGATTAGAGTCTTGTTTGTTCAGCAAACGGTGATACATTTTTCGTCTTACAAAAAACTGAAACGCCGCAATAGAAGTTGGCACAAAATACACCAAAGCATCCCATCCTTTATTGAGGGTTATGTAAAAGGCATAGATCAAAGACGCGATGGTCAAAGCCAACCAAAAATGAACAAAAAACTTAGCAACTTTAATGGGATTCATGTTTTACTTGATATTAAATTGTCCAGTTGGCTGTAAGATTCGATACTCTGTAAATGCACTATTGGCAACCAATCCTCTTCCATGCAAAACGCCTGTTTTGGTCTGAATGGTCACCCAATCATCGGTCTGAATCAAATCTTTTTCTCGATAAAAGGTAACGTGCTCGGTGGTCATCGCCTCGCCATCCATGTTCTCCATTTTAACAGCTCCAATCGCCTGAAAAATCCCCGACTCTTCCCAAAACTCTCCTCGGTTTCCTACCAATATAGCGTCAACCTTTCCATCACTTTTGTAAAAGGTCATTTTAAATCCCTTAGGTGCTTGAATTTGACTTGTATCGTTAAAATAACGTTCTAATAAAGGCGCCTCTAAACGGGTTGTTTTTTTTCCCTTTTCTGAATACAAATAATCGGCATGCTCAACCGTTTGAATAGGATAATTGAAATAATCGGTCACAGCTTTGATTTCAGCAATCTCATTTTGACAAGCGCTGAAAAGCACAACCAACAAAATGAAAATTCCTGACCTAATCATATTTGCGAATAACGAACCATCTTTCAAACGGACTCATCTGGAAACCAAGCGCAATATATTCTTGTTGCATTCCCCAACCCGACTGATTCTTCTTGTCCGTCCATTGATAACTGATTTGAATCGAAGAGTTCGATTTTGAGGCACGAATGGGGACATTGATTCCGGCAGTATACGATTGAATACTGACGGATTCTCCATTGACTTTCACATAATCCTGCCCTTGAGAATATCCCACTCGATATTGGATATTTTGAAACAAATTGGTTGCGCGATCCGGAGAAAATGGGGTGCAAGAAACCGCTACATGCATGGAAGTGGCATTGTTCAAATCAGAATAGGCCGACCAATCAAAAGAACTCTGACTCTTGCGCCAATCCTGCTGATTGAATTGAGCTGCAAAATTCCACTTCGCTCCGTTCTTGCCATAACAACTGATAAATCCACCCAGCTGAATTCGCTGCGGAATGGCTACCATGCCCTTTTGATTTAAACTTACAAAACCGGTATCAACGGTCACCTCAACTCCACTGTACTTGACATACGAAATCCCATAAATATCTTGGCTTCCGTCCATGTTAAACTTCGGTGTCCATTGCGCTCCAAGATTCATTAACCACAAAGATTTTTTATCCTTTAGACGTTTGTTTCCAAACAAAGGAATTTGGTATTGCGCAGAAAAATCGGGACGAATATCCAATACAGAAACAGTGTTATCAAAACGACTATTGAGAAACTGTGTATTTTGATAATCCATCGCTCGATGAAAACCCAATTTACCAAACATAAAAGCTCCATTGACGCCAAGAGTCAGTTGCTGTCCCATCCATTTGGAACTATCTGCCCCCCAATTCCATTTATATCCTGCACCAAAAACAAATTGATTCACTCCGCCATCGCCATAATGGAGCTGCTGACCATTCACTGTATCATTGACATTAAATTCACGACTGAAGTTATATCCCATCCTGCTGTAGGTATTGACACCCATAGCAAATCCAAAGTTGGATCCATTCTGTTTGAATCCCATCGCAACTTCACCCCATTGACCACCGTTGAATACTGGCGCTGACGGGCTGTACTTGGATTGAGACACCCAGCCACCCCCTTGAAAAGTTGTTTCTTTTAACAATGAAAAACTGGATGCATTGTTCAGATTCACCACATTGAATTCAGAAGGCAAAATGGTTACTCCTCCCATCGCACGTGAAGTAGCGTTCTCGCCCATGGCCAACTCTCCAATTCCCCAACGAGTAAATGGATTATTGATCGTATACTGCCCCCAACTTGGAAAACAAAATAACAACAAAACGAAACATAAAAAATTTCTAATCATTCATCCAAGCTTTTATTCCGTGCAAATTCAGATAGGGTATAACAGAGGCTTCTCCCATTTTTTTTGTGTCCAAATGTACAACATCTGATCCGGTCAGCACAACCCGGTCAATGGCATGCAAATCACAAAAATATTGAACCCAAGATTTCACTTCCATTTCCCACCCCAGCTTACCACCTTCGACCAAATTCTGGATGGTCCCTTTGGATTGTATGTCCTCACTCCCATTGACAAGAGGTAATTTCTCGGTAAAATGATGCATGGCTTTCCAGCGCATTTGCAGACCTGGAATGATACACAAACCTTGGATCATAGAATGAGAAACCAAAGTAAAGGTGGCGCAACTCCCCAAATCAACAACCAAAATATTGCTGTTTTCAGGAAAATGCACCAACGCGCCCATGGCAGCGGTGATGCGGTCGATGCCCAATGTCAATGGATTTTCGTAATGTATTTTGAAAGGTAGTTTCGAATCCGATTTTAACGCAGTAGCTATTTCAACCAATTCCGATGGAAGATCAGGGCCAACCGATGAAAAAACAATTCTCAAAGGTGGCTGGATTTGCATGATTGCACGCCACTCCTCGTTAAATGTATTGTAATTGAATTGATAAACTTCCAACAATTTATCTCCCTCAAAAACCCCCAATTTGACAGAGGAGTTTCCTGCATCGATCGCCCAAAACAAAGGAATTTTATTGCTGTCCATACAACAATATAACTTGACCCCTTGCTTCGATTGGGGCATCTGTTCCTTGTCTATACCGAATGTAATAAACATATGAACCTTGCGGAACTTTCTTGCCTTTGAGGTCCGTTCCATCCCAGCCCTCTTGATAGCTATGACCCTCGTACAAAACATCTCCCCACTTGCTGTATACGTACATCTCATAAAAGTCCAGAGGGGCAAAGGAAATAACAGGACGAAATATATTATTTACACCTCCCACCACCATGGCGTTTGGAATGAAAATTCTAGGTGTTTGCAACATTTCGACTTCATTGGAAAATGCATGAAATGAAGTGTCCGGAAAATTAGCTGTTGCATTTGCTACAGCTTCTATTCGATAGAAAAACAATCCCTCACTTTGGTACAAGGAATCAACATCATCATAATGACCCAACTGGCTAGCATTAAATTCTATGATTTTGGTATAAAAACCATTTTTTCCCACCTTGCGATACACATTGTATTTTTGAACGCCATTGGTCCAAACCTCATATGGATTCCATTGAATGGCATTTACGTCACCGTCATCATATACCAATCCTTCCAATAAAATATTCTTTCCGATATTGGTGATGGCAGTTGTATCATGGCACTCGTTTACAACAGCCACTCGAAAACTGTATTTAAAATATTTTGGATTCAAATCAGAAACAACAAAATGAACGGGAACAACAGCATTATCCTCTTCAGAAACTTCAACATCCATCCATTCTTGAAAGAAATCATTGAAATATTGAAGGTGATAAAAATGAGGGTCCGCGGTCACTGTAGTTTCAACAAAAATCTCAATTTCATTATTGGAATTGACAGTCACAGAAGAGAGGTAATTGTATGCAGGCGGTGTGGGATAATTCAGGGTAATCGCTTGCACATTGCTAATCGCAAAATAACCATCATTGGCAACTGCCATGACATAAAAGCTGTGATCTAAACTGGTATAATTATTCAAATTATGAATAAATGAAATCGTATTGGACGGAAGCGTATCAACCGCAGAAAAATTTCCGTTGGCTTCAGCATGATACAAAACATAAAAAGCCACCCCGTTGTCCCAACCACTGTAGGGCGTCCAAGTCAACGTTACCTTATCCGTGCAGGGTGTTTGATAGAGCGGAGATAAGAGCACTGAGCAATTGCAAACACTGCTTGTCGGACTGGTATTGGGACTTGGTGGAGTACCCGTTAAACAACCGTCAAAAGCCGAAATAAGATAGCACCCTGTTTGAGTAGCACTATTGATTGTGGGATCCGAAAATGTATTGACATTGGCTGCTACCGTATCCAAAACGGATACACCTGCTCCTGAACATCGATAAATAATATAACCCTCTGTATCAGGGGACGTGCTAGAATTCCAATTTACTTGAGGGTTACCCTGCGATACGTTTACAGAGGTAATCACAGGAATGGCTGGAGGGGTTTGATCAAAGAAGATACCTGATGCGATATTGCTCACGTTTGCACAACTACCTTGATTGGCATATAAAACAAAACTCAACTGATCGCCACAAGTAATCACTTCCATTGACATTGAATTATCCGCCGTGGAGATGGTTTGAAAATTATTCCACAAATTCAAACCATTGTCCCAAGCCAAAGTATAATCAGATACAGCCGATCCTGTCCATTCGATATTGACAAATCCCTGCGGATTTGTAGAAGGGGTAGCTGTGAGATACGTATTGCAAAAAGTCAACCCTGGCGCAGCCATTTGATTGCCCGCTAAAGAACTGTACTCCACTACGATATAATAGCACACTGGATTGATGCTTGCATTATTCACAGCGTCAATAAAAAAGACCGTTGTCAAACTATTGACTTGACCTATCTCGGTAAATGCACCATTGTTGACAGATGCAAAAATGTGGTAGGAAACAAATTCATTGTTCACGTCGGTTGGCGGTGTCCATTGAATGGTTGTCACCCCAGTGGCATCCACTTGAGAGCAGTCAATATCTGGTGACATCACCTGCGATTGAGCTTTCCAGCCCAACAACAAAAACAATAAAACAATGCACCAATTCTTCATATTATATTTTCCAAGTACCAACCAAAGCTTGGCATTTTTTCCATTCTTCAATTGTTCCATTTACAACTTGCGCAGCTGTCATCAAGTTGCCCAAACGAGACGCCACCTGACCAATCTCTAATTCTCCCTCAATCAAATCCCCTTCAAACATTCCTTTTTTGGCGCGACCTCTTCCCAATAACGTTTGAAGTTGATCAATTGTTGCATTGGACTGATAAGCCAATCTGACTTGGTCCGCAAAATGATTGTTCAACAATCGAACTGGGGTTAATTCTTTGAGCGTTAACATTGTGTCACCTTCACCAGCATGAATGACTGCATCTTTGAAGGCTGGATGCGCAGAACTTTCATGGGTAGCGACAAAGCGCGAACCCATTTGAACACCCTCAGCACCCAAAACCATAGCCGCCATCATCGAACGTCCATCTGCAATACCTCCCGCAGCAATGACAGGAATGGAGACTGCATCAACCACCTGAGGAATGAGACAAAGCGTTGTAGTTTCTTCTCGACCGTTGTGACCTCCTGCTTCAAATCCCTCCGCAATCACTGCATCACACCCGGCATCTTCCGCTTTTTTGGCAAACTTTGCACTGGAGACAACATGCAAGACTTTTCTTCCAGCTAATCGAAATGTTTGCGCATGCAATTTCGGATTACCCGCTGAAGTGATCACAACAGGAACCTCTTCCTCTAAAATCGTTTGAATATGTTTATCTACATCTGGATAAATGAGCGGCAGATTGACCGCAAATGGCTTGTCCGTAGCGGCCTTGCATTTGCGAATCTGTTCTTTTAAAATTTCCGGATACATTGATCCGGCACCTATTGTGCCCAAACCGCCGGCGTTACTCACTGCCGAAGCCAATTCCCATCCCGAGCACCAAATCATGCCCCCTTGGATAATGGGAACTTCAATGCCTAGAATTTCCGTCAATTTTTTCACGGTTTAAAGATAAGTCTGATTCACCAAATGATGAAAAAATTGAGCAATTGATTTTTTTTGTATATTCGATGACTCAAAATACCCCATGAAAAAGCTAATAATTCTATGCATATTGTGCACAATGGTCTTGACTGACTCATTTGCTCAATTCAGATATGACTACGGAATCCGCATGGGGGCTGCCAATTACTTGGGAGATATTGGAGGAAAAAATCTTCCTCGCCGTGACTTCGTCATGGACATGCACATGGCTTCTACTCGATGGGCTGTAGGGGGTTTCATCAGAAAAAGAAAAAACAAAAGAATTGCTTATAGTGCAACTTTGGATTATATGAGAATTCAAGATTCGGATGCGCTTTCAACTTATTTTCCGCGTAGAGCGCGTAATCTGACATTCAAAAATGATATGTTGGAGTTGTCTGGAAGATTTGAGTACACCATATACTACGATAGCGATTTGAGCAACCAAGGGTACTTCAACCCGGATATGAAAATTTATCTTTTCACTGGTGTTTCAGGACTTTATACCAACCCCAAGGGATACATCAATGAATACGCGGCAGACTACATTGGTTCTGCAACCGGAACTCCTGCTGCCAATTACTACGACACATGGATTGCCACACGCAAATACAAAACGGAAGGTCAAGACAAAGCCTATTCACCATTTGCCGTTTCTATTCCAATGGGTATTGGGATGTATTTCACGTATCAAAAGAAATGGCGTGTAGGTTGGGAATACAATTGGAGATTGACCTTTACAGATTATTTGGATGATATCTCAAAAGAATATCCAACACAACAAAAAGTTAGAGAGAGTGCTGGACCTGCCGATGCTTCTCTAGTTACGGGATATGTATTTCATTCTTATGATGCTGAATACATAGCAAGTCCAATGAATCCAGACAATATTCCTGCGGCTAATTTCTGGTACCAGAACAGCCCAAGAGGAAATCCATTGAACAACGATAATTACATGACTTTCCAGATTTATGTATCGAAAGTGATTCGCTCTAAATCCAACTTCTACAAGTCCAAATACAATTGGATGCGCGGAAGAAGTGGTGGTGGCGTGAAAAGAGCTAACGTACGATTCTAAGGAATCGTTGGTTAGAAATCCATATTCAAAGACAGGTAAAATACACGTGGCAAGACTTGGTGGTCATCAATTCCCCATGCCCAATCTGCGCGTAGGAAATATCCCAGCACCTTCGATCTTAGTCCAAAACCATATCCCATGATGATGGGCTCTCGGTTGCTATTCACTGTTACGGTTACTGGCTTTTGAGTAACAGAGTTGGTGTTGAAAGTACTCTCGTTGGAATAAGGCGTTTTCCCAGTCCAAGCAGAACCGATATCATAAAAACCAACAGCTTGAAAATATCGAATAAAGTCACTCTTGATGGGGTGCTGGGCGAGATAACTAAATACTGGAATTCTGATTTCGTTGTTGATCAAAGCAAACGAGTTTCCGTTTCTAGAGTTGATGTAAAACCCTCGCATTGGACCGCAGAATGAGGCAAACTTATAATTCATTTGATCCGATATCACGGTAGATTGATCCACACGCTGACCCAACCAATTGTCTACACCACCCAAGTAATGCACGATCTTTTGCGTTCCAAACGAAGTAGCTCCTGCAACACGGAAAGCAGCTATAATGGTTCGATGAATAGGAACGTAGTATCTTAAGTCACCACCTACAACTTGCATATCAGTCTTCTTGTTCCAAACGTTTACTTGCTGATAACGCTCATACCAAAATTTTCCGCGCATGCCCTGCTGCAAATTCAAACCCAATGAACGCGTATTATCAACGACATATTCCGTCAATAATCCCACGTGATGCTCATTCTGATTGGGAAAAGCCAAGCTCGCAGGATCGACACTCAAATCTATGCTTCGATCCCAACGATACACCAATGTGGTTTTAACGGCTTGGAATTCATCCAAGGCATATTTCCACTCGTGGGTGAGATAATACGTTTCTTGCCTGAAAGCCTCACTGCTTCCTCCCCATTTTTGGGAACGTCTTTGTAACGACCATTTTTTATCGATACGATCTTTGTTGTTTTCAAATGCAACCCCAAAATCACTATTTCTAATGTCTGTTGAAATTCTCACCGCGCCTGTCAAACGATAATCTTCCAGCAAATCACTCAAACTTACCTTGAACAAAGCGCTGATGCCTGGAAAAATACTCGTGGGTCCTGCATCGGCACTTTGATAAAATTGACTTGCAAATGTGTTGTCCAATTTGGTGGTAGCAAAATCAGTTGCAAAATTCAACTCGTAATTGCTCCTTCTCCACTCTTGACTTTTGAGACCTTTGAATTCGTCAGTTTTTTTATCATCCAATACCAAAGACTTCTTCTCAATGGTGTATGCTTTTCTTTCATCAGCAAATAAATAATCACTGATTTTGATTTGCCGCAAATCACCCACTCGAGGATTCCAATCCAAAGTGTCAAGTGGTAAATTGTGCACGTCATCAGGCGAAGGCAATTCATTCATTTTCGAAGCGGAAAACTGATTGGCTTTCCATTTCAAAAGGGCAGGGTGCCCATAGAATGAGTGTTCCACAACCCAACTGCTATCCGTAGCTCGCCAATCTTCTACTTTTGCCGAAAACTTGATCTCATTGATTTGACGAATCTTGGGTTCCTTGCGGTAATGGATCGTGGTATCAATCGATGCAATCACTGAGTCCCATCGAATTTGATAGAACAATTGCCCCTCTTCTCTTTGTTCTACACATCCCAATTCTTCGGTTCCCCAAGCAAAAGAGAGAGTCAAAGGGAAGTTGCTGGTGTAAATTTTCTCCGGTTTGGATGCTGTCGAAGTGGGTTCAATTTGATTTAACGTATAGGTATATCCATCGGATGTTTTGGCTTTGGACAAATAGATCACTTTCTTGTTGGGCAGAAAAACGGGAGAGTAATCATCCTCTTCTGTCTTGGTGATTGGCTTGGGAGTGTTAGCGATGGTGGGCATAACAAACACGTCACTTCTTCCTGCACTAACGCCGATAAACACGATATTTTTCCCATCCTGACTAAAATGAGGATCCAGCATTTTATCGACAGCAAAAATTTGCTTCTCGCTCCATTTTCTTTCTTTCACATTCCATTGCGCGTATTTTAAAAAGCCACGCTTTTCATAAAATACTGCTAGTACTTCTCCACTGGGATGCCAAGCAATATGCGGATATGTAAAATCATTGGCGCGATCAGTTTTGGGTTGTCGTTTTAAAATACAACGCAGTTTGTCGTGCGCCGCATCATATACCCAAACACGATATTGTCCCCACTCATGCGTCACAAAAGCCCATTGGTCTCCAGAGGGACTCAACTGAAAATCTCTGTACTTGAATTTGCGCTTGGCCTTGATTTCCAATTCGCCCATTTGCTTCTGTAACTTTCGATCTGTCGTATAACCCTCCGGGAAATTGAGTCTTTGTATTCTCCCTTTGTAGTATTGATAGAATTCGGCGATGATGCTATCCAGTGACTTTCCTATGATCAATTCAAATCCCAAATCGATTCCGCGCGCAAACTTTGACATTTGAAGAATACTCGGGATAACATTGCTCCCATATCGATCAGCAATAAAACTCCAGAAAGCTGCGCCGCCCAATTGTGCAGATTCTCCTTTCCAAAAATTGATCTGCATTTTCTTGCGTTTCAATTCTTGAATCATGAAAATATCCAGCACTTCTTGCTTTTCACCACCCAACCAATAAGCCATTCCTTGAATAAACCAATCGGGATAACTGGAAAATGCCACGGCCTTCACCGCATCCTTCCATGAACTTCCTAATAATACTTGAGAAATTGAGACCTCAGCTAACCCTCTTCGCAATTGGGCTTGATAAGCAACCTGATCACCTTCAAAAAAAACAAATAATTTGTTTTGAATGATTTGCGAAGTTCCCATCAAAGAATTGTTCTCGTCGAGCGTTGTACCGATATTACTTTGTCGCATATCCGATTGGCTGAGATAGGACATGATGTATATCCGATCGTGCGGCTGAAAACCAAAATAGCCAATCAGTTCAGAAATAATGGCATCCGATTGCTTGGCCGTTTCTAACGCCAACTTTTCACCACCTTGATAGAAATAGACATCTGCATATTTCCCTGAATAATAAGACCATTCAAAATTGCGGTACTGAACGCGATTCTTGCCAAAAGTGATATTACTCCCTTGATAAAATTGCGAAAACAAAGAACCTGTCCCACATAAAAAAAGCAAGACGAGCAGACCTATGATTTTTCGGATTATCATTGTCGCAATTTAACGCATTATCGAACACACATGAATCCTGAAGTGATAAAAAGAAATAATTTAACTGTCTGTTGCTGGACGTTTGGTCCATTTCAAGAAAACACCTATCTCATCACCAATGACAATGGAATTGGAACGCTCATTGACCCCGGCATGAGCAATAGTGCTGAAGAAATTTCAATTTTGAATTTTGTTCAAGAAAACAACATCACTATTGATCAAATTGTGAATACACATTGTCATATTGACCACATTTTGGGAAATGATTTTGCCAAGAAGCAATGGAATGTCCCATTGTTGTATCATGAATTGGAAGAAAGCAATATAAGACGCTCGATACAAATGAGCAGTTTATGGGGAATTCCATACACGCCTTCTCCTCAGGCAGACCAATATATTGACGAAAATAGTTTGATCAGTATTGCCAAGTTTTCAGTAGATACTTGGTTGGTTCCAGGACATTGCACAGGGCATTTGGCATTTATTCATCACGATTCCAAATCCATTTTTAGTGGCGATGTGTTGTTTAGAGAGAGCATCGGCAGAGTGGACCTACCCGGAGGTGATGCTGATCAAATTGAACAAAGTATTTTGCGACTGTACACCTTGCCGGATGACTATGTTGTTTTCTCAGGTCATGGGCCATTGACGACCATTGGTCATGAAAAACTTCACAATCCTTTTGTAAAAGGTTAAGCCTTTTTGATGGTGAAGGCGAAGGTAGATCCTATGCCCTCCGTACTGCGCACGTTAATGGTTTCTTGATGAGCTTCAATGATGTGTTTGCAGATGGCAAGTCCCAATCCAGAACCACCATCGTTGCGTGATCTACTTTTATCGACTCGATAAAAACGTTCAAATATGCGTGGCAAATGCTCTTTTGCAATACCAATACCATTGTCTGCTACCTCGCATAAGATATGTTCATCCATATCATAAAAACGCACCTTAACTTCTCCTGAGGTGTGTCCATAATGGATGGCATTCGACAATAAATTAATCAATACTTGTTGAATTCTGGCGTAATCACCGATCGCCATCAATTGCTTGGGAGATCCTTCTTTGATAAAAACATGTGTTCCTTTCATCAACGCCAACTTCTCCACAGATTCAATGGCAGCATGGACACATGCAACCAAATCAAACTTGGCCATTACGATAGGAATACCACCACTTTCTAATTTCGAAATTTGATCCAAATCACCGATCAATGCGTTCAAGCGATCAGCTTGTCGATTGGCCTTCTCTAAAAAAATCTTCGCCTGCCGTTCGTCGCTTAGATCATCATCCAACAAAGTCTCAATGTATCCTTGAATTCCAAAAAGTGGTGTCTTAAGTTCGTGTGCTAAATTCCCAATAAACTCCTTTCGAAAAGAATCAGCATCACGCAATTGCTTGACTTCTGTTATTTTCTCATCCACCCAATCAGACACTTGGTCTTCGATGTTGTGTATCACGTCATCTGCCATTAATAAGGGAGCTCGTTTATCAGATTGACTTTTAAAAGCGTGAATATTTTTATAAATCACCTTGATTTTAGCGTACAAGAATTTTTCAATAAATCCCAATACAATCTTGTATATCACAAACCACAATAAACCTCCCGCTACGAGTAGAGGAATCCAGTTGTTAAAGAAGATTACATTGGTTTGAAACAAGAGAACCAAAGTCAAAGCGAAAAGCAAGACTATCCAAGAAGCGCTCCATATGGCTACCCCAATTGGGGTCCGTGGTTTCATCACGGCTCAAATTTATACCCTACGCCTTTAATTGTCTTAAAAAATTCATCCCCAATTTTCTCACGCAGCTTTCTAATGTGCACATCGATGGTTCTATCCCCTACAATTACATCATTTCCCCAAACTGTATTGAGAATGTAATCGCGGGTAAAAACACGACCCGGCGCGGATACCAGCAACGCCAATAATTCAAATTCCTTTTTGGGTAAATGAAAAACCTCAGTTCCTCTGGTAACAATATACTTTTCTTTATCGATGACAATACCCCCGGTATTTTGAGATGCACTTTCCGAAGGAGAGTTGGACTCAAGCCTCTTGAGCCAAGCTCTAACTTTTGAAATGAGTATTCTAGGTTTGATAGGCTTGGCAATGTAATCATCACCTCCGGCCTCATAGCCTGCCATTTGGCTGTAATCTTCGTTGCGAGCTGTCAAAAAAGCAATGATGGTGGATTTTCCTTCGGGCATTTCTCTGATCTCCCTGCATGCCTCCATGCCGTCCATTTCAGGCATCATCACATCCATCAAAATCAAATGTGGCTTAAATTCAGAAACCTTCGAAACAGCCTGTCTTCCGTTAATTGCTGTGAGCACTGAAAAACCTTCTTTCTCTAAATTGTATTGGAGAAGATCAAGTATATCTTGCTCATCATCCACCAAAAGGACCCTGTATTGCATAGTCTAATATCTGAAACAAATGTAGTATTTCGGGTGTTAAACCGAGGTTAAGTGTAGGTTAATCATTGAACAAAAAAACAAATTAACTTGCAGCATGAATTGGACAAAAAAAAATGTTTGGATTATTGGTGCCAGTTCGGGCATTGGACAAGCAATAGCGCATGAGCTCAATTCTCTTGGAGCCTATGTAGTTTTAAGCGCTCGAAATAGTACCAAACTACAACAAGTTCAATCGCAATTGCTCCATCCCAACGCCTCGCAAATCATTGCTTTGGATCTCATCAATTCCGAAAGTTTGCTCGCAGGAATTTCTCAATTCAAACAATTATCGATTCCCATAGACGTCCTTATTCACTGTGGTGGCATTAGCCAAAGATCTACTGCGATGGAAACGGACATTGGCGTATGTCGTCAGATTTTTGAAAGCAACTTTTTTGGGCAAATACCCATCACCCAGTTTGCTGTGGAAACCATGCGCCATCAAGGATTTGGAAAGATTGTAGTGATTTCCAGCTTCGCGGGAAAATGGGGGTTTTATTTGCGGTCCAGCTATGCCGCTTCCAAGCATGCGCTTCACGGATACTATGAAAGTTTAAGGATGGAAGAAGAGAAATATGGCATTAAAATACAAATTGTTACCCCAGGTTTTGTTGCTACAGATATATCCAAAAACGCCATCGATGGGATAGGGAAAGCCACTGGAGAAATGGACGACAATCAAGCCAAAGGAATTGATCCAAAAACCTGTGCTCATCAGATCCTAAAAGGGATTGAGAGTGATCGATATGAGTTTGGAGTAGGAGGCAAAGAAATGTTGGGATTGTGGATTCATCGCCATTTTCCCAACTGGTTTCAACGCATTCTTCGCAAGCAAAGTGCTCGTTAATTAATCTTTGATTCTGCTGAATCGCAGGGCCTTGAGCATAAAATCGGGCAGTGGTTTCAAAGGATCTCGCTTTTCAACATTCAAGAAAACGCCCCATTTTTCGATGATGGGTACCTTGTAAACTTCAATCATCTCGATTAAAATTCCATCAGGATCATCGATATACACACAATGCACTTTTGTATTTCCCATATTCAAGGCATCATTGCTGTCACAAGTAAAAGGAAATCCTTGATTTGTCAATTCCTTCTCCAATTCCTTCATGCCTTTAACATCCAATCCCAAATGCACAAATCCCAAATCACCCCAAATTCTACCTTTAAAAATCTTCTTGGGTTGTCTTGACATCACTTGAATCAGCTCAATATAGTTGGTGCCTGTTACCTTAGCAAATCCGCCACCTACGGGCTTTGAAGGTTTTAACATCACGCGTCTAAATGTGGCATCACCGCCAGGAATGGTTTTCCATTCTTGAAAAATACCCGTCTCATCATATACCACTTCATCAAATCCCAAAATATCCGCATACAATTTCATTGACCTTTGAATGTCACTTACACCCAAGGTACATCCCATAACACCTCCAGAATGATGGCCATTGTTGGTATACCATCGATCATCAGAAGTAAACTGGAACCAATTGTTATCTGGATCTTGTAAATAAAATGCAGGACGTCCATCCGGTCTTTCATGCACCATAGCTACGTTCTCAATACATTGCTTGGCGACTTGCTGAGAGTACTGCACATCGCGTGACTTGAATATCACTGAATTGATTCCGATATCCCCCCACTCAAATACATTCTGGTTGGGACGGGCTTTGAATGTAGTGGGCTGAATCATCTCAACCGCGCAACCACCTTGTAGATTCAATACCATACTCGCTCGTTTTGTAATCACATCTTGATGCGTATACACCTTCATCAGAGGGGCAGGCTGCACAGAGTCAAAAAAAGGAATATCCAATCCAAACAATTTGCGATACAAGGGTAAAAACCGATCCATATCACTCACAGCAATTCCGATGTGCTGCATTCCGTTTACACGAGCAATTTTATTTTTCATGATTTTGCCTCCAGATATTTCGCAAATTTAAAATCTCTTCTGCTTTGAACGGATTGGATTTCGACCAATTCTTCCAAGTCCTGTATTTTTTCATTTTTCGATTGAGACGGCTCCAAGAAATACCAAACATACCCAACGACATCAACAGCAACAATCCCCAAACATGTGTGTACCATCCGTTGGCAATTGTTGTTGTATTGGCAATTACAGACCAAATCAACAACAAGTAAAATGGCGTTAAAAATGTGAACGAAGCAATTCTGATTGAATTATAAAACAATTCATCTTCGATTTTCTTTTGAATAAATTTCTCGGTAATCCAATAATGTGGGAAGTACAAAAGTCTACCCAACAATCCCGGTATGGCTTCAATACACCACAATGCCTGCCATTTCCAAGAATGTGGTTGAAGAACTTCTTCCAACGCATCAGCAGTCATTTCAGCCTCTCGCAATGCTTGCCAAAAGGCAAAAAGCGCTTGTTTGTCAGATTCAGAAACATCGGGGTATCCATTGCAATAATCCCGATAATGCTGCCATTTTTGGATAGTATCTCCATCCGCTGCTGCTTCAATAGCAGGGCCCATTTCCATCAACATATCGTAGGCTTCATCATCCCTAAAATCAACCATGACGCTTGACAATTGATCTTGCGTTGCCTTGATCAAAGCATTTACAGCACGACCTGGATCTTCCAAATAAATATCCCAAAAATCTTTGATCGCAATGGGTTGACCAAATTCAAAAACCATCCTTGGGTGATAGTTGTAAAAATCACTGTAGTCCATGCCTACAGGAACAATTTTCAAATCCATCAAATTATTGTCCTTTTCAACAGATGAAAAGGCCAACCGAGCAAATCCCTTTTTCAAAGGAGTCATCAACTGCTTTTTTCCTCTGTGCGATCCTTCGGGAAACATGGCGATTACGGCACCATTAGAAAGGCGGGTACGGCAAGTAGCAAACACCATTTCGTTTCTTTCCATTTGGTTGGCTACTTTATCCTTCTCGCGGTAAATCGGTAATATATTCAACTGATAGAGAAACTTAGCTGCCAACGGATTTTTGAAGACATCAGACCGAGCCAACCAATGCAATTGCTTTGGAATTACGCGACAAAAAACAAAAGGATCCAACATGGCATTTTGATGATTCCCAACTAAAATAACTGGACAATCTTTTGGAAAATTTTCTATTCCATGAACATGAAATCCATCAAAAAACAACTCCTGTCCATTGGAAACCCATGGTCGAAGGAAAGAATATAAGGTCGAACTTATCCTTGTCGGATAATTTGGGGTATTACTCGCCATCTTCAATCAAATTAGTATCCAAAACATTTTGCATATTCAGCATTTGGCGATACGTTCCATTGGATCGATTCATCAAATCATCGTGCGTACCTCTTTCTACAATTACACCTTTTTCGAGCACAATAATTTGATCACAATCTTTGATGGTAGACAATCTATGCGCAATGACAATACTGGTTCTGCCTTTCATCAGACGATTCAAGGCCTCTTGCACTTGTTTCTCACTTTGTGTATCCAAAGCTGAAGTTGCCTCATCCAAAATCAACACTTTTGGATTTCTAATCATAGCTCTAGCAATGGCTATGCGTTGACGTTGGCCACCAGAAAGCTGCACCCCTCGCTCTCCAACCAAGGTATTCAAACCTTCTGGAAATTGAGCAATGAATTCTTTAATATTGGCATCCTGTACAACACGGTTCAAATCCTCTTCACTGGCATCTACCTTTCCGTAAAGAATATTTTCTCTGATGGTTCCTCCAAATAAAATCACCTCTTGCGGGACAAATGCCATTTGGCTGCGCAAGACAGATTTATCCATGTCCAAAGCAGAAGCATTTCCCCACATCAAGCTACCCTTTTCTGGATCAAAAAACCGCAATATCAAAGCCGCAATAGTTGATTTTCCAGATCCGCTCTGACCGACCAATGCCATCTTTTCACCTTCTTTTATTTCGAAAGAAATACCATTCAAAACGGGCACATCAGGACGTGTAGGATAATGAAATTTCACATCATGCAATTTGAGATGGGGAACAAAAGATGACTGACTTAAATCGGTCGCTTCAAATTTTACTCCTTCATCACCAGAATCAATAAGCGCCATGATGGTTTCGATTACACCAATTCCTCTTTGCAAGCTTCCCAATTGGGCTGCCAGGCCTCCAATTGAGCCAGCTACCAATCCAGTAAGCATGATAAACTGGGGCAGTACCTCACTGGGCAGTTCTCCTTTTTGATTCAGATAAGCTCCCCAACCAATGACGAGTCCCAAAGCACCGAACAAAAAGATGATAATGAACGTTCCAAACATCCCTCTCCAAATTGCGCCTTTCATGCCATATGCTTTGACGCGCTCCACACTGGATCTAAATTTTGCCCATTCCAACCACTCATTGGCATAAGCCTTTACATTGACAATACCCATCAAACTCTCATTGACGATATTCCCCGACTCAGCAACCTTATCTTGGGTCTCCTTTCCTAATTTTCGAATAAACTTTCCAAATACCACCATGATGACCATGATGACAGGAAGTGAGCAAAGCATGACCAAAGTAAGCTCCCCTGAAAAGGATATCAAGCAACCTACACCAAAAACGATAATTACTGTTTGTCGGATAAACTCCGCCAAGGTTATCGTCAATGTTTCTTGAACCGTACTTACATCAGACGAAATTCTTGTTACCAAATCACCCACTTTGCTGTTGTGATAAAAGTCCATTGGTTGCGAAATCATTTTTTTAAAAGCCGCACTGCGCAATTCCAACATTGCATTTTCTGTGACATAGGCAAACAAGTAGACCCTAATGAACGAGAAAACTCCTTGTACCAAAAGCAAGACTACCAAAGCAGTTAAAACCCCTCTGGTGGAGCTGAAATCAATTGAGTGAGAAAACAATTCAATAAATTTTTGAGTCAATTCACCTCCCGGTACAGTGGCCATATTACCCGGAGTCATGAGTAACCCCAGCAACGCCGTTATGGTAATGACCAAGATTCCAGAAACTGACAACAAAACAATTCCCAAACCAAATGAAATTGAATACGGTTTGATAAAACGAAATACGGCCAGCGATTTTTTAAAGCTAGCCTTTGAGATTTTTTTCTTTTCCACTTTTACTCTGAATAAGCTTTCAACACAGCATCCAAACGATCTCTCATTTGAAAATAATAATTATCATCCCACAAGACTCCCTTTTCTTTCATAGAATATTTGCCTTTTCCGAAGGGTTTGGATTTTAAAAAATTAACCCCCAAATAATCATGATTCTTGTACAACACTACATCCATATTGATGGCCACCGTTTGGGCATTATCGTTTCCAAATTCAGTTATATCCATATCAATCATTTTTGTCAAATGATTGTATTCTTTAAATACAATTTGAATACTCGGGAAATAAGGAATTTTTTTAATTTTATAAACGCCAGAAGAACTGGCAGTATCAGAGGCAATTTTCTTACCCTCTGCAAAAACTTCAATCACCGCCCGATTCAACCCTTTACCCAGCGTATCTGGATATTCTGCAGACGTAACTTTTCCGGCCAAGGCCAATATTTTTTTTGATACATCTTTCTGAGCTAGAGCAGAAAAACTAGCGCTTGTAAAAAGCATAATGAAGAGTATACAGCGATTCATCTCTCAAAGATAATCAAAGATTTTTACAACTATTTGTATCAACATTAATTGTATCAACATATATTTGCGCCGTGAGATTAGAAGATGAAATCAAACAAGCGAAATTTAAAACTGAACATCACAAATTGATGATCAACATTTTATATACCGCATCTTGGTTGCAACGAACGCAGTCTAACGTTCTGCGCCCTCATAGTATCTCCCCAGAGCAATACAACATTTTGAGAATTTTGCGCGGTGCAAAAGGAAAAGCGATGAGTTTGAATGACATCAGCAGCCGTATGATTGATCGAGCGAGCAATACATCTAGGCTCATTGATAAGTTGATTGTGAAAGAATGGGTAAACAGAACTATCTGCACAAAAGACAGAAGGCAATCGGAGATTTTAATCACCCAAAAAGGGTTAGATATTCTTCAGAGCTTACAAGGACCAATTGATGAGATTTCAGAGCAATTCTTCACCATCTCAGAAAAAGAATGCCAAAAATTGAATACTGTCTTAGACGAAATGCGAAATATTAATAACCCCATATAACTATGAAAAAAATCATGATGATCGCCCTAGTGGCATTGAGCAGCGCGACCTTCGCGCAAATGAAAGACGGTAAGTATATCGTTGATTACAAAACTTCAAAAGTAGATTGGAGAGGAGAAAACCTAGTCGGTGGCGGGCACGACGGAAACGTAAAAGTGTCTAGCGGAAACGTCGTTGTTAGCAAAGGCAACATCACGGGTGGTAAAGTTAAAATCAATATGAATGACATGACCTGCACAGACTTGACTGATGCTGGCACGAATTCAAAGTTGATCAACCACTTGAAAGCTGAAGATTTCTTCAACACGCCAAAATACCCAGATGCAACTTTTGAAATTACTGGTTGTACCGCAAAGGCTGATGGACGCGGTAACACGCACGTGGTAAAAGGAAAAATGACCATCAAAGCAACAACTTTGGACATGGAATTCCCTGTTAAAGTTGAAGGAAAAGATGGTAACATGACAGTTACTGGTGATATCATTGTTGACCGTTCAAAATTTGATGTGAAGTACCCAAGTGTTGGAGACTACGCTGCAAAAAATGACCTTAAATTGAAACTTGATCTTAAAGCTAAGATTTAATTTTTAATGAATAAGAAAGGGGCTTCGGCCCCTTTTTTTATGTCTTTTTCTTTTTAGAAGAAGTGCCTTCAGGTAAAAAATAGCGCAGATCCAAAGTCAAGTAAGTTCCGTTCAGTGCGAACAACTGATCGTTGCCACTTCCTCTTGATTCAATGCGCAAATCAGAAACCGCAATTTGATTCAATGGGCGATGGTACGACGTTCCGATGTAGTAATACCCATTGTGCGCAGTTCGGTATTCAAATCCCAAATTCGCCAATAAACTAGGCATCATCCAATTTTGTCGGTATGTTTTGACACTTACATCAATGAAGGCAGTATCACTCAAACCATTTCCAAACTTTTGTAAATTGCTGGGGTAAAAATCAAAAGATATTCCTCCACTTCCATTCATGTACCATTTCTCTCCCAACTGCACATAGATCAGAGCCTGCAAAGGAATTTCATAGCCAATCATTTGATAAGAAAGTGACTGCCCGAACTGAAATCTTTGCGATTCAAAATCCATTTTGTAATTCCGTTGAACCATCGATATACCTGTTTCAATGGACCACATTTTGTTTAATGCTTGTCTTAAAACCACACCAGCATTCCAGCCCAAATGATTGTACAACGTGGCGCTAATCGAATCGGTATTTTGATGGGCGGGTCCCGTTCCAAAAAATTGACTCGGTATCATAGGCCGCAATTGAATACCCAATGTGGTTGTTGACTTTTGCGCCAAAGCAAAGCTTCCCCAAAACAGGGCTACGAAAAAAAGAATGAACGATTTATTCTTCATTCCCCCAATGCCATTTTGTAACATATTCCAATGGCTTGCGATGACTTTTGTATTCTTGAACAACAGGATAACCCAAATAAAAAATCCCTTTGCATTTGGTATTTTCATCCAAACCCAAAAAATCTTGGAAACTTGCTTTATTGATTACGCCTGGCGTAGCCCAAAATCCAGCCAAGCCATAAGCCTCTGCGGTCAGATGTAAATTTTGAATAGCGGCTCCCATTGCTGCCACCTCTTCCCATTCAGGAACCTTGGCTGCAGGGTCGCGGTGCAAACAAATGGCTATTGCTACGGAAGCTTTGTTGACACGCATTTGCATGCGTTCTAAAACGGCAGGATTGATATCCATTGGATCTACACCATGCGTCATAGCTTGAACCATAGCTTCTTTCAAACGATCTTTCCCTTCCTTGGCATAGATAACAAATCTCCACGGTTGTGTCATGCCATGGTTGGGCGCCCAAATGGCATTATTCAACAACAGCTCCACTTGCTCTTGGTGCACTTGTCGATCTGTATAATTCTCTGGGGCAATGGAACGTCGGTTGCGAATTAGTTCCGTTATTTCACTCAAATTGTATTGCATAATTCAAAATCAAAACTACGTTTAAAAGCGGGAACACCCTACATTTGATCAGTAAAAAAATGGAAAAGTACATCGTCATCACAGGAGCCGGTTCAGGAATGGGACAGGCCACAGCGGTTCTGTTGTCAGAACAACCAGAAAACAGAATCATTTGCATCGGCAGACAAGCTGATAAATTACAAGCAACCAAAAATAAAATGCATCACCCTGACCAACATTTCTTCTGGGCCATGGATATGTGCAATGACGCGGACTGGAAATCGCACTTTTTAAAATACCAAATTCCAAGTTTGTACGCTGTTTTTGCGAACGCTGGTATTGGAGGTTCCAACGCATATGGGCAAGAAGATCGTTGGGAAGAAATCATCCACACCAACTTGACAGGCACCTATGTTACTGTAAACAATTGCCTTCCGTTGCTTGAAAAAAATCCGAGAAGTCATCGTCACATCATCATCACATCCTCTTGTTTGGCTCGGTTTGGTGTGCCCGGATATTCGGCCTATTGCACTGCAAAAACCGGATTGCTTGGATTAACTCGATCTTTGGCTGTTGAATATGGTTCGAAGAACATCCTCATCAATGCTATTTGCCCAGGCTGGGTAGAAACTGAAATGGCCTTAACCAGTGTCAAGCGATTGAGTGAATTTACAGGAAACAGTCTTAAGCGTGAATTGGAAATTCAAAAATCACTCGTTCCATTGAATCGTTTTTCAGCACCTGAAGAAATTGCACAATTTGTGGCCTTTCTTATATCAGAAAATCAAAAATCAATTACCGGTCAAGCTTTGGATATTAATAACGGTTCATACATGTCATGAGGAAAATTTTCGTTTTCATCTTCACGCTATCCATCTCAAATGGGTGGGCACAAAACAAAGACAGCACCACCATTGGTAGCATATATAGGGAGATATTGCTGAATGGAACTTGCTATTCGGAATTGCACGACCTCTGCAAAAACATTGGGCATCGCGTGGCTGGTTCCGAATCCGCCATGAAAGCCATTTTATGGGGACAAGAAAGGTTGGAAGCCATGGGAGCAGACACGACTTATCTGATGCCTGTAGAAGTTCCGAAATGGAACCGAGGGAAAAACGAAAAAGGAATTGTCATCATAGGTCGCAAAAAAGAAACCATTCCCGTCGCTGCGTTAGGTGGATCTGTTGCAGGAGACATAACAGCACCCATCTTGATGGTAAAAAGTATTCAAGAATTAGAAGGGTTAACAGAAGAAGTAGTCAAAGGAAAAATTGTATTCATCAACAAACCATTGGATGCCGCCTTGATCAATACAGGGGCTGCTTATGGAGGCGGTGGAGAAACCCGTTGGAAGGGTCCAAAGCTAGCAGCATCAAAAGGAGCTGTGGCGTGTCTGACACGATCCCTGACATTGGCCGATGATCAATTTCCACATACAGGAGCTACAGACGCAACCAACATTCCTGCGGCTGCACTCAGTGCCTATCATAGCAAATGGCTGGGTGAATTGATTGATCAACACAACGACGTTATTTTCCATATTCACTTGGAATGTGAAAATGGTGGCCGCATCACACAATACAATGTAATTGGAGAGTTAAAAGGGAATGAGCATCCAGAAGAAATCATTACGATTGGAGGGCACTTGGATTCATGGGATGTCGGTGAAGGAGCCCATGATGATGGAACCGGTTGTGTTCAAAGCATGGAAGTATTGCGAACACTAAAAGCGATGGGATATGCTCCCAAAAGAACCATCCGCGTTGTACTATTTATCAACGAGGAATTTGGTAATGATGGGGGAATTACATATGCTAAAATCACTAAATCCAATGGTGACAAACATCTTGCGGCCCTTGAAAGTGACGGAGGCGGATTTTCACCGCGAGGATTTAGTACACAATCTCCAGACAACCGTTATGCAGAATGGATGACCTGGACACCGCTTTGGGAACCCTATCAATTGCACAGTTTTAAGAGAGGTTGGAGCGGTGTAGATATTGGTCCATTGAAAGATGATCAAGTTGCATTGTTCGCTTTGAACGTGGACAATCAACGATATTTTGATTATCACCACACCAACAATGATGTCTTTGAGAATGTAAATAAGCGGGAGCTTCAATTGGGAGCGGCGGCCATGACGAGTTTGGTTTATATGATTGACCAACACTTTAGTCCACTGCCCTAACTATTTCCACATTTGGGCATGCCATGAAGATGCAAATGGTTTGCACAGCGCATCCATTTGAGAGAACTCAGTAATGGTTGTATCCAATAACAAAGTAGTATCCCCAATTTCATTCGCCTTTCTCAACGCCCAAAACTGATGAATTTTAGCGGACTCCCAATTTCCATTGCGTTGAAAATATACCCACATTCGGTCCATTAAATCCAATTGAAAAAGCTCAGACAATGATCGGATAAAGGCAACACTTTTATCAATACTGCAACCCGATATGGATTCAAAATCATTCCATCCCATCACAACAATCAATTGATCTTCAATCAACCAAACATCACCATGATTGGACTTTCCATGGGTTTTCCAACTTTGCAAAAATTCATCGCGATGCACTTCAAATACAGCAATTTCATCGCCGGTTAGTTTTCTGGGAACATTGTAAAACCAAAGGCGAGCATCAGGTGAAATGGAGTCGATTGTTCTATTGATTTTCATGTTTTCTTTTCCAATGATTGATTAGTAGCAAAATGAAAAAAGAGGGGGATTGCAATACCATCCAAATTTTTCTTCCAACGTTTTGTAAAGGTAAAAAAGGCCAAGCCAAGCTACAAAAATACAACACCAATACCACCATCGAAAGTCCTACATAATAAGCCAGAATATACTTTCTAGATATCGGTTCAGCGGGGAAACACTGCGGTAAAAACCACCATTCTAGGAGACCAAAAAACAATGTAAAAGCAATGGGTATTGCCCATTTCATGGATTTCCAGAAAGCGTTGCTTTGATTATAAAACCAAGAAAAATCAGCATGCGAATGAAAAAAAGAATAGGGTGCGTATTCCTCATGCTGTGTTTTCAAATACAACTTCTCTTCTAAATTAAGACCCTCAAAATTCGGAATTTTATCGCGCAAATACAACTGATAATTGACATTGATTTTGCACCATTCATTTGTCCAAACCAATAAAGCGGCAATTAAAAGAAAAAATGCAACTGAACGATTCATTTTTTCAAAGGATTTGCCCAGTAAGCGATCCAATAATACCACAAGCCTATTACGACAGTATAAACAAGAATTGTAAATGTATAGTCATGATTAAATGCCAAACTTTTGGGTGAGTAGAATTCTATCATGGCCAAAGAAACGATGCGCAAAACATTCATCCATTCTATAATAACACAGGCTATTGGCAAATAAATCAATTTTCTTTTCCAACTACCGTTTAAAAAAATAAATACAGCTGAAAAAACCCAAAGCAAAGAAAATCCGTCACAATTAGAAGAAATCCAGACACCATTTGATCCCGCGATGTGTATGGTATTCCACCAAGAATGTGTGTGAGGAAGAAGTTGAAAACCTAAGACTGATAAAATCCATTCAGAAATACGTACCAAACCATGAATCAGAATTTCATCCAAATTGGTATAAGGCAAAAGAAATAAATCATACACCAATATCCCAATGGTATAGGTTATCGCAGCCCGAATAATAAAGCGAGCCGTGGGATGATTCCGCATCTTTAGTTGGAATTCTTTTCCCGATCTTTTAACATTTTTGCTCCGCCAAGAGCCAAGCCTGAAGCCAATAATAAAGTTAACCCACCATCTAATGGAATGGGGCAAGGACCGAACTCTCCACCGCAGGGCAATTCACCACCACCTGGATCTGGTAATTGAGACCACATGGCCGTTGAGCAGGCAATCATCATTGTCAACAACAGCAGTTTTTTGAAACAAGTTTTCAGCATAGGAAACAAAAATAATCCATTTCTTCGGATTGTTGGAAACACTTCGAAATAATTCTATACAAATCATCATCAAAACGATATATTTGCATGTAGGGCAAAATACATGAGCAATTCAGCAAAATCAGGATCATTAGACACAGAGGATTTGATTCCTATTCTGAAATTTGTCAGTAAGAATTGGATCCTTGTCCCCATTTTTTGCAGCATTGCCTTTGTCATGGCCTATTTTCAGAGCCATAAGTTGCCTGATATATACGGGGCTTCAGCAGAAATTTTATTGCAATCCAACAACGCGTATGACTATCAAAGTAAAATTTATTCCAGCGTTGGATATTACTCTGTACTTCAAGACATCAACAACCAAAAGCGAGCGATAAAATCGAAAGATTTGATTGGTCGGGTCATTGACAAGCTTGATTTTAACATTAGCTATTTTATTGTGGGTCGGATTAGAACGGCTCAAGTCTCCAATTTTGGATCACTTATAGTGGAATGCCCATGGGAGAAATTAAATGGTAGATTGTACAATGTCCCCATTTTCATCAAAGTCATTGATCGTGATAAATACCAAATCTCCTACGAGTCAAAAGGGGTAAAATTTTTCAAAGAAATAAAATTTGGAGAGGCTTATCAGGACAACCGAATGCATTTGAAAATTTCCATTGCCAATGGAATTTCACCCGAGGAGTTTGAAACAATCATCGAACAAACTTATAAATTCATCGTTCTCTCGCGGGACCAATTGGTGAATAAATATGCCTCTATGGTGCAGGTTTCCAATAATGCCAACTCCAGTATTTTAACCCTCGGCATCAATGACGGACTTCCAGAATTGTGTCAGCAATTTTTGGATACTTTGACCAACGAGTATATCCAATACACCATCAAAAGTCAATTGGACGTTAATACCAACACTTTAAAATACATAGACAAGCAGCTTAAGGAACTGACCACCATTACCGATTCATTAACTGCTATACTCAATACAATTTCTCCTGAGAGTGAAGACATTCAATTGACACAGACACAAGAGGATATTATTGAGCAATTAAAAGAAGTTGAGAAGGAGCTCTATGAAATTGAAAATAAAAACAAAGCCATCCAAAAATTAGAAGCTTATTTCAACAACATCAACTACGCCGATCAAGTTTCTAAAATTTATCCCTACGAATACACCGATGTTTACCTGTCCGATCTCATTTCGAAATTAATGGAGCTCAAACAGCGCAAAGCCAACTTATTATTTGACTACAAACCTGCAGACTCAAGAATTGGACGAATCGACAATGAAATCAATAGTTTAATTGAGTCCACAAAAAATTATATCTCTCATAGTAAAGTTCAGACAGATCAACGTTTGAAGGTTATCAAAAAGAACAAAGAAAATTTAGAAGACCAATTGAAAGGTATCCCAAAAGATAAAAAAGAGATCTTGAACATTGAAAGAAAGATTGATGTCAACGAGTCCTTGTACAATTTTCTTTTAGAAAAAAGAGCCAACACTGTCATTGCTAAGGCCGGTATTGTTCCCGAAACATCTGTTTTAGAAAAAGCACGATCCATTGGAATTGTGGGGCCGAATCGCAAAAAATACACCTATGTCGCGCTAGGAATTGGATTCGTTTTGGCCATCATCATCGGCTTTATTCGCGCATTGTTTTTTGAACGCATTGAAAATACAAAAGAGCTGAAATCAATTTCAAAGATTTCCATTATTGGGGGTGTTCCGTTTTATGATGAAGCCGATGACAACCCAATCGCAATTGTTTCTGCTCCCCGGAGTAACATCAGCGAATCCTTTCGTTCCATTCGCACCAATCTTCAATATTTGTTGCCCAAGGATGATAAGAAAATCATGTTGGTTTCTTCATTGCATCCTGGTGAGGGAAAAACATTTGTTTCTGTCAACTTGGCCTCTACGATGGCCAAAGCAGGAAAGAAAGTTATTCTGTTAGACTTTGACATGCACAAACCCAAAGTGCACAAAGTGTTTAAAAAGCAAAACCTATCCGGTATTTCTTCTTATCTCGTGAATCAAAAAGATTGGAGAGAAAGTGTGATTCACTCTGACATCCCCAACTTGCACATCATCTTGGCCGGTCCAGTTCCGCCCAATGCCTCTGAGCTTGTTTTATCCTCTCGTGTGGATGATTTGATTGCTGAATTAAAAGAAGAATACGAATTCATCATCATCGATACCCCACCATTGGCATTGATCAGTGACTCCTTGGTTTTGATGAACAAAGTGCAACTCGGGTTATTTGTTATGAATACCCAAAAAGCCACCAAACAAGGGGTTCGCTTCTTAGAAGACACATTAGAGCAAAATGAAATTTCACACGTCACACTGCTTCTGAATAATATCAAGCAAAATCGCTGGCGTTATTACTATTCTAAGTATGCATACAAATATGGATACGGTTATGTGTATGGATACGGTTATGGCTACGGTGATGGATACCGTTATGGTTATGGAGAGTACAGTGAAAACAGTGAAAAATCGAAAAAAAAATCAACAGATTAAAGCCCGAATAATATGATCAACAGAAAAGAATTTAGACAATTTGCGATGAATAATCGCGGAATTTCTGGAACCACAATTGACGACGTAGTTTCCCATATGTATGGACCTGAAATGATGACACGCACTGTCATTGAAGAGCGCAACATGCCTTTCCGTGAGGTTGACGTTTTCTCTCGATTGATGGCAGATCGAATCATTTTCTTGGGTACAGAGATTGATGACTATATCGCTAATATCATCCAAGCGCAATTGCTATTTTTGGAAAACACAGATTCTTCAAAAGACATTCAGATTTACATCAATTCGCCAGGAGGAAGTGTATATGCTGGTCTTGGTATTTATGACACTATGCAATACATCAATCCAGATGTTGCTACAATCTGCACAGGAATGGCGGCCTCTATGGGCGCTGTGCTATTGTGTGCTGGTCAAGCTGGTAAGCGCACAGGATTAAAACACTCTCGCGTGATGATTCACCAACCTTTGGGAGGAGCTCGTGGACAAGCTTCCGACATTGAAATCACCGCCCGTGAAATTCAAAAATTGAAGAAAGAATTGTACGACATCATCGCTACCCACAGCGGAAAATCATACGATCAAGTTTGGGCCGACAGTGACCGCGATTATTGGATGATTGCATCAGAAGCCAAAGAATATGGTATGATCGATGAAATTTTAGAACGTAAGAAATAATTTCTCCATCCTTCTCATGAATGCCGCCATGTGCGGCATTTTTTGAATATACAATGGCCACATTTGCCGATATCATATTGCCATTAAGCTTGCCCAAGCCCTTGACCTATCAAGTGCCTGAGCATCTCGATGCCTATTTGCAACCCGGAATGCGCGTTGTGGTGCCACTGGGCAATTCAAAAAAGCATGCCGGCATCATTATCCGGATACACCACGAGTCGCCGACTCAATACGAAGCCAAAAACATTGAGTCTTTGATTGATGAATACCCAATTGTAACAGAAAAGCAAATTAGATTTTGGTTTTGGGTTTCAGAATATTATTTGTGCAACATTGGTGAAGTGATGCTCTCCGCACTTCCTCCTGGATTAAAATTTGATGAAGAAACCACTTATATCATTAGCGAGGCCGCGCAGCCACAATTCTATAAAAACAAACCTGTCGAATCTGCCATCATTCAATTTTTAGCCGCCAATGGTGCACACAATTGGGAGCAAATTGTCAAGCACATCAAAGGCCCTGAAACATCAGCTGCAATAAGGCATTTGATTGATGTCAAGGTACTCATTTCGCAGCAAGAGGTAAAACAACGATACAAACCCAAGACAATTGACATTGTACTATGGGACAATTTACCGATTGATCCTGAGGAGCAAAAAACCATTTTGGACGACTTGAATAAAAAAGCAAAAAAGCAACATGACTTACTGCTCAATTTTATTTTAAGACAACCAACACCTGAATCTGTTCCAATTGAAAAAAAGGAATTGTTGATACAATCACAATGCTCTATTTCTATTCTAAACGCATTGGTAGAAAAGGGCTGGGTAAAAATTCAAAAGAAAAATATCGATCGACTTCAAGATGGTTTAATTCAACCTGTGAGCATCCCAGAACTCGCTGACTTTCAGCAAAAGGCTAAAAATGAAATAGAAAAGCATTGGGAAAAGACACCGGTAGTATTGCTTCACGGCATTACTGGAAGCGGGAAGACAGCAGTATATGCCAAGATCATTGAAGAGAAGATCGCACAGGGACAACAAGTATTATTTCTGCTTCCCGAAATCGCATTGACCACCCAAATCGTGATTCGTCTGAAGCAATATTTTGGGGTACGCGCCGGCGTTTACCACAGCGGACACTCTGGCAATGAGCGAACGGAAACATGGAGCAAAGTAATCAGTCATGTTCCAGGTGAGAATGACATTATTATCGGAGCGCGCAGTGCTTTGTTTTTGCCTTTCGAAAGACTTGGTTTAATCATCGTTGATGAAGAACACGATGCCAGCTATAAGCAACAAGATCCCGCGCCCAGGTACAACGGCAGAGATGCCTCGATTGTTTTAGCACAGCTTCATAGCTGCCCGGTCTTATTAGGAAGTGCAACACCTGCATTAGAGAGCTATCGCAATGCTGAGATTGGCCGTTACGGATTGGTTTCCATGACAACACGTTATGGGGAAGCGGTATTGCCACAAATTGATTTGATCAATTTGCTGGAAGAGAGAAAAATTCAAAAGGTCAACGGGTCCTTGAGTGAGCCATTGATTCACTGCATCGAAAACACGTTGGAGGATCAAAAACAGGTCATCCTATTTCAAAACAGACGGGGCTACACGCCGCAATGGCAATGCCAAACCTGCGGATGGATGGCCAAATGTACCCGATGCGATGTAAGCATGACCTACCATAAATTGGATCATCATCTGGAATGCCACTATTGTGGTTATAAAACACAAACTCCAAAAAGCTGTTCCGTTTGTAAATCACCCGATGTTAAAATGTTGGGCGCGGGTACCGAAAAAATTGAAGAAGAAATTGCAGCATTTTTTCCAAAAGCTACTATTCAGAGAATGGATGCCGATACAACGAGAAATAAAAACAGTCAAGCTGATATTGTCGAACGTGTTCAAAGTGGTGAGGTGGATATCTTGGTGGGAACGCAAATGGTTACCAAGGGATTGGACTTTCCCAATGTTGCATTGGTTGGGGTGATACATGCAGACCGCCTTCTGGCCTTTCCAGATTTTAGAGCTTTAGAACGAAGCTTTCAAATTCTCGTGCAGGTGGCAGGACGTGCAGGAAGAAGCAAAGAATTGGGACATGTCCTCATTCAAACCACACAACCTGATCATTGGCTTTATCCGCTGATTCGCGAAAATCGATATGCCGATTTCTACAAAAGAGAAATCAAAGAAAGACATCAGTATGCCTATCCTCCCTTTGTTAGGATGATCAAATTGATTCTAAAAAACAAAAATGAAACCGAAGTAGAAGCCACCGCCAAATACTTGGTAGAACAGCTTCGCGGTAAATTGAAAGAAGGCATTATGGGGCCAGAAAAACCTTTCGTCGCCCGAATCAATCTACAATATATCCGCGTCATTCACATCAAAATGGGATTGGGTAAACAGCTCATTGAAAGCAAGGAGTTAATTTTTCAGCAGGTTCAGAATTTAAAAGCCCTTCCCCCCTATAATAAAACAAGAATCAACATCGATGTAGACCCACAGTAGGAAAGTGCTGTTGTATCTTTGCATCGCAAATATTGACTATGAAAAATGTACATTGTTCCTTTTGTGGAAGAAAAGAAGAAGAAGTTAAGATGTTGATTGCTGGGCTTCATGGGCACATTTGCAGCGATTGTGCAACACAAGCACACCGCATCATTGCAGAAGACGCCAAAGAAGAAAAAGTAGAAAAGCCTGTTGCTTTTAAAAACTACAAACCCATAGAAATAAAAAAGCATCTTGACGAATATATCATTGGTCAAGAAGAAGCTAAAAAAGTGTTGAGTGTTGCCGTTTACAACCATTACAAAAGATTGTCTCAAAAAGCAACCAAATCCAAAACAGATGAGGTTGAGATTGAAAAATCCAACGTTGTTTTAGTAGGAGAAACAGGAACAGGAAAAACACTACTGGCCAAGACAATTGCCAAAATATTAAACGTCCCTTTTGCCATTGCCGATGCGACTGTATTAACAGAAGCTGGGTATGTAGGAGAAGACGTTGAAAGTATTTTATCTAAGCTTTTGCAAAACGCAGATTTTGATGTAGCCCGAGCAGAACGAGGAATTGTATTTATCGATGAGATCGATAAAATCGCTCGAAAAAGTGACAATCCTAGCATTACACGGGATGTTAGTGGCGAAGGCGTGCAGCAAGGTTTGTTGAAATTATTGGAAGGAAGTATTGTTGGTGTTCCGCCACAAGGAGGAAGAAAACACCCCGATCAAAAATTGGTTCAGATTGACACCAAGAATATCCTGTTTATTTGTGGCGGTGCCTTTGATGGAATTGATAAAATGATCGCTCGACGTATCAATACTGGAGCAATTGGTTTCTCGACGAAACTAGGCGCAACCCAAGAAGAAAAGTCCATGTTGAAATACATCAGCCCTCAAGATTTGAAAAGCTACGGGTTGATTCCGGAGTTGATTGGCCGTTTCCCTGTGTTGAGTTATTTAAATCCACTTGACGAATCAGCGTTGCGCAGAATTTTAACTGAGCCTAAAAATGCGCTCATCAA
>CANFLZ010000003.1 GCA_947448135.1 Flavobacteriales bacterium
GCTTACCAATGGAAGTTGAACGGAACAAACGTTGGCACTAGCGCAACAACCTACATCAATGCAGCTCTTGCGAATAATGATGTAGTAACAGTTGTGATGACCGCCAACAACACATGTCAATCCACACCAACTGCCAATGGAAATAGCATCACGACCACTGTATTGAACAACGTTACCCCAGCGGTTGCCGTTACTTCTAGCGATGCAGACAACAGTATCTGTTCAGGAACCAGTGTGACTTTCACAGCCACTCCCACGAACAGTGGAACGACTCCTGCTTACCAATGGAAGTTGAACGGAACCAATGTAGGAACCAACACTTCGACTTACACCAATGCTGCTTTAACAACGGGCGCAGTAGTCACAGTAGTGATGACCGCCAACAACACATGTCAATCCACACCAACTGCGAATGGTAACAACATCACGACATCTGTTACGACACCATTGACTTGGTATTTGGATGCAGATGCGGATGGATACTATGTTTCGACACAAACATCTTGTGTTTCACCAGGCGCCGGTTATACTTCAACCGCCGGAATTTCGGGCGATTGTAACGATAATGCAGCTACTGTACATGCAGGAGCGTTAGAGATCTGTGGAAATGGAATAGATGAAGATTGTTCAGGATCTGATTTGCCTTGTGCTGCTGTATCCGGTTGTACCAATCCGTTGGCTTGTAATTTCAATGCAGCTGCAACACTGGATGATGGAAGTTGTGTTTTACCACAAACAGAAATCTGCAATGGTTTGGATGATAATTGCAATGGACAAACAGATGAAGGTTTGTTGGCTTTGAATGGCGTAACATTCACCAATGTCGCTACAGCATTATATCCTACGTGCTCAACAG
The DNA here is from genome assembly GCA_947448135.1 of Flavobacteriales bacterium. Taxonomy (GTDB): domain Bacteria; phylum Bacteroidota; class Bacteroidia; order Flavobacteriales_D; family Sanyastnellaceae; genus CAMCTV01. The sequence continues at coordinate 857 of CANFLZ010000003.1, forward strand.
GAAATATCAGCAGCGCTAACTTGAATGTTGGGACAGATTCTCCATACATTTCTGGGTCAGGTCCAGATTTATGGTACAAGCTTACCGCAAGTTATAATACTTTGCGCGCTGGATTGTCCGCCGCTACAGGAAATAATACCTTGTATTTGTTCGAAGATTTGGGAACGTGTTTGAATCAAATTACTACTGTGAATTTGGCCAATACAGGAGGTAATCAAACTTTGTTCAGTGATGTTTTAATTCCGGGTCATGCGTACATCATTGCTTTGCATGGTGAAGGCGGTACTTACAACACTAGCGCTAAAATGTGTTTCAACCATTTGGTAGCATCTACTTGTGACCATACTTACAGCAACAACACAGGAGTGTATTCTTCTTCTTGTTTGAGCTTCAAGGCGCAATTCAAGTCCAATGCAATGGCTTATCTATTTGAGGTGAATAGCGCCACTCAAAATGGCACGAACTTGAATATCACCCCTTGGACTTATACCACGACTTCTTCTAGTTCTGTGGTGACCCGAATTGGTAGAATTTTCCCTTCTAATTTGTCCACCAGTCCTGTTGTCTACAGCTTGACAATTCCAGTAGTTTATTCGATTCCTGATCCTATCGGAAATATGTTTAGTTTGACTGCTCGTGGAGGTTCAAGTTGCACCGTCACCATGAGTCCTGAAGCGAGTGTTGTTTTGCGCAGTGCTGATCGTTGTCCTGCAATGAAGAGCTTGACGAGCTATTTGACCGTTGATCATACCATTTGTGCTGCGGAGAAATATGAATGGGAAGTAACACAATCATTACCAACTTCAGGATCTCCTGTGCTTGTAATGGGACCATTGAATTCGAGCATTCTATTCTTGAATACCGTTCCGGGTATTGCAAATGGTAAGACTTACAATGTGCGTGTTCGTCCAGTTTACTACAATGGTGTGAAGGGTGATTGGGGGACGTCACAATGTATGATGACTACGACGTCTGGTATGGTGATTCAAAATGGTTCTCCTGTTACTGACTCAAAAGTGGAAACTTCGAATTCATTTACCATTTATCCCAACCCAACTTCTACAGGAAGCATCCAATTGGTATGGGAAAATGGCAATGATATTCCGGCAGAAATAAAGATTATGGATTTGAGTGGAAAAGTGGTATTCAAGTTCAAGAACAATGTTTCTGGAAACACTTGCATTTTGAACCTAGCGGATAGCAACTTGTCAAGTGGCATCTATATGGTTAAAGCTGGAGAAGTTTATCAAAGATTAGTGATCTGCCAATAAGCAGATCCTAATCTCTTTTTTTGACTTTTACTCGTTTGATTTTCCCTTCCATTACACCGTTTTTGCGGTTGTGTTTTCCGGGATTGTCTTTGTCAAATTCTTCCATGGCATTGGGTCTGTTTTCGCAGGCTTTAGAAGGCCGTTTGTCTAGAAATACAATTTTTATAGTGGCCATAACCGGTTGCCATTTGGTGTCTAGGACAGACATGGTAGGCCATTTTTCACGCCAAGGCACAATGGTCAGCAATGGCGTTTCAATGGTGCCCAACGCATAGAAGCCTGGGAAGAATTTTTTTCCAATCCCTAATTGATAATTAAGTCCTGACTGAAAGCGATAGGGCATGGAATAGGGAATGGGAAGGTCTACACCTTTTTTGCGTGTGCTTTGCACAAATTGATAGTCTGCGTAAACAATGGGACCATGGTGAATCCACTTGGTATCGGAAATCTGCCACATGTCAATGGCTTTGGCATCTATGCCAATGGTGTGAAGCGTGAATTTGGTCTTTAGGTCCGAAGAGAGAATGCCATTTGAATTTTTTCCAGGATAATCGCCATTGAATCTTTCCATGCCACGCAGTGCATAGTATCGGCCACCTGCTTCCCAATAGTCAAAATATTTGAATTTCGTTTTTAGCCAAACGCGATGAACATCTAGCATCCAACCCGCTTTCGGTGTTGACGTTAATTTGCCGTCATAAACCAATGATGATGAATCTCTCGCCGCTGTGCTGTACAAAGAAACGTTCTTTCTAAAATCCAATGGTAGCATAGCTGTTGAGCCCAATGCCACGGACCATCCTTTGTCCAAAAAGTCTGCTTCAGCGTGTAAAGGGCGAAATTGTCTTTGTGCCCATGCCGAAGAAAAACCAAGTAATAATGTCGCGACTAAAATCTGTTTTTTCATCAGTGATTTTTTTCAAAGATGAAAAAAAGTAACCGTCTTAAATCATGGACAAGATTTTGTTTTCCACCACCTCACTGTTCCAAATTTCTTCGATGTTGGACATCGATAAAACTTCATTCATGATTTGGTCTTGTCTAATTCCGTTGGCCAACGCTTGGTGGTAAGGAATATGACTGAAAGTGACTTGCGAATAGAGCGGCATCCATTTGTCGGGATGCTTGGTACTGAACCAGCCTTCAATTTTTTTCTGAAGCAAAAATCTGGGATCGGCGGTGAGATCACGCATTTCAATATAATTGCGCAAAGCCAATTCTAAAATTGCGTCACCGTTTGGCTTGCGTTCTTTGGCATATTGGGGCAATGCTTCTTCCCAATTTTCATTGGTTTCGGTCAAAATGCGTTCTAATTCGGAGCAGTCTTCGAATCCACAGTTCATGCCTTGACCATAAAAAGGAACAATGGCATGCGCAGCATCTCCCACCAAAGCGACATCGCCGCCGATATTCCAAGGTTCACATTTCACCATGACCAAACTGGCGGTGGGATGATTGAAATAATCTTGGGTCAATTCGGGCATCAAAGCTTTTGCATCGGGAAAATAGCGATCGAAAAATGCATGCACATCCGCTTCTGATTTGATTTTTTCAAAACTCACTTCGCCTTCAAATGCCATGAATAAGGTACAAGTAAATGATCCATCTGGATTGGGAAGACCAATCATCATGAATTCTCCTCTGGGCCATATGTGCAAGCAATCGTTGCGCAATTGGTGTGTTCCGTCCGGATTGGCTGGAATTTCTAACTCTTTGTAACCGTGCTCCAAATATTTTTGGGAATAGTCAAAGCGATCCAGACGCATCATTCGGTTGCGCACAGCGCTAAATGCACCATCTGTTCCGAAGAGTCGATCGTAGACATATTCCTTTTCTCCATTGGGGGTTTCGAATACAACTTTTTTCTTGTCCAATTGGACATCATCACACTTGTGGTCGAAGAACAATTCGACATTGTCATATTGTGAAGCGCAGTTCAATAAAGTTTGATTGAGCAATCCTCTGGAAACACTGTAAATGGCTTGACCTTCTTTTCCGTACGCTTGATATGTCAATGCTCCATCGACGGCATGCATCATTCTGCCGTACATGGGCAATGCTACTTTGTTGATTTCAGCCTCTATTCCTGCACCGATCAATCCCTTCCATCCGCGGTCGCTCAAAGCCAAGTTGATACTCTTGCCTTGTACGATTTTCATTTTTCGAATATCCGATCGGCGATCATACACTTGTACTTTATGACCACGCTTGGCCATGTATATGGCCAATAAACTACCGACTAATCCGCTACCAACGATGGAAATGTTTTGACTCATCTTAAACTATTTTTTCTAATGCTTGTCTCAAATCTTCAATTAAATCTTCTTCATCTTCAATCCCTACACTGAGTCGCAACAATGAATCGGTGATACCGGTTTTGATGCGCTCTTGGGTGGGAATAGAGGCATGGGTCATGCTGGCAGGGTGACCAATCAATGATTCTACACCGCCCAATGACTCAGCCAAAGAAAATACTTTTGTGTTGCTAGCCAATGTCGAAGCATCCTCAAATGAATCAGTTTTGAGAGTGAATGAAATCATGCCGCCGAAATCACGCATTTGTTTTTTGGCTACCGCATGGTTGGGATGCTCTTCAAATCCTGGCCAATAAACCTTACCCACTTTGGGATGGTTTTTCAAATAATGCGCTACTGCTTTTCCGTTCTGACAATGGCGTTCCATGCGAACATGCAATGTCTTTAACCCGCGCATCACCAAGAAGCTGTCTTGTGGACCTGGCGTAGCACCGCAAGAATTGGCAATAAAAGCCAACTGCTCATACAAAGCATCATTGTTGGTACAGATGGCACCCATGATGACGTCGCTGTGACCATTCAAATATTTGGTGGCAGAATGCATCACAATGTCAGCACCCATATCCAATGGGTTTTGAAGATAGGGTGAAGCAAATGTGTTGTCGATAACGCTGATTAAGTTGTGTTTTTTAGCAATTTCAACCATCGCCGCAATGTCAATGATTTTCATCATTGGGTTGGTAGGCGTTTCTACCCAAATCATTTTGGTCTTGTCGTTGATTGTTTTTTCAATTGCGTCCAAGTCGTGCATGTCCACAAAGTGAAAAACGATGCCGTACTTAGAAAACACTTTGGTAAACATGCGGTATGAACCACCATACAAATCATCCGTTGCGATGACTTCATCACCAGGTACCAACAATTTGATGATTGCATCGGCAGCACCCATTCCGCTTGAAAAACACAAGCCATGTTTGGCGTTTTCCAATGCGGCCAAACAGGCTTCTAAAGCAACACGAGTCGGGTTTTTTCCACGAGCATAAGCGTACCCTTTGTGGTCACCGGGTGCATGCTGCACGTATGTAGAAGTTTGATAAATGGGTGTCATGATGGCCCCAGTAGTGGGGTCCGGTTCTTGGCCAGCGTGAATGGCCTTGGTTCCAAATTTCATGGTATTAAGATTGTTCTTTTTGTTTTCTTCTTTTTTGACGGAAATAGGTATTGACCAATATGGCTGTCGTTACAACCACAAATCCAAGAATGATATAGTCAATGTTGTTTTTGACAATTTCAAATTGTCCTAAAAAATATCCTGCCGAGGTTATGGTGCCAATCCACATGGCGCCGCCCAGCAAATTGTAAAACATGAAAGTTTTAAATTCAACTTGAATGACTCCAGCTAAAATGGGGGCAAAGGTTCTAATGATGGGCAAGTAACGTCCAAGGATCAAAGTTTTTCCGCCATGGCGGTGATAGAAATCGGAAGTGACTTCCACATATTTTTTCTTGAATAACCAAGTCTCTTCCCGATCCAAAGCGCGCTTTCCGAATTTACGACCGAACCAATACCCGAAGGTGGTTCCTGCGCTTGCAGAAAGAAACAAATACAACATCAACATTTCAACGGGAACATCCAAAAGTTCAGGCTGTGTTGCGCAAATTAATCCTGATAAAAAAAGTAGGGAATCTCCAGGTAAAAAGAATCCGATGATCAATCCATTTTCTGCAAAAATGGTGACCAATAAAAGAGCGAGTCCACCATAATGAATGATGGTTTCTGGATTCGCCATTTTGCCGATGAACTCAAATATCTCCACGGGTGAAAGATACAAAAGGAATGGCCATACAGCAGGCGCCTGACAAAAGATTTAAAACAAAATGCTGGAAGTCAGTTTGATGAGCCAATTGTTTTTTTCGATGGGGTCATGATAGGGCCCAAATCGATAGTAGGTGCTGAATCCAAGTCGGTTGAAGTCCTTGGAATACAGATCGAGTATGTGAATCCCGGCTTCATAGTATCCAAGGGGATAGTCCAAGATTTTAGTAGTGGGCAATTGATCTTTATCTTCCAATCGGCCCCATCCGGCATTGCAGGTGTAGGCCAAACGGGGTTTGGATTGTGGACGAAGATAAAGGGGACTCATCCATTCATACTTGGCCATTACCTGCACATAGTCTCTTGCGTAGTAGCGATTGTTGGTCATGGTTTGGAAAGTGTGGGGAATGGTGATGTTGATATTGCGATTGCTCAAACTTCCTCGGGCGGACTGCAATTCTGACCAAGGCAATGTTCCGACCACCGTTCCAGTTTCTGCGTTTAGAGTCAATTCTCCCAAGTAAGCGGAACGAAATGTTTTATCTATCAAAAGTTGATATCGTGTAAACGGATAGTATTGTTCTAAATGACAATTGCCTTGCGTCTTCGCCAATCGGAAAACAGGCCAGTAACCGCCCAAAATTTTCTCTTTATTCAAAATGCGCTGTCTCTTTTCGCCTGGCGCCCATCGAATGGTGGTACGCAATTCGGTAAGTCGATATTGGCCTCCCCATTGTTCGCCATTGCTCAATAATCGGTATTCAGAATAGGCGGTTTTGTCAAAATTATTGAAGTCGAGTAAGACGCGAATGTTGTTGAGTAATGGCATCTCGATATGGCCGTGCCAACCTTGGTAATGGTCCATTTTGGTAACGAAGAAGGCATAGCTGGATGCCGGGAAATCGGGTCGGTAAGCAGGAAGAGTGTGTTGACCACTTTCAATAACATCAAAAATATATGCGCCTGAAATTTCAAGTTTCAGATCACGGGATTGCCATTTGATTTTTGCACTGGCTTTGTGCCCATGGTCTTTTGTGCCGTAAGCATAGTATCCGCCGATGGACAACTGCGGATGAAAGCTGGTGTTGGTCATTCCCCCCAATCCCATTCGATAGCCTTCAAATCCGTTGTAGCGAATAATTTTATCTATTTCCCAACTGAATTTTTTATGTTTGATTTTTCCTTCTGCTAATTCTTTCAGGAAATCAATTTGTTTGAAAGTTTGATTCGCATTGGACAAACTGTCAATGATGTAATACGTAGTTGAATCTCTTTTGGTGAGTGGTGTGTATCGATGCTCTTCCCATTTTTCGTTTCCCTGTGACAATGCATCGATAGGATAGTCAATAACAATGGCGTCGAATTGATGATTGGATTTTTCCAAGATTTCAATTTTGGAGACATGTGTTTTTAATTCAAGCGCAATTGGAAGCGGTGATTTCTCTTCATTAACATTGGCAGAATTTAAAATGTAAGTAACAAAGGCATTGATGTCGGTAGGAAAATACCAATTCTGAATGAGACTGAATTCTTGTTGTATTTTAATGAAAAAATTTTCCTGATGAACGGCAGGCTCTGCTGTTAATCGAACCAAAGCATATCCGGGTGAATGAATGTGCAGGATCCCTGTCATGGCATTCTCTGCAAAGCGTGGCTGCGGATAAAAAGAAATGATAAAAGTTGAGTCCAAACCACTCACCAGTGTGTCCTCCATTTTGTATTGATACCGGTCCAAACTTCTCGGTCCCAAGGGTGATAGATAGATATTTTCCAATATTTCAAAATCGGCTTCATAAGCATTGAAGCTTTGAAAGGAAGATCCCAAAATCGTAAAGTCGGGAATTGGAATTCCGCTGATTTTATTTAAAATGATCTTCTCAAATTTTTGATCCACCGGGGCATGATGAAATTCAGAAACGCATTCCGAAATGAAAATGTCACTTTCGGTTTTTTGTTTCAGAGAATCCATTTTCTTGCTGAATCCATCTTTGATCTTGGCCACCATCTTGCTGTATTGCTCGTATTGAAAGGGCTTGATGGCTTGAATGTTATTTTGATCTGCATTTTTTATTGCCATTCGCATCACCCGATAAGCGGGATCTTCTGTGGGGGTAATTTTTAAAACATTCAATTGATCATCCAAATTGGCCATGGGCACAATCCACGGGTTCTCGCCATTCCAGCAGGCTTTTGTTTTTTCAAATCCAATTTGGAAAAACTCAAAACAGTCTTCTTTTTTAATATCGAGATCTAGTTCGCCGTTGATATCGGAAATACCGCCTTTTTGTCCTCCCACTATTTGAACTTTTGCAAATCCTATGGGACTTTTGTATTGGGCATCTTTGATCTGTACTTTGATCGAATTTTGGCTAAATAGGGAAGATGCTGTTATTAAAAAAAACAGCAGTAGGTGGAGTTGTTTTTTCATATTCAATCCGCAAGATACTGAACATTTTTTTGTTTGAAAATGCAATGTCCATGTGTGTTCAATGGAAGTGAATAACCTTAGTTTCGTTGTATGAAGAAAAGAGTCTTGTTTCGCGTTCTGTTTGTGGTTTTGATTGGTTCTGTGTTGGGCTACTATTGGTATTCTTTCCGCCAACATCTAAAATCTACATCCAATGCAGTGGAACATTTGGATGCAAGAACTGAATGGGTTTTGGTACTTCAAAATTGGAACAACGTGGGTGATTGGATCAAGGCCGATTCTACTTCTCAATTGCGTCAAATGGCTGTTTCGGATATCCGACAATGGCAAAATTGGTGTGCACAATTCCCCGAGGTGAAAAAGATGTTTGAAGGTCATCCGGTTTATTTGGGTTTTGGTAGTGGGCTCTCCAAAAATGTTGTTTGGTATTGGGGCATTCCTGACAAGTGGTCGGACAAAGAGGTGGAGCATTTGGTGCAGCTCATTCCCAATTTAAAAATTTGGGGAGATGTTTTGGTGTGGTCGATGGATCGGGGTTGTTTGGATCAACTTCAATTGGCCAGTGAAGAGCAATCTTTGCTTTGGAGTGAGTTTATTGATGAATTGGACGAGTCACATGCCGTTGGTTGGGTGTCTCATTTTGATCATCAAATCATGGCTTTGGATTTTGACCAATTTGAATGGGTGGGTTTGTTATCGGCAGATTCTACGAAGAGTATGCCTGCTGCGATTCAATGGGATAGCACATTGCGTGTGAGCAACCAGGCATTGCGTAGTTTTTGTGTCGCCGCTCCTGAATGGAATTTGGATTCTGCTTTGCGGGCGAGCTTCAAAGTTTTTTCTTCCGATACAGCTTGCGATTGTGATACCTGGGAGTCTTGGACACAATGGCAATCGCCTCAATGGTTTTTTGAGCAATTTCCGACGGGTTGGGTAGCGGTGCAAAGACCCAAATCAAACCCTAAAAAATTCTTGTCTCCATTGTTAAAAGATACAACTCAAAAGATCATGCAGCTGCTTCATCCTACAAACTTGCCACCGTTGACGCAAGCAAATGCTCCTCAAGGTTGGCGATTGATGAATCGGACGCAAAATGCGCTATGGGTTGTTGCAACAGACTCTGCGTCTTTAATGGCTTTTCAAGAGGATTCTACACAGTCTTTGTTCATGTCTTTCCCCGCTTCAGAGCAACGTCACTTGTATCGTGAGATGTGGCAAGGTCAAAATTTCTCGGAAGATTTTTCTTGGGTAAAAGGAAAGAAATGGTTGGCTCAATCGGGTAAAGGAGAACTCAATATTTTTGCTTCTGATAGGAATGACAGAAGAATCGTTCAGATTCGAATTATAAAATAACCGTTCCAAAATATTGGGCCAATTGCATTTTGATTTTTTCCAATTGCATTTTGTCCTCGAGTAAAGTGAAAATGGTGTCGTGATTATCTCCCAACTCTTCGATGTTTTGGGTTGTGTCTTGTAACAATTTTTTTACCTTGATCAACTTCAACCGGTTGACAGCATCCAAGCATGCTTTGGTTAAATTTCTGTCTTCTGTTTCTGTAAAGATGTTGTGCGCTTCCCAATTTTTGCTGAGCTCGTTCGGTATAGTGATTAAATCGGTCACCATCTGACGAATGGAGGGATCTTCGTGGTAGGTAAAGTGCTTGATATCGGGGTAATTCATTTCATCAATGAAACGCATGTACTCCTGGTAAATATCGCGCAGCAATTGATTTTCCAATTGCATGTTGTCTTTTTCCAAAGCAGCGATGATAACCTCCGCGGCTGCTACTGTCTGGGTTTTTGGGTGATCTGGGTCTTCCGGATTCTGCTCAACAACCCATTCTATTGGATAATCTCCAAATGAGAAAAGCAATCGAATGATCTCTTTTTCTTGAATGAAAGTGCTAAAGGAATGTCCTATTTCTGGATCAACAGGTTCCGCTTCTTGTGGCGCTTCAGTTGGTAAAACTTGTCGCTCAGCGGGTGTGAATTTTTGCTTTTTTAAGGTCTGATTCAACTGATACACCAAGCTTTCTTGGGTGACATTGAGCAAGTGGCTGCACTCCTGCAAGTACACCTCGCGTTGAATGACATCAGGAATGATGGAAATGGTTTGTACAATATCCTTGATCAATTCCGCACGCTTCAAAGGATCCTTTCCGGCTTCTTCTAAAAGCAATTTAGTTTTGAATCGAACAAAATCAACGGCATTTGATTTCAGGAATTGCTCAATGGTATCTTGATCATTTTTGCGGGCAAAACTATCGGGGTCATCTCCATCGGGGAAAAGAACGACACGGACGTTCATCCCTTGTTTCAATATCATTTCGATGCTGCGCAAACTGGCTTTGATACCAGCGGCATCACCATCGAAAAGAACCGTAATGTTTTTGGTGTAACGTACAATTTTTTTGATGTGACCTTCGGTCAAACTTGTTCCGCAGCTGGCCACTACATTGGTGATTCCGGCTTGGTACAATGAGATCACGTCGGTATAACCTTCAACCAAATAACAGACGTCTTCTTTGACGATGGTGTTTTTGGCGAGATGAAGACCATACAAAACGTCACTCTTATGAAAGAGCTCACTCTCCGGACTATTGATGTATTTGGCACCCTTGAGGTCGGCTTGCAATGTTCTTCCCGCAAAAGCGATGACTTTACCTGACTCACTGTGAATGGTGAACATCACGCGATCTCGAAAAGCGTCGTAGATGCGGCCCTCTTTTTTCTCTGCTTCGGGATCGGAATTTTCTTCAACGTCTTTTTGTTTCAGCAATCCAGCTTTGACAAATAGAGCGAGGTTGTGTCCTGCTTCTTCCGCGGCTTTCTTCAAGTGATCCCAACCGGCAGGGGCGTATCCCAATTGCCAGGTGGCCATGGTTTCCGGTCTGAATCCCCTTTCTTGAAAATAACTCAGTCCAATGGCTTGTCCATTTTCTGTTTCATGCAATTGATGTTGAAACCAATTGTTGGCAAATTCTACAACGCGTGATAATTGCTCACGCTCCGTTTTTTCTTGCTTTTGTGTGTCGCTTTCTTCTTCCTCTTCAATCGGAATCTGATAACGCTGTGCCAACCAGCGCAAGGCTTCTGGATAGGTCAACTTTTGATGTTGCATCAAAAAGTCGATGACGTTTCCTCCTTTTCCAGAACTAAAATCCTTGTATATGCCTTTGCTGGGAACGACGTAAAAACTGGGTGTTCTTTCACTGCTAAACGGCGAAAGGCCCTTATAACTTTTCCCTGATTTCTTGAGTGCGACAAATTCACCCACCACATCTTCGATGATGGCAGCTTGGTATATGAGATCGATGGTATTTCTTGAAATCATGGGTCGATAAAGATAATAAAGGGAGGGATTGGATTCAGTAGAAATACGGAACTGAGATTTGAAAAAACGAAGCAATTTTGAAAAAAATGTTTGTGATGAAAAAGCTATGGGTTGTTTTTCTTGGGGTTTTCTTATCGCTTGTGAGTTATTCACAATCCGAGAAATCTTTACAATCATGGAGTAGAAATAGCGGCGATTGCGTCATATTTCCCAATCCAACCCCTATGGGTCATGATGCGTATATTCAAGCGGATTGGGACTTGGATGAATGGGTGACATTTTGGATTGTCAATAGCAAAGGCGAAGCGGAACAAGGTTATGGACAGGCCCAAGAAGGGGGTCGCATTCGTGTACGCGGTCAGCAACGCCCAGCAGGCATTTACACCATCCGTTGGAAAAACGCCAATGGCATGTGGAGGCAGGTGAAATGGGTTATAGGGTAAATCGGTGAATCGGTGGATCTGTAGGGGCGAATTGACATTCGCCCGGTGAATCGATGGATCGGTAAATCAGGGGGTGGTATAAATTATAGGCTATTCCTATATTTTATGTGTTTCATTACATCTTATTTTGCTTGTGTTTTGCAAAATGAGCGAGACAAATAGTTACGAGAAATTGTCAATATGGAAGGAGTCATTGAGACTAAGTATTTTCATTTACAAGAACATTAGGAAGAGTACTTGGACCGATTTATCCTTGATACAACAGATTAGACGATCTATGACTTCTGTTACTTTGAATATTGCAGAAGGAATGTCCAGAAAAACCAAAAAAGAAAAAGAACATTTTTTGACAATCGCTTTTGCCTCTTGCATGGAAACCAGAGCCATACTTAGTATCATTCAGGAACTCAATGATCAACCATTCAATGTCGCAACTCTCAAAGACGAAATAGGTATATTGTCCAGAAGAATTTCTGCATTTCGCAAAGTCGTAAACTGACCCCATCCACCGATATACCGATTCACGGATCCACCGATTCACCAATCCCCTACTCCTTCACAAAAGTGCAATTCTCCAAAAATGAATTGTCTTGATCAAAAGCCTTGATGATGTAAACGCCTGGTGCGAGGCTTTCGGTGTTGATCGTGACTTGCTGTCTTCCGCTCACAGATTCCAAATGCACTACTTGTCCAATGGAGTTGATGATTTGAAGTTTGGCATTCTGGGCGGACGCGTTCAATTTTAAGGTAAACTCGCTGGTGCAAGGATTAGGGAATGTGATTATTTTCTCTGGCTCCTGGTTGGCTGGCTCTTCCACTCCGCTGATGCTGCAACCGCTGTACACCAAATCACCACAAGCATCGGTGCGGATATACCAAGGAAATACCTCGTTATTGGTTAAAATAGAACCACTGAGAGAAAATCCATGATCGGGCATTTCCATCAAATATCCCGTATCTAACATCACGTTGGAAATACTTACAGTGGAACTGTCCAAATCCAAAACATAACTCTTTTGCCAGGCAATGCTATGGGTGGTTGTATCAAACATGATCAGCTTTGAACCCAAGCTTACACTATCACTATGATCCGACAAGATCAGTATCCCTTGTTCGGTCATGATGGGTTTATAAAGCTGCCAAGCAATTTGTGTCAGCGCATTGGGATCTTCTAAAAGCAGAACTGGGTCTGCATCAATGTTGGCTTTGTAATACACCTGCATTTTTGCATCTGTCTGGGTATACTCACTTAACGCCTCTTCCCGCACAATGTAATACCCCAATCCCTCATTCAATACCCACGAATAGGCCGATTTGTCGCCCATAAAATTCAAAGACAACAAGTTCCCATCCAGATCCAATTTCGCAAAAAAGAGTTTCGAACCCCAAATTGTATCGGTGCCCGGATAAAATTGCATGGCTCCTCCACTGATGTGAATTTCATCATTCACCACCCCGATGTAGGAGGGAATGCCCCAATCATAAAAATATCCATTGGGAGAATTTTCAAAAATTCCCGGATAGGTTTTTTTGAAAATGACATTTCCTGCAGCATCCAATTTCATCAAACTTAATTCCCGGGTACTGCACTGAAAATCGTTGGGATACCCATAATTGCCAGTGCCGTACAAATTACCCGTTAAGGAATCCTCACACCACCAAAATGGCCATCCGTCGGTTGCGGTCAATGAATCCATAAGATTGATCGACCAACCCACTTGAAGATCATCATTAAATTTTATTGCTAAAAGCTTTGAATTTTCAGTGGCCAGAAAATATCCATTGTGAATTTTAAATATGCCTTGATACATTGCGCGAGTAGGTTCTGTGAAGTGAATGGTATTGATATCTTCTCGTAACATCTGATCATCCCATGCCACAATACTCAGTTGATTGGGTACCCCTGAACCGTATTTTTGAATGGCGTTGTAATATTTACCGTCTTTGAGGAAACTACCAACAGGAGCTGTCCAAGCACTGCAAGAATCCATGATGAAATTCCAGTATACTTGCCCCTGTGATGCAGAGGTAATCCATAGAGAAAACCCCAATAAGATCAGTACTTTTTTCATTTTTGAAGGATTAGTTTGTGGTTAAATATCTCGCCCGTTTGCATGTTTGTGAGCCTCACGGCATACAATCCATTGTCAAAGTCATGGGCATTTATTACGAAAACCGATTGCCCCATGTTGCCAATTTTATTATAAACACATTGTCCGATTTCATTCATGATTTCAACATTGTAATTCCCCAAAGGAACTGATACTGTGAAAAAAGACTCGGAACATGGGTTTGGGTATATGTTTGAATTCAATTTATAGTTCGATATGGATTCTGAACTGACACTTCTGGTTTCCACCTCTTCCAGAATTATATCGAAATGATGGTATAAGGTATCCCCAAAGAAATGAGAAACCAAATTTCTCGAAATCGGGGTTAAATCGGGATTCTGACTATTGTAATCTTCCAAAGAAAGCGCTGTCGTAGACAGGTCATGGGCAACGCCAATCACTTGATTGAGTTCCAATTTCTGGCTAGGCAGCAAGTTAAAATTAGACACCTGTTGATTAAATAAATTCTCTGCTTCATCTGCATCACCATTCATTGTTAAATCAATGATTGCATTTCTAAAGTCAGAGTAAAACAATGAAGGATCGACGTACAAGTGTAAGATAGAATCTTTACTTGCCTGAGACAACAAACTATCGGGAGTTAATCGAATCTCATTGAGCATGCGCTGGTGTTCTTCTTCCAAATAATTCAATTGCCCGAACAGGTAATCCTTGCTGCTCCATACATTTACCCCTTGATATACAATCGCCTTTTCAAATTCTGTCAAGGAAACGATTCGATTGTCCAAATCCTGCTTGAGTTCATAATTTGACATGGCGGAAGAATTATAAGATAATATTTGCGCCAACAGATAATTGGGCATATTCTGATTATTGATGGATTTCTGCAAAGCGTCTATCGATAAATAAGGACTCGCCTCAATCACGGGATACAACTCCTCTAATACCGATTGAAAATCGGCACTTTCGATGATAGAAATCAAATCAGAGGAATTACCGCCATCCTTGGTCTCATTCCAATAATCCCAAGTAGTTTGATAAATCATCTTATTTTGAGATAAATTTCCAGATAAAGAAAAGGTGGAGCAGTCCAACTGATATGATGTATTATTCAGAGTTACCCCAGCGATCTCAATATCCGTCAAATTCATTTGAACTCCAGGTACCCTGAAGTAACCAAAAGATGTCGTCAAATTATAAATATCGTCAAACGATTCGACACTGTGATTAAATGAATTGTGGGGATCCTTCAAATTCTTCTGCTGGGTGGGTAGACCAAGTAGAGAATTTTGTGCCTGGGGTAAAACCACTATGTCTTTGCCGTTTCCTAGAAAATTATTGCAATAGAATTTAACACCATTCAACTGATTCACTTTATTCTGTCCCTGACATTTTACCGCACGCTTCATATTGGTAAATGTATTTCTTACAATTTCACCAGTAGTTGTACTGCAATTGTACAAAATTAAACCATGCTCCGTAGCGTTCGAATTCGCAGTTACAATAGAATTAATCGGAAAACCATTGAATGATTTATTCATATTGAAATAATTGTCTTTTATTTCTATTCCAGCAGAACAATTAAACAAATAGACTCCATAAGCGACATTCGCGATATTGTTGTTGGGAGACTCCGTAAAAATGACATTACCGACAACAAATGGTGCATTTTGGTTGGTTGATAACCAATAATCTGCAGGTAAATTTAATAATCGGCAATCACGTATTTGAACTATTTGACTATTACTTAAAACAAAAATATTTCTATAATTCAGAAAATCGGTTTTAGCAATTTCAATAGCCCTTGAATTTGTCATTACTATACCACGCGTGAAGCCTACAAACTTGGAAACATTTGATCCGTCCATATTGCTCTGATTACCGACCACTCTGATATTTGCATTATTTGCGATTAGCCCAACCAATTCTTGACCTGCAAAAAAATCATATCTAGAATTTGCAAATGTGCAATTCACAAATTCATATTTGGTCATAACATTATTATTTCCTACTTCCACTCTATAATTTGAATGAGTCATATAACTCGGATAATTGGGAGAGATTTTAAATTCAGAACATTCCATGATTGGCCTGCACTAGATGTAATAATCCAGCTCCCATCTGATGGAAGACTATTTGGTGATAAGGATATAGTCTGTCCGGAGCAAATATTGGCATTTGAAATACCCAAAGACAAATTGTATCCTTGAGTAGGTATCAAAGTAATTTGATTTGTGCAAGAAGTGTATCCATCCGGCATGGTAACGGTTGCCGTATAGGTAGTAGTATATGAAGGATTCGCAATAGGAGAGATACTATTCGAATTATTTAAACCATAAGATGGACTCCATGAGACCGTATAGCCAGAAGGAAGATTTGCAATTCCCAATTGCAAGCCACTAGAAGGAAGGCAATATTGAAGGGTATCATTGTTAATTGCTTGCCCATTCACAGTCAACTGTGAAGGTAACACGAAAACATCAAACGGGGGTGAACTTGTGTTGCATTGAGCTGAAACAACATAATTTCCTGGATCAATATTCCATGAATCAAAATAATAAACCCCATCAATTTCCACCACATGGACACCGAAGAAAGTATTGGCATTACAACCCGCACACTCTAAAGGAGTCAAATAATTTTGACAAACGTACATTGGCGCACAAACAGTCATTGGCTGTTGAGCATATATTTTTATCGAAACCGTTAAAACCGAAATAAATAAAAGGAGATTTTTAAATTTACTCATACTATAAATTTGTTATTAAATACATTTTTTTCATATCCAGAACCATCTCTTTTGGAGTCCAATCCTTTTTTTCCCAAGTCATCTCCTTTGGACTTTTTTGCACACATAATTTTTTATTTATTATTTCAGCAAATTGAAAAAATTAATTCCGTAGAAACAATACGTCAAACGACGTAACTTTTATCATTGAATAGAGTCACCTAATGACTAAGTCATGGGCGATAAACACAATTAGGATAACAACAAACAAAATCAATTTAGGCTTTTGATCATCAATAATGATGGTGGCTCAAATTGTATAAATATTACAGAAAAAAAATACGCCTTTTGACGTATTTTTTTTTCTTGTTTCAAAGTATAAATTAAGATCTCTATATTTAGCTTATATCTTAAAAATGAATATTATGACATTTACTGGAAACGAAGGATCCATTATTACACTTGCTGAAGGATCTATTATGACAGCAGAATATCGCGCAACTATCTCAACAGGCGACACTATTGGCCTGGCAGTTGGAAAAAATTTGCTTGCTTCAATCCTTGATCAAAAGGGCTGTATGGGAGTAAGAATGTATTACGCTTTGGACGATAATGGCAAAAACCAACTCGTTCTTGTAGGTGTGGATTCAAATGGAGATGACATGACAAATGGGGTAATCGTGGATAGACTATTGGCTTGCCCTGTTGTTTGCTCCATCAAAAATGAATTGAATTCTAAATAAATTAAGTTTGAGCTATCTAATTTCAGTTGTATTTCTGACCTATTTTATTTGCGCTTATTTTGGCATTATTTCATTTAAGAAAATGAATTGGCTCGGTAGGCTTGCATTAATATCAATCATCTTATCATTATTGACGGAAGCAACCAATTTCTATTATTTGGAAAACCATGAAAATAATCTATCCATAATCAACACCTATGAATTGTTGTCATTTCCTATTACCGTTAGTATCATCATGGCGCACAGTTTTATGAAGAGGCCTCAATTTATTGTCACCATTGTCACTTTTACATTGATTTGGATATTGAGATTTATACTAATGATACACGATGATTTTGAAAAATTTCATGTGCTGATATCATACTCCTCTTCTTTACTTGTTTGCGCATATTGCGGTTGGGTTATCTATAGAGTATTCACAAGCGAAGATGAGATTGTTCATCACCAGAGAAGTAAACTCCTAATTTTAATTGGTATTTTTATTTTTGAGTCAGTTAGCATAATACCATCATTTAGCTTTCTTCCCATTTTTGAAAAGGAAGAAATTAAAATCATCGGGCAATTCTATTTTTACACTTTGCTTTTCGGCACAATTGCAAAGAATGCTTTATTCACGATGTACTTTTTCATCGAAAAAAGAAGAAATACGGTTACAATAATTTGAGTTCCTTCTCATTTATTTTTATGAGTCAATATTCGCAAATATTAATATTGTCAACATTGGCATTAATTATTTTAGTGCTTTTCACTTCAATTATTGCTTTTCTATTTGTGAAAAAAGTTATTAAATCTGCTAGGGAAAAGGAGCAGCATAAAATTGAACTTCAAAAAATCATCATATCTTCTCAAGAAGAAGAGAGAGAAGCTCTTGCTAATAATTTGCATGACGATTTTGGTCCACAGTTGAGTAATTTATACAGACAATTGAAAATAGATTCTTGTAATGGACTGATTATTTTCAATGATGACCACTTCAAAGAAATCTTGACAAAAATTGAATGCTTAATGAGCGATATCAGAAAGTACTCGTCTGAGATCTACCCCACACATCTTAAAAAAATAGGCCTAATTAAATCGATTGAATTGCAATTCAAAGAACTTAATGAGCATCTCAATGTAACTTTTCGCTCAGACGTTAATGATAATATCTCTTTAGATCTAAGTACCGAATTAACCCTATACCGAATAATAAATGAAGTCTTGAACAATATTCTTAAGCATTCTCGACCATCACTTATGGAAGGGAATGTAGAAATCGAGAATGGAAATCTTCAAATTTATATCCTTCATGACGGAATATCTTTTTCACAAATTGATTTTATGGCGCAAATCCAGTCCGGAATTGGAAAAGGATGTTCATCTATTTACAACAGAATCAAGGATGTTAATGGCACTATAGAATTTATTCAAATATTAGGTGTGTTTTCTAATGTAAAAATTCAAATCCCTTTGAAATGAAAGTACCGATAAGAGTAGCTTTGGTTGATGATCACACAATAGTTCGAGAAGGCATTGAAATTCTGTTGAAACAAGACAAAGCCAATCGATTTAAAATAGTTGGAAGCTTTTCAAGCGGTCAAGAATTTCTTAATTTTCTAAGAGTTGAAACTTGCGATGTAGCATTACTGGACATTCAAATGCCAGAAAAGAATGGTGATAGCATTATTGAATTAGTCGGTCAAAAATATCCTAAAGTTTCAGTAATTGTTCTGAGTATGATTACCAAGGAATATATGATTGAAAAGGTCCTGAAATTTGGTGCTCTTGGATATTTGCCAAAGGAAGCGTCAATTGCAGAAATTAAAAACGCAATTGAATCTGCATCTTTAAAACAAATACATTACAATTACTTATTGCCAGAAGAAAAGTATCAACTTTTCAAGAACGGAAAGAAGCAAAAAAATTCACTCTCTATACGAGAGCAAATTATTATCACTTTAGTCGCAAATGGATTAAATAATAATACCATTGGGGAAAAACTTAACATTAGTCCTAGTACAGTAAAAAAACACAAAGAAAATATTTTCAGAAAAACCAATTGCGATAGTACTACTCAACTAATACACTTTGCCTTTGAGAATGGATTATCCAATCTTTCTCAAAATAATCTACATAAAAAAGACGAAGTGTCTTGACATTACAATTTCTCTAAAATTAAAAGAACATTTGTAATTGATTTTTTACAATGAAGCAGGCTAAAAAAAGAATAGAAACCGCAGTAAGTCATTATAACACAAAAAGGCTACATCAAACCATTGGATACAAAACACCCAATAGTGTCCATAAAATTGTAAACCCTTAAAAGAAATAAAGTATCATTGTAAATCAATAACAGTAAATCAATCAAAAACTGTCAACCTTTTTTAGGATAACACATACCGATATACCGATTCACTGATCCACCATTTACCCTTCCAAATCAATCCACCCTTCCTTGAAGGCCCATAGCACAGCGCCGATCATATTCTTGGCGGGGGTTTTTTCGATGATGTTCCTTCGATGGGTTTCAACAGTGCGAACATCAATGTTCATCTTGTCTCCAATTTCGGCGCTCTTTAATCCCTGACTGACCCATTTTAAAATTTCTGTTTCCCGCTGAGTAAACAGCTGATCATGCGCAACTGTGGTGAGAATACCACTTTCCTTTTTTGCAGGTTTCCATTTCTTGGCCTCCTGAATAATGTGTCGAATGCTGTGGTTGAAGAAGAATGAGGTGTAATCCAAGGAAAGAATGGCGTTGGCCAATTCCTCTGGTGCCGATTCCTTCGAAAAGTAACCGTGCGCCCCGCGTTGCATCATTTGATAAATGACATCGACATCTTTGAGAAATGAAACGATCAATATTTTGATGCCAGGGTAGGTGCGTGTGAGCCATTCACAGGTTTCGATGCCATCCATCTCAGGCATTTGGATGTCTAACAAAACAACATCAATGGTGTGTTTGGGCAAAAACAATTGAAGCTCCTTCCCATTCTCACATTCCAAAACAACATTCAATTTATCGTTGTTGTTGAGCCAAGCCGCCAAAGAGGTGCGGAACAAATTGTGGTCATCTACCAATGCAATGTTGATCATAAGCGTACAGGTATTGTTATTTCTATTTCATTTCCCAATTCTACTTCATTCTGCTCAACCACTCCTTGCAAGATCATCACTCGGGCTTGCAAATTCTTCCATCCCAATCCCTGCGATTGTTGCATGAGTTGCTTCCAATTGAATTTCTCTCCGTTGTCGGTTAGTACAATTTTCCAATGTTCTTTATCCAAAGGTGAAAAGACAACGCAAAACGAATCGCTTCGGTTGTGCTGAAAATGATTGGCCAACCATTCTTGCACCAAGCGCAAGATGTGCAATTCGTCAATGGTCGATAACACAGGAACGTAATCAATCTGCAATTCTATTTTCTTTCCAGTACGTTGGGCTTTTTCTTCTAAAACAGTTTGTAAGGTTTTTACCAATCCAACCGTTTCCAGTATAGGAGGCACCAAGTCATGGCACAAACCGCGAATTTCTTGTGTGATTTTTTGCAACTGCTCTTCCGTTTGGATAATGAAATTTTGCTGATCGGTGGATAATTGATTTTTAAAAAGATTCAATGAAAAACGAATGGCTGCCAAATCACCCAATACACCGTCATGCAAGTCGCGTGCAATGCGCACTTGCTCGGATTCACGTGATTTAAGAACCTCATCCATCATCTGATGCTGCAAGTTTTTTTGCTTGGAGAATAATGTTTTGTAATAAAAATGGCTGATGTAAAAGATGAGGAACACCACCAACAGGATCATCGAAAATCCAATCCAATAATATAAGTTGAGGATATGTCGGGTGTGCTCCATCTTTAGGATTTGTGTTGTTTCCTTGCCCCTATGGACAATAATATTCCGTAGGCAGATATAGCAACAGGTAATATGATCCAATAGAAAAACAAATTGTCATTGGGGAATTGTATCATGTAAGGATAGAGTAGGTAGTAGAAGCTGCAAACGGACAAGTATATGACCAGTCCAATGATGGCAAAAAAATCGGGATCATCAAAGAGTGATGGATACAATAAATTTTGAAAACGATCTCGTCCCCAAGCGAAAATGCAATACAAAGTGATGGCGAGTTGCATCAAACACACCCAGCCAAATCGGTACATGTTCATCTCTTTACTAATGTTGCTGAACAAGAGTAGAGTAAAAACCAAGGTGATGCCCAATAAGGCAATACTGGTCCAGCTCGGGGAGTAGGGGGAAAAGAAGTAAATGATTCCTGCTGTTTCAAAGACGGTGAATATGTAGTACCAATAATCATCGAATCCTGCTGGGAAAAATTCTGCAGTAAGTTCATATGTACCACCAATAAAAGCGGTAGCTGTTAGAAATATCCATCTGGGAGCTACCGTTTTGTTGCGCGCAATCAGTGAGAGCAAAATGATCAAGGGGATCATTTCACAACCAATCATTATTCCATTCAACAGGGTATACAAATCCATGCGCAAAAGCTTATTCTCAAATTTAGTTTTTTTTAGGAGTGTGGTCTCCGTGTTTTTGCGCAGATGAAAAAAAAGCACCGATTTTGGTGCTTTTCAAGTTTTATTCAAATACAACAGGAAGTTTCATCTTTTTCCCCTCTCTTAAAATTTCAATCTCTGTTTTTTCACCAGGGTTGAATTTGCTCAACGCGTCCATGTATGCATAAATATCCGCAATGGGATATTTGCCCATGGATACAATGATGTCTCCTTGTTTTAAACCTGCCTTGGCGCCTGGTCGTCCTTCTTTGGTGCCGTCTATTTTTAGTCCTTCGCCGCTGTACAGATAGTCGGGCATCACGCCCAAGGTTACTTTGAAATTGGCCGCTTGCTGACTTTTTTCTTCTTTGGTTTTGATGAAATCCAATTTCCCTTTCTGACTGGCCGCGATGGCAATATTTTCAATCAACTGCGCAATGTCTTGCAGACCATTGAAGTCAATCAATCCCAATTCATCAGTAGGCTTGTGGTATTGGTCATGTTGCCCAGTAAAGAAATGAAGAACGGGAATGCCGGCATTGTAGAATGAGGTGTGATCACTCGGACCCGTTCCACTTTCGGAAAGTACCAATTGAAAGGCTTTGTTGCCCATTTGTTTGTTGCTTTTTTTGATGCCCTTCTTCCAAAAAGAAGAGGTGCCTGTACCATTGATGGCCAAGGTGCGATCCGCTTTTAATCGGCCCACCATGTCCATGTTGAGCATGCATGAAATCTGCGCTACTGGAACGGTTGGGTTTTTAGAAAAATAATTGCTGCCATACAATCCTTTTTCTTCTCCGCTAAACGCGATGAAAAGAAAATTGACGGGACCTAATTTTTCAGGTGATTCCTTTTGAAGCGCTTCGGCCAAGAAAAGCAAGGCGCTTACGCCACTCGCATTGTCATCTGCTCCGCGATGGATGCGTTTTTCGCCGCTCCACAAGGAGTTTTCATCTCCCCATCCCAGGTGATCGTAGTGGGCACCAATGACAATGGTCTCAGAAAATCCTCGGTCCCAAAAGCCCACGACATTTCTTCCGGTTTGCTCTTTGACATAACCTGTGCCCAAGGTGCTCTTGCCATCGTTTTCCATTTTGTGCGGTGCAGCGTGCGGCGTGAAAGTAAAGTACTGATAATAGCCTACGCTACCTTTGGCTTTTAGACCAACAGCTTGCATTCGATCCGCTATATAGTGTGATGCTTTGATCTCTCCAGGGCTGCCCACCAAGCGACCCTCTAACGAATCAGAAGTTAAAACTTCGATGTCCTGGTGCAAGTGATTTTGCCAAGCAGCCGTTGTTTGTCCAAACACAGACAAACCCATGGCCATGAATAAAAAGAAGCTCAATTGTTTCATGAAGTAAAAGTAAGTCATGAGGGCTTTGACAGAAACGACCCTCATCATAAAAAATGGAACCCCTCAACAACCTTGGCGAGGTTGAGAAAGATTCCATTTTGCACCGAAAACGAAATAAAAATAAATTTTTAGCAACCACAAAATGCAATGGATGCATCGATGCTGCAGCAACTTCCATTCTTGCACCCGTCCATATTAAATTGACTCTCAGTGTCATGAGTGCGAAATTGAAGGGGTCTGGTTGTATGAATTGTAGAGTAAGAATTAGTACATGTACTAAAAATCACGGGGATGATTGTATTGAATCTGAATACGTATTATTATTGAAGTTAAGAACAGAACAATTTTAGGCGCATGATTAACGGAACTATGGACCAATTGCCTTAACTGCAAATAGGCCCATGGCGGACAAATCCAAATAGAAATTCCAATTGAACCATCATGAACACAGAAAGAACCGTCATACAATTGGCCATTGCGGAGGATCATCACTTGATGCGGGAGTCGTTGGGTAGGACGTTGAATCGGCAAAGTGGAATGCAGGTGGTCATCATGGCTGCCCATGGCAGGGAATTGTTGGATGCGATGGCAGACAAACCTGTTGATGTGGTGCTCATGGATTTGGATATGCCCATCATGAATGGAAAAGAAGCATTGGTGATAATACAGGAAAAATTCCCCGACACCAAAGTCATCATGTTCAGCATGCACAGTGATCCTTGGGTGGTATTTGAGATCATGCAATGGGGCGCGAGGAGTTTTGTTCCCAAGGATAGTTCAGTCAATGAGATGGTTAGGGCCATCAGGGCCGTATACAAATATGGACAGTATTATTCCACGGAAATTCAATGGATGGAGGGAAGTAACAAAGATGAATCATTGAAAATGAGATTGTCTTTTGGAACAAAGGAATTGGAGATGATTCAAATGATTTGCGATGGAAGAACGAGTGAAGAGATGGCGACGCTATTGCACTTGACCAAGAAAGCCATTGATGCAAGGCGCGCGGATTTATTAAAGCGCTTGGAAGCGAAGAATCCCATAGATTTTGTCAGGAAGTGCATGTTGTTTGCCTTGTACAAACCCCGCACGGATGAAGAGATTCGAGCAAGTGATGATGCTCGGGAAAAGGATCGCATGAGGAGAAGAAACAGAGGGAGAAATCTTTAGGCGCTCAGAACTTCTTTGGGGAGTAATAATCTGTTGCCTTTTTTGAATTTTTTTATGACATTGGAATTAAAATGCGCACACAAGAATGTTTCTCCAATATTTGATAGAATTCAACTGTTCCTTGCAGTTGAAGGGTTCTGTTCAAGATAGAGGAGCATCCTTTCCCAGTTTTTGATTCTGCGTGTTTTAAAAACATCGCTTGTGTAAAAGGAATGCCATTGTGGATGATCTGAATCTGAAATTGGTTTTCTTCTGTCATCAATTCACATTCAAGCGTTGTTGCTTGGGCGTGTTTGAGAATGTTGTTCAGCACTTCATTCACGATGCGGTAGATAGTGAGTTCTTGGGCATGGTTAAATTCCGTTTGTTTATCCATCTTGTCAAAGAGGTGCGTTTCGACTTGGCTGCGCATGTCGAATAAATTTTTTTGCAATGATTTGATGAGACCAAAAAGTTTAATTTGCGTGGGATAAATCTCAGTAGAATATCTGCGTGTATCCGCGATTAGTCCGTCAATCTTGGTATGGATGGCCTCACGTTCTTCTGCGGAGAATGTGATTGAGGATCCAGGGTTTTCGTCTCGATTCAATTGGCGGCTCAAAATGCTCAGAATCGGGCCAAAGTCATCGTGAAGATTGTTGGCCAACTCCTCCCGCTCGGCCTCTTGAGAAGCAATGATGGCCTGTTGGATCTTGGAATCAAAATCTCTTTTTTGGGAGATGTTTTGTATGGTTTTTTTGGTAAAAAGTATGAAAACGGTTACAATGCTAATCAGCATCAGAAATATGATTATTCCTGTGGATAGTAGGACTTCGTCTATATTCATTCGGATGATTTTTTTATTTGAACTATCGCGTGGTATGTAACAAGCGCATCACGGATTAAATTGCCAGAGATCATTAAAATGAGATAGATGCTGAATACTTGCTTGGGATGGTTTGACAATCTTTGAAGTTGCATGCTAATCAAAGGAATAAAGCTCAACGCCTCGTATATGAATATCCCCAACAGTCCCATCAAGGGAGTGATTTCAATTTTACGATTGGATTCTGCATTTTGTATAAAGTGTGTGGCAGCCAAAAAGAGAATGATGGGAATGTACAATTTGGAAACACTGGAAATATAATCTTGCGCGGATTCTAAATTGAGAAGTTGGCATATCGAAACGAAGAATACTACCTGAAGGGTGCATGCAGTGAGAATGGTGGTTTTGAGTTTATGCTTGAAATTTCCAACTTCAATCGCAAGAAAGGTGACTATTACCACTTCGCTGATTTGATAAAGATTGAACATGAAGTCAGTATTGGCTTTAGTACGGCCAAAAATGAAACAGATGGCGTCGGAAAGAAATGAAATCAAGGTGAACAAAAAAAGAAACTTGGCGTCTTGATTTTTTTTTGAAAAGGAAATCCATTGCAAGCCTACGGGAATAATCCTTAGAATAACAGAAATATAAGCCAGGTAAATCAAGAGTTCAATTGGTTTTTGTTATACAGTTAATATCAACTTTTGTGCGGCACCATGAAATGGATTGGAGCAAATCTAAATGTTTACTAGGATTTTTTAATCTAAGAGTAGAGAAAAGTTGGATTTTTATGGAACATTGAATCAAATAATAATATAGTATTTGTACTATTGTTTTGGCCAACCGATTGAATTACGTTTGTTGGGAATTATTTGGTTTTTAATACATCATTAAAAAAATATGAAAAACAAGATTTTATTTTCAATCCTCTTTATGGGCATTCTATCTGCCTGCAAGGAAGATACAGACAACAACAAGGATGGCGTTCAACCGACATCGGGTTATAGCCTCTATCAATTGGAATTGCGCAGCCAATCCTACACGGGTGATTGTATAGACGATTGGTCGTGGGAATGTTGGCACAGAGACCAAACCATCGAGATTCAATCGGTGAACGATTCAACCATGAAGGCCAAAGTATTGGACAATGGTGCATGGACTGGTGACTACACCTTGCATGTCAATGGCAATCAGATCTCTGGGGCATTGCCCATTCCAAGCATCATGATGCTCCAAAGCCAAGCAGAATGGATGACCTCACCGGTGACTTATGACGCCATGAATTTTGTTTTGGGATACAATCAGCTCCACACTGAGGCGCAAGGCACGGGTTTGTATGAAAAGACATTCGATTATACCAATTGCGCCAATGCTTCGTCTCAAGTGGGATTGGTGGATAGTTTCATCGTTATTCTTCGCGCCCTATGAGCAATAGTCTAAAAAATTTCTCCTCATGGCTTTCTGGGGTGGGAATTCTGCTCTTGCTGTTGAGCGCTTGTCACAAAGATGATCAGTCCGCGAGTGATGCCTGGATTGGAAATTATTCAGTGGAATTGTACGGAGGGCATTTCAATAACTTGATGGATTTGGCCTATTCTGCGCCATACAACGAATCCTATTCATGCAAGATTGAAAAGAAGTCTGAGAATTCGTATGTCGTTTCTTGGTACACCTTGGATACCAACTTAGGAGGAGTTCCCATTGTAACGGAGGCTACTTTGAAGGAGGGGCATTTGGTTTTTGATGATGCGGACATGAATTTTTATTCATACGATTTGGTATTGGAAGAAACCAAGAAAAATGCCGCCTATGGCATGTGCATGGATTATAGCACAAGTTCGAGTCAAGCGGGCGGACAATGTCGCTATGCAAAAACTTTTAAAATTCGCTTGGCGCGACAATCTTAATCGCTATGAAAAAAGTCAATGTAATCATCGCTCTTCTTCTGACCCTTGGGTTGGGTGTTTCTTGCAAGAAGAATGTCGAAAAAACGCCGTTGTTGCAAGTGGGATTGTATTCGATGCATGTGGATAAAGCGCAATGGAATTCTGCCGGTGAATCGAGTTTTTTGAAAACGGACACCACCGATTTTTGGGGATATGTTCGCGTTACTGAACAAGACAATGGCGCCATCATCGTTTCGTTTTCGGATGCTTCCATAGATAACGGCAATAGCACAGGGCATCAATTTTTCGCCAAGAAAAAAGAGATGCATTTGTTGCGGGAAGGGGATGTGACTGGACCAACTTTTGATTTGGAATGGTCTTCTGAGAACAACGCAGCAGCGCAGGGTTTGTTAATCATCCCAACACCCTCAGGGGGAAGTTGGGGAGAAGGACTTTGTTATCGTTTCAATACCTACAAGGTTTTTTTGAAAAAGATAGAATAAAAAAAAGGGGCCGAGGCCCCTTTTCTAATGCTTAACATCCACTCACTTTGATTACGGAGTATCTGGCTCCATTCACCAGTACCCACCAGTACAATCCATTGGGCCATTGGCTCGTGTCAATGGTGGTTTTGCCATTCACCATGCCTTTGGCAACCGCTTGCCCCCATGCATTGTAAATGGTATAAGGTACACCCGGGTGTGGCGTGGTGAAATTCAATTCGTTGGAAAAAGGATTGGGAAAGGCACGTGGATTTTTGTTTTCGAATTGATTCACTTGCGTCGCACAGCCTTGGCATTGTCCAAAACATACAATCGGAATATAATTGTCACCGGATACAACATTGTAACCCCTATTGAAATTGCCAGATCCATCATTGAAAGCACAAGCAAAATCCACATTCTCTGCTTGCGTCCAGTCTCCACCATTGATGAATTTGAAGTAAACCGTATTCCCAGTTGGAATGCTTGCTGTGTAACTATAGATATTACCAAAAGTGTTGGTCATCTGTGATCCATTGGGAACCCATCCTTGGAAATCCCCTGCAACAAAAACGCCGTTGGGATTGATGGCCGTATTGCTCATGTCCACCTGAAAAGTAACGCTGCTCATCTCTATCGGAATGCATGCCGCACATTCATTGAAACAAACCAAATCTGCAGTAATGGAAACATCACCAATAGAGAGCGTTCGATTGATATTGCCACTTCCGTCGTCTACACCGCAAGTGCTGGGAACAATTTCGGTACCCAACCAAGTATTTCCATTTAAAAATTTGTATTGAATGGTTTCTCCAGGATAGGCAAATAAAACCCCTTGGTACAATCCCGGTTGGTATTCTGAAAGTTGTGTTGCTGTCGCATCCCAATTGTTGAATGTGCCCGCAACAAAAACACCTGCGGCATCTACCGTCTGGTTGGTCATGTCCACGCGAAGCACCACCATGGTGGGTGTCATCATTGTACCCATACAATTGCAATTGACATCAACGACATCATTGTTGGTTTGAGCATTGTTGTCGTCACAAGTGTTGCCGATAATCAAACAAGATCCATCGTCACTATTGGCCGCGGCGTTGAAATTGCAAGCATTGATATTGGTGCATCCTGGAACAACTGGTGGAGGACAATTTTCGCATGCTCCGAAGCAAACAACGGGTACAATCCCATCTGCATTGCCAACGGTGATCAAACGATTAAATCCACCAAATCCATCATCCCAACCGCAAGAACTGGGCACCAGTTCATTGTTGGTCCAGGCATCTCCATTGATAAATTTATAAGTATGGTCCATGTTTCCTGTGACATCCAAACTAACGGTGTAGATGCCATCTCCATCGGGATCTGTCATCAAAGTAGTATTGGGTGACCATCCCTGGAAACTGCCCGCAACGTGCACGCCATTGGGCGAAACCGTTTGCTGACTCATGTTCACTTGTAAAGTAATATTCACGGCAAAGCCCAAAAGCTGAACGGCGAATAAGGCAAGAAATAATATTGTCTTTTTCATGGTTGGGGTAAAAGATTCTTTCAAATATAAGCCAATGGGGTAAAAACAATTTTGTTCGATTATCAAGTTTTGGCAAAGTATAGCCCAAAAAAAGTGCATTTTTGTTGGGTGAGAAATTTAATCGTCATCGTTATCCTTTTGGTTACTGTCTCTGCTCAGGGACAAAAAATTCGTATCAAAGGCAAGGTATTGGAAGAACGTGGGCAACCCGTGGCCAATTCAATCGTTTTGAATACCCATACCCAGAAGGGTGCCTATGGATTGCCAGATGGTCATTTTGTGATTGAATGCAACAAAACAGATACGTTGACCATTACTTGTTTGGGATATTATGCTCGTCAAATTTGTTTCAAAGACTCCATTTTGAAAGATGTCTACTATCCCAAAGTTTATCTGCTCGATCGTGTCTACACGTATAACACCTTGCACATTTTTGCCCCCCGTGATTTGGAAGATATTCAGAAGGACATACAGTCATTGGGATACAATGAGCGTGATTACATGCTCAGTGGAATCAACGCGGCCATGTCTCCCATTACTTTTTTGTACCAACAACTTTCAAAGAAAGAAGCGAGCAAGCGAATAGTAGCGGAATTAAAGAATGAAGACCGCAGACGTGATTTGCTCAAGGAGCTATTTCAAATCTATGTTGATTACCAGATCATCGATCTCACCACAGAAGAATTTGACGACTTCATTACTTATCTCAACGTCAGTGATGATTTCCTCATTCAATCTTCCCAATATGAATTCTTGGTGTACGTCAAGGAACGCTTCAGAGACTATCAAGTCATGCGTCGCAATGATACCAAATTCAAGAAGGAGGATTTTGATTTCGACAAAGAATAATTCATTGCGCTCTTAGCGGATACTTTGCGAACCCTGCGTTAAAAAATAATCGCAAAGCCCGCAAAGTATCCGCAAAGGCCGCAAATGAAATACTGCTTACTTCGCTTTTTCAATCAACGCATCACCTTTGGCCGAAGCATCGCTCACCAATTTATCGGCCTTGGCATTGGCTTCTTTGATGCTTTTGTCATAGGCTTGGTCGGCCTTTTTACGCATCTCTTCGGCTAATTTTTTATTGGCGATTTTTTCCAATGGATTGCCTCCCTTGTTGGCCAATTTATCGGCTTCTTTGTACGCATCTGCTTTGGCTTTGTCTGCGGCTGCTTTGGCGTCAGCTTTCAGTCTATCGGCTTGTGCTTGCGCTTCTTTGACCAATCGTTCTTTCTCAGCTTGTGCTTTCTCCAACGCGTCGTTTTTCAGTTCGGTCACCTTTTCCATCACTTGTTCTTTGACTACGGCAATGGCCTGATCTTTCAAGTCCTGAACGGCCTCTTCTCCCAAGGCCTTGCTGGTGACCTTGACGTCTGGATTTTTCACATCGCCTGTGATGCGAGCAATCAAATTGATTTTGTTTCCAGTTTTTAAATTCGTTCCCAGTTTTTGGTTGATTTGACCCAAAAAGCTGTTGGCTTGATTGACAACCCCAGATGGGAATTTTTCAAATGGGATATCAGTTTCGATAGTGTAGTCGATCTTTTCTTCCAAGGTAGCCGACCCTTCCATTTTGACTGGAATATCATCTACTTTGAAACTGAATGGGTCAAATTTGATCACGCCGTTTTTGATCACAAATCCTACATTGATGTCTTTTAAGGTCACCGGCTTTTTCCATTTGTCCATGTTGACTTTCTCTGCAACTTTTACAATGGGTGCGTAATTGCTCACGACAATTTCTTGTGTCATCAATCGGCCATTGGCATCCACGCTATTGTTGATGGGCATCATTTGACGATCCAAAAGGGATTTCATGTTCATTTTGATGGAAACCTTTCCATTGCAAGATTGCGCCATACTCGACCATTTTCCGAGTGTAGCAAATGTTTTGATGGTGGTCTGGATGTCAACTTGATTCAATGCAAAGTCCATGTCCACGCGGGGATGATGGCCTTCGTCTCCGTCATACAATCCATTCAATACCACATTTCCTCCCAAACCGTTCAATCCCAAATCGTGGAAAATGGCTGTACCATTGTCGATTTTTATTTCGCCGCCTACTTGCGTGAAAGGGGCTTTATCGTACAACAATTGATCGATTTTGGAACGCAAGGTGAAGTCGATGTTGTTGGGTAAAATGACAACAGCAGAGGCGGTGTCGGGAGCGGCGCCAGTTGCGCTGGATTCCGCAGCGGGTGCGTCAGATGTGGTGGTCATGAAATCATTGACATTGATTTTTGGAGAGTAAAAATCCAATGATCCAATGAGCTTCTCATCGTTGATGGCATACTCCAAATAATGACTCAAAGCGCCCTTCATTTTCATTTCACTGTTGCCTACTTTGATGTCCAATTGGTTCAGTAGCGCTTGCTCTGGATCAAAGGTCAAATTCATTTTGTGCAACAAGATGTCGTAGGGCAATGAGTCACTTTCATAATCCATTTCGGTAATGTCGAGTTTTCCTTGCGCTTGTAAATCGGCAACTTTTCCTTTTTCAGCGGCACTGACATGTCCTTTGAACATCATGTCGGCATCGATGATTCCCGTGAGTTTTTCTTCTTTTCCAATTGGAATAACATCTTTTAGTGTAGCCAGGTTGATGTTGAATTTGCCCATGAAATCGATGTAAGGATCGCTTTCTGGTGTTTTTAAATGCAACTTCATGTCAACAGGATTTCCGCCAACACTCAAATGGCACTTGTCCATGTCGATGGTGGTGTTGTCTTCGTTGTTCATATCGGCGACAATGGCCAATTTCAATTGCACATCGTCAACACTTTTGGGCAATGCAGGGTATTTGAAACGTCCATTTTCAATTCCGACATTCAAGCCAATGCCTGGCATGCTCTTTTCATTGTAAGTTCCTTTCACATATCCTTTCAACTCAATTTTCCCTGCTGCATCAACGCCTTCCAAGTCTTTGGCAAACTCCATCGGGACCATGGAAAGTAAGTTTTTGAAATCGGTTTTAGTCGCCGCAAATTCGATGTCCATATCGATGTCCTCTTCTGGCATGTTTACCCAGCCATTCATTTGAAGATACAATTGATTCAAGCGTATTTCATTGTCTTTAAATTCAAAACGCATCTTATCCATGTCCATCAAAAGATCAGCCTTGATTTCTGTTTCTGCTTTGCTGGCGTAGGTTACACCGTCAAACCAAAAAGTAGTTTCATCCGCAGTGGTGTAGGTAGATAGGGTAGTGATGGCATCGGCCAAATCACCGGAACCTTCGTGATTCAGGTTTTTAAAATCCATGACCATCGCCAAGCTCTTGTCATCGTATCGGATATTTCCTTTTTCAAGGGCATATTTTTTCAAGGCGATATGAACGGGTTTGGAAGGTTCTTCGGGTTGCACCACTTTGGCGCTATCGGGAATGGTAATGTCATAGTTGGCTGTTCCGTC
The DNA here is from genome assembly GCA_947448135.1 of Flavobacteriales bacterium. Taxonomy (GTDB): domain Bacteria; phylum Bacteroidota; class Bacteroidia; order Flavobacteriales_D; family Sanyastnellaceae; genus CAMCTV01. Next base: position 33,084 of record CANFLZ010000003.1, read on the forward strand.
TGCCATCACACGAACATCCATGGTGGGCTCGTCCAATAAAATTTGGGTCACTTCAATGTTGTCGGTAAATAGACTTTTGACATTGATGACTATCGTAAAGTCTTTGATATTGGCCAAAGTGACATTTTCAAAGGGAGCATGATTGACTACTTTTAAATCGTTGATGGTGACCCGCAAATTGGGGAAATTGCGGAGTAAACTCAAATCGACATCCGAAAAGCTGACGGTCGCTTTTAAATTCTCATTGGCTTTCTTTTGAACCAATTCGTAAATTTTTCCTTCAAAGGCAAATGGTAAAATGGCCAAAAGGAGAATCAATGATCCCAAAACAATTCCGGTAATTTTCAAAGCTTTTTTCATGCGTTTTCTATAAGGGTTTCTAAATAGGCGTTGTACAAAGTAATGGCTGTAAGTGCTTCCACAACTGGGACAGCACGAATGGCCACACAGGGGTCGTGGCGACCTTCAATTTGAATCTGTGTCGATTCGTTGTTTTTGTTTACTGTATTTTGTGATTGAGCAATGCTGCTCGTAGGTTTAAATGCCACCTTGAACCAAATGTCCTTTCCGTTGGAAATACCAGCAGTGATACCGCCATCATGGTTGGTGCCACCAATAACGGGATCGTTATTCTGACTGCCGAATTTGAAGGTTGATGAAAAGCCATCTCCCATTTCGAAACCTTTTACGGCATTTAACGTGAACATGGCATGAGCCAATTGGGCGTTGAGTTTATCGTACATCGGAGAACCCCAGCCCAGCGGAACACCTTCTGCCACGCAAGTGATGATACCACCCAGACTATCTTGAACAGCTTGGGCTTTTTCGATCAATTGCACCATCCGATCGCTCGTGGCAGGGTCAGGGCAGCGCACTGGACTTTCATCGACAGCACTGAGATTCAAAAATGCATAACTTTTGGGAACGATGATATCTTTCATGGAAGAGAGATAGCCCCTGATCTGAATCCCTTTTTGTGCCAACAACTGCTGTGCAATAGCTCCTGCAACCACACGACATGCGGTCTCGCGAGCTGAACTTCTCCCGCCACCGCGTGGGTCACGATGACCGTATTTTTTATCGTAAACAAAATCAGCGTGACCAGGTCGGTACACATCCGCCAATTTTTGATAGTCTTGGCTTTTTTGATCTTTGTTGTAAATGACAAATGCAATGGGAGCGCCAGTCGTTTTTCCCTCATATAAGCCGGAGAGAAAATTAACTTCATCGTCTTCTTTTCTGGGTGTTACCCAATTGCTCTGGCCAGGCTTGCGACGGGCCATGCACCGAGCGATGTTGTCCATATCGATGGTTATACCGGCAGGACAGCCATCAATCACTCCGCCAATCGCAGTACCATGAGATTCTCCAAAGGTGGTGAGGGCAAAGTGTTTCCCAATTCGATTTGAAGCCATCTTAAAATTCTTCTTCGATTTGATACTCGTTGCGGTGCGCAGCATTGCGAACAACAAGTTCTCCTAAAAATCCAGCTAGAAACAATTGCGTTCCGATGATCATACTGGTCAATGCCAAATAAAATACGGATTGCTCTGCGATATTTTTTTCAGGGATACCTTGCGATAGACAATAAATTTTATTGCCGCCTAAGTATAAGAAAGACAAGAAGCCAATCATAAAAACCAGACTTCCCAGGCTGCCAAAAAAGTGCATGGGTTTCTTTCCGAATCTGGAAATAAAAACAATCGATTGTAGATCCAAGAATCCATTGATAAAGCGATTCCATCCGAACTTGGTAACACCATGTTTTCTGGGATAATGTTGCACGACCTTTTCAGAAATCTTTTTGAATCCCGCTCTGTGCGCCAAAATCGGAATGTATCGATGCATTTCTCCATACACCTCAATCCTTTTCACGACTTTATTTTTATATGCTTTGAGTCCACAATTGAAATCATTCAAATGAATACCGCTCATTTTTCGAGTTGCCCAATTGTACAATTTGGTGGGAATCGTTTTTGAAAGCGGATCGTGTCTTTTCTTTTTGTAGCCACTCACCAAGTCCCAACCATCTTCGGTAATCATTCGATACAACTCAGGAATTTCGTCTGGGGAGTCTTGAAGGTCAGCATCCATGGTAATAACTACATTGCCTTGGGCTTTTTGAAATCCCACATGCATCGCAGCGCTCTTGCCATAATTTTGGGCAAATTGTACGCCGCGAATCGGAAATTGCGATTGCATTTTTTGAATCACATTCCATGATTCATCTGTACTTCCGTCGTCAACCAAAATCACTTCATACTGAAAATTATTTTCAGTCATCACGCGATGAATCCAGGTGCACAATTCGTGCAAGGACTCTTCTTCATTGTACAAAGGGACGACTACAGAAATATCCATTTCGATGCTTTTGCTACAAATGTAATTCTTTCAAATTGAAATTTCTTTTTTTGGGTAAAGCAGTTTGTGTTTACATTTGCTCCCGAAGGCAAGTCTCATACGATCAGCTCCTGTCAAATCCTCCAGGGTCGGAAGGCAGCAAAGGTAGATGGTTGTAGCGGTGCGATATGAGGGGCTTGCCTTTACTTTTTTCTATATGAGCACCCCCATCAATCTCAAGTCGTATCGCCAAAAGGCATATCGGGACAAAAAGAAGATCTCCGCTTTTCTTACTAAGATTACCAAAAAGGCTGATAAATCCATTTATCCGTTGGTACGTCAGGCTGAAAAATATGCTTGGACAAAAGTGGATTGTACACAATGTGGAAATTGTTGCAAGACGATGACGCCCACTTGGAAAAAGGCTGAGGTAAAGAAGCTCGCGACACATTTGGGAATGACCTACCAAGAATTTTTTGACAAGTGGTTGTATGTGGAAGAGTCAACTGGAGACATTTGCAACCAATCAACGCCTTGCCAGTTTTTAGATGGTCAGTCAGGTTTGTGTTCAGTGTATGAATATCGCCCACACGACTGTGCCAAGTTTCCGCATTTGCATCGTAAAGATTTCTTTGATCAGACAGAATTATACGCGGCCAATTTGCACCGTTGTCCCGCCACATATGAGGCCATGAAGCATTTGTATGATTTGGCCACCGCTGTCAAAAGCAAGTAGAATTTTTGCACACCCTTCGCGTCCTCTGCGGATTCTTCGTGACCTTTGCGTTATATTTTTATCTCAGTATCAGATCGGATGAATGTGTCGATGTATCGCAAAGCCCGCAAAGAGATCCGCAAAGTTCGCGGAGAGATAAAACTTGGCGCCTTTGCGCATTCTTCGCGTCCATTGCGCTTCTGATTGAGTCGTTCATTCAAGATTGTGAAAATGCATTTTAACGCAAAGCCCGCAAAGAGATCCGCAAAGTTCGCGTAGAGATAAAACTTGGCGCCTTTGCGCATTCTTCGCGTCCATTGCGTTTCTGATTGAGGCGTTCATTCCAGATTGAGAAATATTTATTTTAACGCAAAGCCCGCAAAGAGATCCGCAAAGTTCGCGGAGAGATTACACTTTGCGCCCTTTGCGTTTTCTTCGCGCCCATTGCGTTTCTAATTGTGACTATCATTCAAGATGGTGAAAATATTTTAACGCAAAGCCCGCAAGTAGATCCGCAAAGTTTGTGGGGACTTTACTTCGAGCTATTCTCATTCCATTGACCATTTTTTTTGCTTTTCCACTGAAATGTTTACCTTTGGTATTGTAAGGAAAATCATGGGTATGAACGATCAAGAAAGGGTGATACTCACCCCGAATCAGAAGGCGCTAAAAATAAATCTTCAACAAGCCATCTACGGAACGTTTGCTGAGATCGGAGCGGGACAAGAAGTGGTGCGCCATTTCTTTCGTGCAGGCGGTGCCAGCGGCACTATTGCCAAAGCGATGAGCGCTTATGATAAAGATTTTAGTGATGCGATTTATGGCAAAGAGGCCAAGGGTCGCTATGTCTGTAAACCCAGATTGGTGAACATGCTGAATCACGAGTATCGATTGATTGAAGAAAGATTGAAGCGCGCAGATCATCCCACAAAAACCTTTTTCTCTTTTGCCAATACCATCGCAACCATCAATTTCTCAAAGACGGTTCAAGGTCATGGTTGGATGGGGGTAAAATTTCAAACCAGTCCTGAAAAGGAACCCAATGAAATTATTCTTCATGCTCGCTTCCATGAGCAAGATGCCTTGCTGCAGCAAGCTACAACAGGGGTTTTGGGAGTTAATTTAATTTATGGATGTTTCTTTTTGCACGCCACTCCAGAAGAGTTTCTGCTGTCACTTTATGACAACATCGGTCGTGATCAATTAGAGATTGACATGGTTGAAATGATTGGTCCTGATTTTAAAGAGGTGGATAATCGATTGTTGTCGCTGCAATTGGTGAAGCACGGCATGACACAAGCTGTGATTTTCTCGCCGGATGGAGCAAACTTGCAAGCAGCAGACGTTTTATACAAGAAGAATATTTTGGCCATTCGCGGCTCGTTTAGACCCGTTACCAAGGTCAATATTGACATGATTCTGAAGGGTATCAAGCAGTTTCAGGCTGATCCCAAAGTCGAGCCAGATCAAATCCAGGTTTTGTTTGAAATTACTCTGAACAACCTTACCGCCAGTGGGGATGTCGATGAACAAGATTTTCTTGATCGCGCAGACATTCTTTGTTCTTTGGGACAAACTGTTTTGGTTTCTAATTTCTCGCAGTACTACAAACTGGTGGAGTATTTTGCTACGCATACCAATAAACGTATGGGGGTTATTCTTGGCGCCAATATGTTGTTCCAATTGTTTGATGAAAAATACTACCGCGATGTCAATGGTGGAATTTTGGAGGTTTTTGGTAGGATGTTTAGTCGTGATTTGAAGATGTATGTCTACCCATGGAGAAGCCAGGAAACGGGGCAGTTACAAACTACACTGAATACTGAAATTCATCCTAGAATTAAACCTTTGTATGATTACTTGGTGTTTAATAAACGTCTCAAAGATTTGGAGGATTATGATCCAGAGATTTTGGATATTTTCTCACGTGACGTTTTGGCCATGATCAAAAATGGATATTCAGGTTGGGAAAGAATGGTGCCTTCTTATGTGGACAGTATCATCAAGGATTATCGCTTATTTGGTTACGATCCAGAAACAGCGCCCAATGCGGAATATCAACCTCCAGCACGTGTGCAGAAGTATTTGCAATTAGAGAAGGAAGCGGGTCGCTAAATTAAATTTCAGAAAAAGAGAAAACCTGATCGGGGCGAATGCCCTTTTCTGTGTTTTTGAGTGTGCAACATTCGTTGACACTATCATGCTCCAGAAATAAAACCCAATTTTCTTCTTGGGCCTTTTTCAAGAAAACTTCTTTCTCAGTCAAAGTAATCAAAGGTCTTGTGTCGTAGCCCATGACATAAGGCAATGGAATATGACCAACAGAAGGCAGGAGGTCAGCCATGAAAGCGATGGTTTTTCCTTTGTGTTGAATCAATGGAATCATCATGCTGTCTGTGTGACCATCGACAAACCAAGCGTCAAAGCCAAGTCCTGTATCACATACGTCACCTTTGCGTTCGATGAATTTTAATTGTCCTGATTCCTGTATGGGTAAAATATTTTCTTTTAAAAACGAAGCTTTTTCTCTGGGATTGGGCTCTGTTGCCCATTGCCAATGTCTTTCGTTGCTCCAGAAATGGGCATTTTCAAATGCTGGACGCAATTGTTCGCTAGCGGAATCACGCACAATGGCGCCTCCGCAATGATCAAAATGTAAGTGTGTCAGGAACACATCCGTAATGTCTTTCGAATCGAAACCAGCTTGTCGGATGCTCTGATGCAATTCAGATTTTCCGTGCAAATGGTAGTGACCAAAGAATTGGTCGCTTTGCTTCTGGCCAATGCCCGTATCCACCAAAATCAACCGATTGCCGTCTTCAATCAGCAAGCATCTCATAGACCAAGTGCACAGATTGCTGTCATCCGCGGGATTGGTTTTGCTCCAAATCAATTTGGGGACAACACCGAACATTGCGCCACCATCCAATTTAAAAAATCCCGTGTCGATTACATGCAGTTTCATAGCCTTAGGTTTGGTCACAAAGGTAGAAAGACAAGCGAATTTATGCGTTACATTTGCGCTTTGAGAGTAAATTATGAGCATCTCCCCACTAATGGCCATCTCACCAATCGATGGTCGATACACACAAGCAACTTCTGAATTACAAGGTTTCTTCAGTGAGTTTGCATTGATCAAATACCGCGTTTGGGTTGAAGTGGAATACTTCATCGCATTGTCGGAAATCCCATTGCCACAGTTGAAGAGTTTTAAATCCAGTCATGCAGAGCAATTGCGCGCTTGGGTTGAGCATTTTTCAGAACAAGATGCCTTGGCGATCAAAGAGACTGAAAAAATCACCAACCATGATGTGAAAGCTGTAGAATACAGTGTGAAGGCCAAATTGGATGAAATGGGTTTGTCTGAAATCAAGGAGTTTGTTCATTTTGGATTGACCTCTCAAGACATCAACAATACTGCTATTCCAGCTACACTGCGCGATGCTTTGGATAAGGTTTATTTACCCAAAATGGAGTTGTTGATTGATGCGATGCTTGTCGATGCGGGAAAGTGGAAGGACATTGCTTTGTTGGCGAGAACCCATGGTCAGCCTGCTTCGCCTACTCGTTTAGGAAAGGAAATATGTGTTTTCATCGAGCGACTTGAAGCGCAATTGGATCAATTGGAAGAGATTCCAGCGTCTGCAAAATTTGGCGGCGCGACAGGGAATTTCAATGCTCATTATGTGGCATATCCGGAGATCAATTGGGTAGAATTTGCCAATGATTTTTTGGAAGAAAAATTGGAATTGCATCGCTCGCAATACACCACGCAAATTGAACATTATGACAATTTGGCGGCAACGTTTGATGCACTCAAGCGAATCAATGTGATATTGATCGACATGTGTCGTGATATGTGGACCTACATCAGCATGGATTACTTCAAGCAAAAAACCAAGGAGGGTGAGGTTGGTTCTTCTGCGATGCCACACAAAGTCAATCCAATAGATTTTGAAAATGCCGAAGGAAACTTGGGGTTGGCCAATGCCATGTTTGAGCATCTTTCAGCCAAACTTCCTGTTTCTCGTTTACAAAGAGATTTAACGGACAGTACTGTTTTGCGCAATATTGGCGTGCCAATGGGGCATACCATTTTGGCATTGCAAAGCATCATGAAAGGTTGGGGAAAATTGTTGCTCAATGAAGCGCAATTGCGTGCAGATTTGGATAAAAATTGGGCTGTGGTGGCAGAGGCTATTCAGACCATTTTACGCAGAGAAAATTATCCGCAACCTTATGAGACTTTGAAAAAGTTAACCCGCGGAAACGAAATCACACAAGATTCCATTCAACAATTCATTGATGAACTGGAAGTGAGTGAAAAAATAAAAGCAGAAATGCGCGCGATTACGCCATTTACCTACACGGGCGTTCATTTAATGGATGAAGTAGAATAATGAAGAAGCAAGCGTTTAAAGACATCATTGCCTTGTGCAAGCCCTATCAAAGGGAATTGATTTCTAATTTCTTGTTGAACATCCTCAATGCTGTTCTTTCTCTTTTCACTTTTTTGAGTGTAGTTCCTTTTTTATACATCCTGTTTCAGGTTGAAAATTCAAAGCCGAATCCCGCTGCACAGTCAGGTTGGTGGCAAAGGGCTGAAGCTGTTTTGACGCAATATGTCGAAGTGCATGGTCAAGTTTCTGCTTTGATGTTGATGTGCTGTTCGATAGTTGTTTTGGCTCTTTTGAAGAATGCTTCCAATTACGCGGCATTGTTGAGTATCGCAAAAGTGCGTACTGCCATCTCTCGCGATCTTCGATCAAACCTGTATGCCAAAGTGCTGCGATTATCAATTGCTTTTTATAGCAACGAGAAGAAGGGCGATTTGATTTCCAGAATGACCAATGATTTGATGGAAATTGAATTTTCGGTCATCGGAGCTTTAGAAGGATTACTCAAAGCCCCCATCATGCTGGTGTTGAGTTTGGTGACTTTGTTTGTGCTTTCTTGGAAGCTTACATTATTTGCTTTGATTTTCTTGCCATTGAGTGGATGGTTGATTTCTAAAATTGCGAAAAGTCTTAAAAATGCCGCCAAGCGTGGTAAAGGAAGTTTGGGTGAATTGATTTCGGTTATTGAAGAAACGCTCACAGGAATGAGAGTGGTCAAGGTTTTCAATGCCGAGAAATATTTCTCCGATCGTTTTCAAAATGAAAATCAGTCTTATTTTAAATTGATGCACCGCTTGTACAAGCGAGAGTATTTGAGTTCACCCATGTCAGAATTTATTTCGATGGGGGTGATTGCAATTTTACTTTTTGTAGGAGGTAGAATTGTATTGGATGGTCAAATGTCCGGAGCGATGTTGATTGGTTACCTGGTGGTTTTTTCACAAGTAATTCAGCCGGCGCGAGCACTCTCTGAAGCGGTATTTAAGATTAGCAAAGGAGCGGCATCTTTGGATCGGGTTAACGAGATTATGTTGGCGGAGGAGAGTGTTACCGATCTTTCAACGGCTAAGCCTATACCCACTTTTGAAAAGGAAATTACATTCCAAAATGTTGGCTTTTCATACGGTGATCAAGTTGTTTTAAAGGACATCCAATTGACCATTAGAAAAGGTGAGATGGTGGCCTTGGTTGGGCCATCTGGAAGCGGTAAATCGACATTGGCTTCATTACTGGTTCGATTGATGGATCCCATGAGTGGTGCAATATTGGTGGATGGTCAATCATTGAATGAGTTACAATTGCATTCTTGGAGAAATCAGGTGGGTGTGGTGACGCAAGATTCAATTTTATTCAATGACACCATTGCTAAAAATATTGCTTTGGGATTTGATGATGTGGACATGAATCGGGTAGTGGCGGCTTCCAAGATTGCCAATGCTTTGGAGTTTATCGAAAAAAATCCTGAAGGTTTTGCATTCAATGTTGGCGACCAAGGTGGTCGTTTGTCTGGAGGGCAGAAACAGCGTTTGTGCATTGCTCGCGCAGTATATAAAAATCCACCTTTGTTGATTTTGGATGAAGCAACATCTGCCTTGGATACCCAAAGCGAGCAAGTTGTTCAAGATGCCATCAACAATATGATGCAAGACAGAACCAGTGTTGTCATCGCTCATCGACTCAGTACAGTGCAAAAGGCTGATCGTATCATAGTTTTGGATAAAGGTCATATTGTCCAAGTAGGAACGCATGAAACCTTGATGCAGCAAGAGGGATTGTACCGCACATTGGTGGAATTGCAAGAGATGAATTGATGTGGTGTGATAAAAGTTACCTTTTCCTTTTTTTGACATCGTATCTTAGCAACCCATAAAATCGAAGAGAATGAATGCGTTAATGGCCACACTAAAGTTCAAATGCCCAGCTTGCAGAGAGGGGAATATTTATGAAAATCCAAGCTTGTATACTTTGCAGGGGATGAGTAAGAATAACAAAACTTGTTCTCACTGTGGTGCTGATTTTCAGCCAGAGCCCGGTTTCTATTTTGGAGCAGCCTATGTTTCTTGGGCTTTAACCGTTGCCACTTGGGTTTCTGTTTTGGTAGCATTAAAATGCTTTGATGCTTGGGGATGGATGGAATTTGGATTTCTAACACATCCTGGGACATTTTTAATGTCCGGAATAGGAACAAGTTTGGTTTTGTTTCCTTACATGTTCCGCTTGTCCAGAAGTATTTGGGCCCATATGTTTATCCCTTATCAAGGGGAATAAACCTACTCGCAAACCAAAGTGTCTATGTACGAACCATAGGCGATAAATGCACCAAGACCTCCTACAACATTTCCTCTTAAGTTGTATGGTAATGCAAAAGGACCACCGTTGGCATTTTCAATATCGTAGATATATTGATAGCTGGGGTAATCAATGCTTTGCCCTTTGATTACGAGCGTGTCGCCTCTTTTGTAAAATCCAGCCTCAGCATTTTTATCATCAAATTTTTCGCTTCCCGAAGCTGTGCCGCGGTAATAGGAAAAGTCAAAAGTCAAACCATTGAAAAAATCATCATTGGTCACAGAATTAAAAGGACGTACAAAGTCATCATCCTTCGGTCTTCCTCTTAATTCAATGTCTGGAACCCACTGCGGATAGCGATTGATTCTTTTTGCTGCCCAACGATAGCAATTGCCTAATGTGTCGGGATCAGTTAGTGCTGCGTAAATGAAACCAAGCGAATCAACGGGATTTCCAGATGGGGAAGCAAACCACAGGCTATCCAATGGAATGGGGTTGTTGAGTTTGGTTTTTGCATAGACATGCTTGCCTTCATGATAAACATCCAATTGGTATTGGGTATTGACATGACCCCAAAATGCGGGATTCAATGAAGTGTATGCGCAGATATTGCTGTTGCTCAATTGTTCAGGTGAAATACCCAGCATTTGCGATACTTGTTGCAATTGTTCAGGGGTTAAAGTTGCCGCACTAATGGCCAATAAAGTGTCTGTAAGATTATTGGCTTTTAAGGTAACAACAGCATCACAGATATAAAAATTAGCGAGGTCGTCCAAAGTCAGCGGGTCGAAATAACCTTGAGACCGGCTCAAAAAAATGATGGGCGGTTGATTGATATCAATGCTGCCCTCGACCACAATAAATGTTTCTGATTTTGGCAAATCAACCGTAATCTCTTTATCGCATCCAGACCAAATAAGGGCCAATATTAAAAGACTAAAAAGTGTTTTTTTCACAAGGCAAAGGTAGGATTGATCGGGCACAACCAACAGACTTGATTAACATTTCTTAAAAAACTCAAAGCAACAATGTTAAAAGAAATCAGTTGTAATTTTGAAACAACGAAAAATTTGCAAAGCATATGAGAAAAAATTGGTGGATGATGGCAGGTGCTGCCTTTTGCGGAGGAGCATTGGCATTGCTAGGAGGCGCCTTGTTGAGCAGAAGTACATTTTTGGGAAATAATACCGCACAATTCCCGTCGGTGTACACTGCCAATTTTGAAGGCGGTATTCCAGGGGAAATGAATACGGATTTTGTGGCCGCGGCTGAAAGAACCGTCAACAGCGTAGTGCACGTTAAAACTGAGAGCACGGTTACGGGAGGATACAATCCATGGTTTGATTTCTTTGGCTATCAGCAGCAACCCCAAGTGCAATCTGGAACAGGGTCGGGTGTTATCATTTCTGCGGATGGTTATATCATCACCAATAACCATGTGGTGGAAGGTGCTCAGAAATTGGTTGTAACATTGAATAACAACAAGTCATATGCGGCTGAATTGGTCGGGCGCGATCCTTCTACGGATATTGCTGTCATTAAAATTGATGAGAAAAATCTACCAGCTGTAGCTTGGGGAAATAGTGAAGATATTCATATCGGCCAATGGGTCTTGGCAGTGGGTAATCCATTTGAGTTAACTTCAACCGTTACTGCGGGTATTGTGAGTGCAAAGGCCCGCAATATCAATTTGATCGGAAATCGTCAAACCAATGAAGAAGTATTTCCTGTGGAATCCTTTATTCAGACCGATGCCGCGGTGAATCCAGGAAATAGCGGAGGTGCGTTGGTCAATGCCAAAGGAGAGTTGATCGGAATCAATACCGCAATCGCTTCTCGCACTGGTGTTTTTACAGGTTATTCTTTTGCAGTTCCAACTACCATTGCGCGTAAGGTGGCGACCGATCTCATTGAATTTGGTCGTGTGCAACGTGCCTTCATTGGTGTCAAAATCGCAGAGGTGACGGAGGAAATTGCCAAACAAAAGAACTTGAATGAAGTGGCGGGTGTTTATGTTGCGGGCATTACCAATGCAGATACCGAAATGAAAGAAGGAGATGTCATCTTAAAAGTGGGTGATCGTGTAGTAAAAAATGTTCCGCAATTGCAAGAGCAAATCGCGAAGTATCGCCCTGGCGATAAAGTGAAGGTGGGTGTAATGCGTGATGGAAAATGGTCCGATATCGAAGTAGTGCTCAAGAATCGAAGTGGAAAAGCGGAATTGAATAATTTTGATTCAGATGGTGAGGCCAATCTCAATGCGCTGGGAGCTGAGTTAGGACAGGTTTCCAATGAAGAGTTGATGCGATTGAGAATCAATGGCGGAGTGAAAATTAAAAATCTTACTCAAGGAAAATTAAAGTCAGCGGGCATACAGCCTGGCTTTATCATCACCAAAGTAGATGATACTGTCGTCACAGATGCAGCAGGATTGAAATCGGCTTTGGCTGGTAAAGCCAAAGGAGAGGGGATTATGATTGAAGGAGTATATCCCAATGGTACGCGCGCCTATTATGGCTTTGGTCTTTAAATTTATCGGATGAAAATACAGCAGGATTCACTTTCCTGTTGTATTTTCGACACCGGTGAGAAAAAAGATAAATATTGCGATTGACGGCTATTCCTCGTGTGGAAAGTCAACTGTTGCCAAGGCTGTTGCCAAGGCGTTAAATTATTTTTATGTTGATTCTGGAGCGATGTATCGGGCGATTACATTGTTTGCTTTGCAGAACAACTGTTTTAAAAAGGACAATGTATTTGATCAAGAGGCTTTGGTTCGTGTATTGGATCATGTCATCGTTTCATTCAAATACAACACCGAGTCCGGTGAGCAAGAGATTTATTTGAACGGACAAAATGTAGAAAAGGAAATTCGTTCCATTCAAGTTTCCAATCATGTCTCTGCGGTAAGCGCTGTGAAAGAGGTTCGTCAAAAATTAGTTCGTCTTCAAAAACGTTTGGCCGAGTCCAAAGGAGTGGTGATGGACGGAAGAGATATCGGTACTGTCGTCATGCCGGATGCTGAGTTGAAGCTATTCATGATGGCAGACCATGCAGTAAGAGCCAAACGTCGATATGACGAATTAAAGTCAAATGGTTTGGACGTTTCTCTTGAAGAGATTGAAAAAAATATTGCTTCTCGTGATGCCATCGATACTACCAGAGAGATTGATCCTTTGCGCCAAGCTGAAGACGCTGTTGTTGTAGACAATTCTGCATTGACTTTGGAAGAACAATTTCAATTTGTGGTAGGGCAGGCGGTTAAGCGAATCGACGGAATGGATTAACATTCCGCTGTGGGATAGATTTATAAATTCAATCCTAATTTCCTCCGCATTCTTGTTTCTTTGAATAGTGAGGAAGTCTATTTTAATTTTTCGATTATTCGTATGTTCACTCGTTTGGGTGGGCGCTTGGGGTTCATCAATGGCCCAACCCGTTTTTCAGCAAAAACCAACCCCTTGGGCAGATTCTCTGATTGAAACGTTGAGTTTGGATGAACAGTTGGGACAGTTGTTCATGGTACCTGCTTGGAGTGATCCCAAGCATCAATATTTTAATCAAAAGGAAGTTGAAAATTGGATTACCCAATATGGAGTCGGGGGAATCATTTTTTTTCAAGGCGGCCCCGATAATCAATTGAAACGAACCATTGAATTTCAGAAAATGAGCAAGGTTCCTTTGCTCATTGGTATGGATGCCGAGTGGGGATTGAGCATGCGCTTGGATTCGACCATCTTGTATCCTAGGCAGTTGACTTTAGGCGCAGTAGGAAATCCCAAGACGATTGAAGAGTTTGCCGCAGAATCTGCACGTCAATTGCGAAGAATGGGGGTGCACTTTAGCTTTTCCCCTGTTGTAGATATCAACAATAATCCAAAGAATCCAGTCATTAGCAATCGTTCTTTTGGAGAAGATCGAGAGAAAGTTTTGGTTTATTCTCAGGCGTTTATGAAAGGCTTGCAAGACAACAAGATTTTAGCTTGTGCCAAGCATTTTCCGGGTCATGGTGATACCAATACCGATAGTCACGAGGATATGCCTTCTTTGCCTTTTAGTCGCAATCGATTGGATAGTTTGGAATTGTATCCCTATCAACCTTTGATACAATCGGGACTTGCCGGCGTCATGACCGGACATTTACAAGTGCCAATTTTGGAATCCAATCCTAAGATTCCAGCGTCATTGTCAGAAAATTTGGTTACTGTAATTTTACAGAAAGAACTGGGTTTCCAAGGTTTGATTGTGACAGATGCATTGAACATGCAAGGAGTTGCAAAAAACTTCAAGGCTGGAGAGATGGAGTCTTTGGCGATTCAGGCTGGGAATGATATTTTGCTTTTTCCCTCCAGTATTCCCAAGGCAATTGAAGCGATCAAGCGCGCAATGGAGCAAGGGTTGATCAATGAAGAAGAAATAAAAATTCATTGTCATAAAATACTACAGGCCAAAGAGTGGTGTGGGTTGTTTCAAGAGCCACTGCCCTCCCGCAGTCATTTGATGGAGGAATTGCACAATGAGAAAGCGCTTTCCATTAATCAAAAAATCATCAATCAATCCATTACTTTGGTTCAAAATGAAAGACAAAGCTTGGAGCATTGGAATGATCTTTCGAGAAGAAAGGCTTTGGTATTGATCGGTGGAGATACCACATACACCATAGTTGATGCCATGCAGGAATATGCCAATGTTCCGGTGATTTATCTACCCAAAGATGTAGACAGCACTTGGAATGATACGTTGAATGTACTGCTTGCCTTATTGAATGGTTATGATGACATTGCTTTTGCGTGGGTAAATACGTCAAGTAAAGCAGCCAAGAATTTTGGCGTTTCACCATTTCTAATGGAGAAAATTTCCAATTGGAATGCAGACAAGAACAAGTTGATCTTGCTTTTTGCTAACCCTTACGCGATGATTGCCACGCCCGATGTGGTGCGTAATGACGCTGTGATTGTAGGTTATCAGGATGACCCATTGACGGAACGTTATGTAGTGGAGGCTCTGTTCAGAGCGCGTTCATTTGTCGGGAAGCTTCCCGTTAGTGTGAATACCACTTGGCGATCCGGAGAGGGATTAGAAACAGAAGCCCACCATCGTTTAGGGAGAAATGTCCTTTCCTCGCCAGAAAGTATCAACTGGATTAAATCACGCAATATTCAAAACCTTCCATCCAAGGCCTATACAGAGAACTATTTCGGTGAATCGGATATTTCTCAAAAGTCCCTTTTTCATTTTCAATGGGAGGCCGTTGATTCCATTGCCAATTCAGGCGTCACATCAGGTGCATATCCCGGTTGTCGTGTGTTGATTGTACATCGAAATGAGATCATTTATGACAGAGCCTATGGCTATTTGGACAAATTGGGAAAAGAGCCGGTTCAGATGCACTCGATTTACGATTTGGCTTCTATTACAAAGTTGTCAGCCTCTGGTTTGGCCATGATGAAAATGATGGACGATAAAAATTGGAATCCAGCAGGTGTTTTGGGTGATGATTTGAGTTTTCCCAGAAAATCACCGTTTTCAAAACTCAAATGGAAAGATGTGCTTTCACATCAAGCAGGTTTAAAAAGTTTCATCCCCTTTCAATCATCAATCGATTCAAAGCATTGGAGCTATCGTCAACCTACTCCAAATGGGGTTCAAATTGCGGATAGTCTTTACACGGATACTTGTCTTTACTCGTTGATTCGCAATGAAATCATCCATTCCACTTTGACACCTAATCCTCACTATGAATACAGTGATTTGGGATATTATTTCGTGCAAGAGTTTGTACAAAACACCACCAAGGAACCCTACAATATTTGGTTGAATCAACAATTTTATGAGCCTTTGCATTTGCGAACCATGGGCTATTTGCCTTTGAATCAACATCCGATATCTTCGATTGCTCCAACGGAAAATGACACCATTTTCAGGCACCAATTGATCCGCGGATATGTGCATGATCCAGGCGCATCTTTGATGGGGGGAGTAGCAGGACACGCGGGGTTGTTTTCTGATGCTTACGATTTGGCCGTGGTCATGCAAATGTTGATGAATGAAGGTCAATATGCAGGCAAGCAATGGATCAAATCTTCAACGGTCCAATATTTCAACCAACGTCATTTACCGGGAAATCGGAGAGGTTTGATTTTGGACAAACCTACTTTGGATCATGTTGGTGGCTCACCATCGTCATTGGCTTCTGACGCCAGTTTTGGACATACCGGATTCACAGGCACCATGTGTTGGGCTGATCCGGAGCATGATTTGATTTTTATTTTTCTCAGCAATCGCATTCATCCGGATGCGAATAACAAGAAATTAATTCAGCAGAATATCCGCACCAACATGCACACCGAAGTTTACAAAGAAATATTGTTGCGCGAGAAGGAGAGCGAGTAATTTTGCTGTATGGAAAAGCGCTTTTTGCGAATTGGAATTGTTGGATATCCCACCTTTGGTGGGAGCGGCGTTGTAGCAACCGAACTGGGCATGGCCTTAGCCGAGCAAGGTCACGAAGTGCATTTTATCACATATTCTCAACCCGTTCGATTGAAGGGTATTAATAAGAATATTCGTTTCCATGAAGTCAATGTAAGTGATTATCCATTGTTTGTTTATCCTCCTTATGAGTTGGTTTTGGCCAGTAAAATGGTGGACGTTGTCAAGTATGAGAAATTGGATGTCTTGCATGTGCATTACGCCATTCCGCATGCTTCTGCTGCGTATATGGCCAAGAAGATTTTAGAGGATGAAGGGATTCGTATTCCTGTTGTTACAACATTACATGGTACGGACATTACTTTAGTGGGAAAGGACGATTCTTTTAAACCCGTCATTACGTTTGCTATCAATCATTCAGATGCGGTTACGGCGGTATCTGAGAGTTTGAAAAAAGATACATATCGTTTTTTTGACATCCATCAAAATATCGAGGTAGTACCCAACTTTATAGAACCGGCGGCCAATTGCGATCATTGGAGACAATTGGCACGAAAGGAGTTTGTCACTTCCGATGAAAAGATGTTGGTGCATATATCAAATTTCCGACCCGTGAAGCGAATCATGGATGTTTTAGAAATTTTTAAAGCTGTGCAAGCTGAAGTTCCTTCTCGACTTGTGATGGTTGGTGATGGGCCAGAGCGGCATAAAGCAGAGCAGTGGACCCGAGAAAATGGATTGACTTCGCAAATTGATTTTGTAGGGAATGTCAAGGATCCTCAGGAGATATTGGCAGGAGCAGATTTGTTTGTACTACCATCTGAATCTGAGAGTTTTGGATTGTCCGCTTTGGAAGCGATGTCCATGGGAGTTCCAGTTATATCTTCCAATACAGGTGGGCTTCCCGAGGTGAATCAAGATGGTGTGTCTGGATACTTATGCGCGGTTGGCGATGTAGCAGAGATGGCAAGAAAGTCGAAGCTCATATTCGAAGATTGGAATCATTTTTCGTCAGGTGCAAGAAGCATCGCTTTGAAATTTGGGATTGACCGTGTATTGAATCAATATTTAGCAATTTATTATCGTGTTGTCGTATGAAACAACAAATGAGATCACAAAAAATTTCGGAGCGAATTTTTGTAGAAAAGCCCAATCCTCAGGAAGTCTACATCGAGATTGATCAGAAAATTCCAAGATGGCAAGAGTCCATGCTTTTGGTTTGGCTAATGGCATGGACATTCTGCGGGGGGGTATTTGTTTATTACGCCTTTCAAGCAGGACCTTGGTCGGATCGTATTTTCTTCATCATTAGTTCTTCTGCGTGGGCCTATTTTTTTGTGCGTATTGCCAAGGTTTTTCTTTGGAGAAAAATAGGAAAGGAGAAGATTTGGATTCGAACCGGAGAGATGGAAATTCAAAATTCCATTGGTAAATGGGGAAAAAAGGAGAAGTTCAAATTGGCGAATGTGCAGAAGTTGGGAATGATCAAGCAAGATCCAGGAAATTTCTTTGTGTTTTTAGACAACAGTTTTTGGATCATCGGAGGTGATAAAATTGGTTTTATCCATGGGTCAACTCCACACAGAATTGGAAAACAATTATCGGTTCGTGAATCGGATTTGCTATTAAAAGTGGTGGATTCAGCCGTGAAGGCTTTTTCAAAGTAGTTGCAATATTCCTTGCACAGCGAGGATATAACCCTTTTCTTTCAGGCCGGCGATAACGCCATTGCAAACACTTCCTGTGATGCTGTGTTGGCGAAACTCTTCACGCGCGTGGATATTGGATAGATGAACTTCTATTTTGGGAGCGGTGAGTATTTCCAAAGCATCTCGAATGGCAACGCTGGTGTGAGAATATCCGCCAGGGTTGATGATGATGGGTCTCAACTCACGAATACAATTCTGAATTTCATTGATGATTTCACCTTCAACATTGCTATGAAAAAAATGAAATTCCAAGGTAGGAAAATGATTTTGCAGCAATGATTCGATATCGCTCAATTGCAGATTTCCGTAATACTCAGAAGGGCGTTGTCCAAGAAGATTCAGATTGGGGCCGTGAATGACAGAAATTCTCATTACTTGGTCATCAAATTGGTTGTTTCATCTTTCCAAGTTTGCTCGGTGATGCTGATACCATTTTTGAAATAATAAGCACCAGATGTAGAAACAATTTTGCGATAAACGTAAGTTTTGCCTTTTGCTCTTACGGTACGTTCCAAAACTTTTTTGTTGCCCATGTCGTAAGAACGCTCAGTGATTGCATCATCTTCTTGTTGGATGTTGGCGATAATTTCTGTACGGGTTGGTTGAGGCTCTACAATGGCATTTTCGAAGAGTTGTTCACGTCTATCGAAGCCACGACCTTCAGCCTCGTTCTTTCTGGCGAGCAATGTCTTGTCCGTGTTGTACTTTACTTCGTTCAATGCCATTAAATTCTCGTCTCGACGATCTTTTTTATCCTCACTCCAATGTGACAAATCTTCCTTTTGACTTTCAGTAGAAGAGGTATTCATTTCACGTTTGGAATTGGAAGCACTCAACCAATATTGTTCGTTGCTATTGTATTCACCTGTTTTTTCTAAGAAGGCTTCTGTATTTCTTTTTTGCAATTCTGCACCGAAAGTTTGGGTATTGGCGCCCATTTGTTTTTGCATTTCAAAAGTTCGCAGATTGCCCGAAATTCTATTTTGAGCGCGGTCGTTGTACGTTTGATCCTCAAATTTCATATTGTCTTTGAGCGTGCTGATTTGATTGATATTGGAACGTCGGTTTCCATCATTCTTGCTCAAGGCAGACATCATTTTCTTGTAATTCTCTGTTGTCTCAATCCTTGTTTCTCGCTTTTGTTGAGCGCTGATCAATAATTTACGATCCGCGTCGTTGTAGGCCGCGATTTGTTGCGTTGTGCTGTCAACACGACGCATGTGCCAACTGTTGCCCTCAGATTCTAGGGTATTGAGATATTCTACTTTGTTGGTGAGCTCTTCAACTTTTGACTCGAGACGAAGTTTGTTTTTCTTACTGAAATAGGTGTCGTAATTTAAAAACTCGCGTTTCTCTTGTTCAATGCTATCTGCACGCAAGGCAGCACGCTGTTTGCGGGCTTCACGATAAAAGGCATCCAAAGCGTCTTCGGCGGCAGATCCGCGAATATTGCCGCCTCCTGAATTTTGAACTGGGTTGGCCAATGCCTCGTCAAGTTTGCGTTTTTTCTCTTTCTCTTCTTCCTCTCGTCGTCTTCTCTCAGCAAGGGCGTCTTCTTCTTGTTTTGCTAGAGCAGCTTTCATGTCGGCCTCTTGCTTCAAACGATCGGCCTCTTTCATTTGACGAGCCAATTCTGCGGCATCCATTTGACTCTTCAGTTGAGCAATGAGGTTGTCAATTTCAGCGATTTTGGCTTTTGGATAACCTTCTGCTGGGAGAATACTTTGGGCTTGATTGAAGAAGTCTTTGGATTGGGTCAACTTGGCCAAATCTTTACCATTGGCACTTTTGAACATTTCATCCGCCATTTTCACCAAGTTGTCATATTCCTTTTTCTTCTTGGCTTTTTCAGCATCTTCCTTGTCCTTCATTTCCTTGGCAACAACAGCATCCTCTTGCTCTTTCATCAAACGATGAATTTCATCAATTTTAATCTGTGGTTGCTCCTCTTCAGGCTTCAATGATTTGGCTTCTTCAAAATTTCCGAGGGCACCCGAGTAGTCTTTTTTGTCAATGGCTTTTTGACCCAATGACATCAACTCTGTATATTTTTTGTTCTTCCGATTTTGAGCATCCGCATCATTCTTCATCTTATCCATCATCTCTTTTGCTTTCGCAATTTGCTCTTTGGGATAAGATTCTTTGGCGAGGATATTACTGGCTTGCTTGTATTTGGCGATGGCTTCTTCGTATTTCTCCGCAGCGAAGAATTTGTCTGCATCACGGATCAAACTATCGTACTCGCTGAAGGTTGCATTTTCCTTCATTCTTCTTTCTAACTCGGCCAATTTCTCTATGGGTTCCTTTAATTTCGGACGCATATTCTTGGCTTCGTTGAATTTGGCTCTGGCGATATCCCATTGTCGGTTGTTCATCGCTTCGTCTCCCTCAATCATTAACAAACCATAACGGGCTTCTTCTTTTTTGGCCGCTTCATCACCATTCATCAATTCACGAACTTTCGCGATCTTTTGTTTGGGCAATTCATGTTGTGGGAACATGGCTTGTGCTTGTTCATATTTGGCGATAGCAGCATTGTAATCTTTAACAATGACTTTTTCATCTCCTTGTTGAATGATTTTTTCAAACTCTTTGAATTTGGCTTGATCCGCTTTGTTGGCTGTCGCAACGCGTTTCAATTCATTGTCAATTTTCTCCCTTTGCTTGCGGATATAATCCTCATCCCAACCGATGTTGTCGGTCTCACTCATGTAAACCGCTTTGGCGGCGGGTTCTTTCATGATGTCCATGTTGAATCCAATTGGAGCTTTGAAAAGAGAAACTTCCATGTCGAATTCGTAGCCACCTCGTTGTTCTTCTTTTGGAACGTTGCGTGTGTCCAAGCGAGCAACTTTGGGGGCGTACAAGTCTTTAGCAAACTTCACATCGTATGTGTGTCCCAATTGAAGTTCTTTTTTGATTTTACCATTTTCAGGAACAGAAATGGTTTCAAAGATTCCTCCGTTTTTATAAATGGTGATGACAGATCCTCCCAATTTGCCCCCGCTATCTTCGTCTTTCACAATGATATTCAATGTGATGGTGGTGTTTTGGGCAAAAGTCTGCGACGCAATGAGCAAGATGCTCAAGACGAGCACTTGTCGCAAAAAGGAATAGAAATATGGAGCCCCAATTCTCTTCATGAATACATTCGCATGATTTCTTAACGTAAATATATGAATTTTAGTTACTGGGAGTTTGATTTTTACTTAAAAAATATTGATTTTGCTGTGATTGGTGGTGGGATTGTGGGCATGAGTTCAGCTTATCATCTTCGTCAGAAATTTCCCTCGGCTCGAATTGTGGTATTTGAACGGGATTTTTTTTCGGCGGGAGCAAGCTCACGAAATGCGGGATTTGCTTGCTTTGGTAGCCCTTCGGAGATACTTGCTGATGTCGAGCAAAATGGATGGGATTCGGTTTTGAAAACTGTTCAGAATCGTTATCAAGGTTTGAAAGCGCTGCAATCCATCATTCCCATGGCTCAGATGGATGGGATGCAAAATGGCGGTTGGGAGATATTTGAATCTTCTGAAAGTGAGCAATTCGAAGCGGTGGCGAATCAATTGGAATTTTTAAATCAGCAAGTGAAATGCGTGCTAGGTTTCTCTCCGTACCATGTCGGTACGTTGGAAAACGGATTACAAAATATTTCGGGAGCAATTGCAATTGACCAGGAAGGGATGATACATCCTGGGAAGATGTTGGGGCAATGGTTGCAGATCAATCGATCTGCTGGAGTGGAAGTGTTGTATGGTTTGAACATAGAGCAAGTAGATGTTGAATCAGGTTCCTTTCAAATTCGAGGACGCTGGTTTCATCCCAACAAGCTGGTGATTTGCACCAATGGATTGACGCCCAATTTGGTGAGTGGATTGGATGTGATTCCTGCTCGCAATCAAGTTTTGGTGACGGAAGAAGTGTTGAATGAGCCATGGGATCAGACGTTTCATTTACGCGAGGGATATGTTTATTTCAGAAGCATCGGTAAGCGAGTGTTGATAGGCGGAGGTAGAGATTTATTTCGTGATCAAGAATCAACATTGGAATTGGAAGAGACGGATAATGTTTACCAATATTTGAAGAATACATTGGAAAAATTCTTGGGCAAGGAAGTGAATATTGAACACCATTGGAGCGGCATCATGGGTATGGGAAAATCAAAAGGGCCGATTGTGCAACCACTTTCTGAGAAAACTTATGTGGCAGTAAGAATGGGTGGTATGGGCGTGGCTATTGGGACTTGGGTTGGACAAGAGCTCGCCAACATGGTGGAATAAAAAAGGGCGAATAATTATTCGCCCTAATTGAGAAAAGGGAAATTAATTATTCGCCCTAAGTCAGAAAATGGATAAAAGATTAAGCGTTGGCATTCATGCGATCCAAAACGCTCATCACGTCTTTTACCGCAACAGCAGATGCATCCAACAATGCTTTTTCTTCTTCGTTTAATTTAAGCTCGATGATTTTTTCTACACCGTTCTTGCCTAAAACAACAGGAACACCCAAGTAGATATCTTTCAAACCATATTCGCCTTGTAACCAAACACAACATGGGAAAATGCGTTTTTGGTCGCGAACAATAGCTTCCACCATTTGAGCGGCAGCAGCACCTGGAGCATACCAAGCTGAAGTTCCCAATAGGTTGACGATTTCACCGCCTCCTACTTTGGTGCGCTCAACGATAGCATCCAATTTGTCTTTTTCAATCAACTCAGTAACTGGAATTCCACCGACTGTGGTGTAACGAGGAAGAGGAACCATGGTATCGCCATGTCCACCCATCAATACGGCTTGGATATCTTTTGGAGAGCAATTCAATGCTTCAGCCAAAAATGCACGGTAGCGAGCAGTATCCAAAATACCCGCCATACCAAATACGCGGTTGCTTGGAACTTTTGCTGCTAAATATGCGCAGTAAGTCATTACATCCAGAGGATTAGAAACAATCACAATGATTGCGTTTGGACTGTGTTGGATAATGTTTTCCGTTACCGATTTTACGATACCAGCATTGGTAGCGATCAAATCGTCACGGCTCATTCCAGGTTTGCGAGGCAAACCAGAGGTAATCACAACAACATCTGAATTGGCAGTTTTGCTGTAGTCTCCGGTAGACCCTACAGTGCGACTGTCGTACAAGTTGATGGGCGCTGTTTGCCAGATATCCAAAGCTTTTCCTTCAGCAAATCCTGGCTTGATGTCCACCAATACAATTTCGTTGGCAATCTCGCGGTGTGCGAGTACATCAGCGCAAGTAGCTCCAACATTTCCTGCGCCTACAACTGTAACTTTCATGGTTTTAATTTTTCAAGTGAAATTTTCGATGACAATATTACGTTAAGGAGCCATATTTGCAGGTAACATTCATCATAAATTTTAGCGATATGTTGATATTTCGAATTCGTCTCTTTTTGTTGTTCGTCCTTTTAACAAATGCGACGATGTCTTTTGCACAGCCCAATGGTGTTCCTGCGGGAACACCCGGCAAGGATTTTAATGCTTTGGATGCCAAAGGCAAGCGCGATGGCGTTTGGATTCGACAATACAAGAACAAGCCGTCTCAGCTTTATTACAGTGGTCAGTACGAGCATGGCAAACCGGTGGGCAAATGGAATTTTTATGATCAAGAGGGTCACTTGATGTCCGAAGTAAATCACATAGCGGATTCGACAATCAACGATGTCAAGATGTTTTATATCGATGGAGCATTGATGGCTGAGGGTCGATATCTCGGAAGAATGGTGAATGACAAATGGAGAAGGGACAAAGATGGTCTTTGGAAATTTTACTTTGCCAATGGCAAATTGTCTACAGAAGAGACGTATGTCGGTGGTCAGAAAAATGGAACGGTGAATCTTTATTTGGAATCAGGTGTTTTGGTCAGTATTTCCAATTATAAAAATGGATTGTTGGATGGGCCATTTGAACAGCGAAATGCTGCAGGTAAAAAAATTCTGGAGTGTAACTATGTCAATGGACTCAAGCATGGACCCTCCAAGTCTTATTACGAGGACGGTAAAATTCAAATGAAAGGCAATTATTTTGAAGGGGAGTGTGATAAAATTTGGGAATCTTTTTTACCCAATGGTCGTCAAGAAATGGTTGTACATTACAACAAGGGAAAAGTAGTCAAGCAGTCTTTTATCAATAAGGACATTGAAGAGTTCTATGAAAGCGGCATTCCCAAGAGAACGTGCAGCTACGTCAATGGGAAATTGGAAGGTCCATTCAGTGAGTACTATGATATAGGAAAGTTTGAGAAGATTCCATCTTCTCAAGAGGATCAGAAAATAGGAATCATGCACAAGGAGAAATTAACGGGTACTGTGATCAAAGTTGAAGGAGACTATTTGAACAATGTGTACGAAGGGAAAATTATTTTTAGGAAGGATACAGGCGAAATAGAACATGAAGAGGTTTGGGAAAATGGAAAAATGATCAGCACTACAGCCAAGCCCCAACCATGAGAATTGTAATTTGCTTCATTTTATTTTCTTTCATTCGTTTTTGCAATGCCCAAAATGCCCCCGGTTTTTTTTGGATTCTTTTTGCGGACAAAGTAGGAACACCCTATAGCTTGAATTTTCCGCAAGCATTTTTGTCTGAACGAGCACTGGAAAAAAGAACGAGATTCAATATTGAGTTAACGGAGCAAGATCTCCCAGTAAATCCCAGTTATGTGCAAGCTGTATTGGATAGCTCGGGAGGAACGTTGCATCATGTTTCCAAGTGGTTCAATTCGATGACCATTAATCTAACGCAATTGGACAGTGCGCAGTTGGTAGTTGCATTGGATAAAATTCAGAATTTGCCTTTTGTATTAGAAATCAAATCTACCGGAGACAATGTCATTCGTCAAGGTGGTATTCAAAAGGTGCTACATCGAGATGAATTAGTTTTAGCAGAGCCTTCAGAGAATCCATATGGCAGGGCTTTCAGACAATTGGATATGTTGGAAATCCCCAGAATGCATGAAGCAGGTTTTGATGGAAAAGACGTTCATGTGGGAGTTTTTGATGTCGGTTGGATGGATGCACCGCAGATGCATGCCTTTGATGCTTTGCGCTCAGAAGGGCGTTTGAAAATGACCCGTGACTTTGTCGATCCATTGCATCCCAATGTTTTTGATGGTGCCGATCATGGCACCATTGTCTTGGGAATCATGACGGCAGAGTTGGATAGCGGCAAATATCGCGGTGCCGCTCCAGAAGCCAATTATTATTTGTTCCAAACCGAGAACATAGATTCGGAATATCGAATCGAGGAGGATAATTGGGTAGCGGCAGCTGAATTAGCAGATTCGCTGGGTTTGGATGTGATCAACTCCTCATTGGGATATTCCACCTTTGATGACACAACGATGAATTACACCTACGCTGATATGAATGGCCATGTATCCCGCGCCAGTCAGGCTGCACAGTGGTTGTCGGAGCGCGGAGTTATGGTGGTTTGCAGTGCAGGAAATTCAGGAATTCAACCGTGGTATTATTTGCATGCACCCAGTGATGCAGAAAAGATTTTGTGCATTGGTGCAACAGATAGTTTGGGTAATGATGCTTTTTTCTCTTCTCATGGACCTTCTTCAGATGGGCGCATCAAACCGAATGTTACGGCACAAGGATACAAGAATTTTTATCCCGTTAAAGGTGATGCAATAGTCAGGGGATCGGGAACATCATTCAGTGCTCCTTTGATCACCGGAGGCATTGCCTGCCTCATACAAGCTTTGCCAAAAATGGACAATCAAACCATGATGGATTGGATTCAATCATCCAGTAGTCAATTCACTAATCCTGATAATGAAAAGGGCTTTGGAATTCCTGATTTCTTTTGGGTAATGCAACGCACAGACGAAAGAGAAAAGCTGCCCAATTTAATCATCCATACATTATATCCCAATCCTTCCAACGGCTTGCTAAATGTGGTAACCCATGGAGCTCCGATATCTAAATTTCGAATTTTGGATATTACCGGTAGGTCATTGGCCCAATGGAATTATACAGCAACTTGGGAAAAGAACTATTTACAATTGAATATCGCCAGTTTGCCTGTTGGTTCTTACTTGATTGAAATCACAAGTGATGAAGGGATTGGTACGACTATGTTTCAAAAAATTGCGGAATGATGACAAGATTGATGTTGTTTTTGATAACAATTGGTTTGGCCTTGAAGGCACAATCGCAAAACCCAGTAATCACCCATTATTTATATGAAAATCCGGGATTTACTTCCAATCATGTTGTTACTTGGGTGAACAATGCGACTTTGCGCAAGGAGCCATCCAAATCCTCTGCAGCCATCACGACATTGCCAATTGGGACTGTATGTAATTTAATTGAACAAGGCAAGGATACTGTGGAAATTGCGGGTATTCAAAGTCCTTGGTATTTTCTCGAAGCCAATGGATACACAGGTTGGATTTGGGGAGGTTTAATGACAAAATTTTGTGTGGGAAGTAATGTTGATCCTGAAGTTAAATTCCTCTTGGGGTATCAGTTGTATGATGATATCAAAGATGATAGTGTATTTCTAACTTTCGTTCAAATCAGAGTGGTAAAAAATCAGCAGGAATTGGCCAATATCAGTTTTCCGCTTTTGGAGCCCATGTACGAATATCAGAATGTCGGATCCAAAGGACTAGAGGGCGTTCATGACATCATTTCGTTGTATCAAACGGGAGAATCATGTGGGCATTTTTCTGGGTCATCATTGGTCATTTGGGACGGTAAAAAATTATTAGAACCGCTCGTGATTGGTGGAGTTCCCGATGGTGATTATGGGGTTTGGGATTCTCCGATTTTTCCTTCCGATATAGAGGGTCAACAGGGCTATCTTATTTTGGACAGTGAAGATTACATCGATTATTCTTCATTGGAAGATGAGCAATTAGGAAATGTAATGGAGCGGATATCCAAGCAGACCTTTTTGAAATGGGAAAATGGAACATGGCAGGAGGACAAAAGTCGCTTTAAAAGCAAAATCTTGTATTATACCATGAATGGTTCGGTTGGTAACGAATACTATTCCGAAGATTATACAATGAAACCGGCTGAACTAACCCCTGATCTTTTGGATTGGATTAATTCCCACAAGAAAAATCCGAAGTAACATCTGGATCACAGAAGTTTAATCCAAGACAATACGTTCCAATTCCAAAGGCATACAAATTTCCAACTTGTGATCCTCCACCCACCAAGGTGATGTCTTTTTGAATTACTTGACTTCTTGAAGCCAATAATCCAATACCATTGGTAACGTTGCTGTATGTGGGTCTTTCTTGAATCACACCCGTTACTGGCGAGTTGACAGCGATATAAGTATTCAACTCATCATTGGCCATACCCAACATCACTTCAAAGCATTTGGCATGTGAAGAGATGCTGTTCTCGTGACCGATGATGCGTTTGATATTGGGATCTTTCGTCAAACGGTTTTCCAACATTCTGAAAAATCCTTCGCCTCCGAAGCTGGTAGAAAGATATCCTCCTAAAAGCTCCAAATTGTCTGAACTATAGGTGCCAATGGCGTAATCCAAAGACAAAGTATCGCGAGAAATCAAATTGATGTGCTCGGGCTCTGCATATTTCTCTTCTAGATAATTGAATCGAAGCGTAAGATCATATTTCGACACGTTGGTAGCGGGTGTCCATTTCATGGTGACGTTGTCGTTGTAATTGACACCACCCGTTGATGCGTTGAAAGACGCCAAGTTCAATGGATAATTCGCTTGTGGAATTTGGAACAAAACTTCAGAAGCATTGACAATGTTGGTGCGTGCTTCTACGTCTTGTCGGTTGTGGAAATCAACAACCAATTTGTAAATCGCATCTCCGCTCAAGCCATTGGGGGTTGCGGCCATGTAAACTGTTTGAACAGGCGCGTAGAAAAGTCCATACGGATCCTTGGCAACCTCAACAGGCGTCAACGGAATGGTTTGAACTTTTACGTTGTTGACATATTTTTCCAAAGTCAAGCTTTTGAATTCTTCCCACTTGTATTCGCTGCTATCACGAATGGTAGCGTAGTCCAAATTATTTCCGTCGCCCAAAAAAGTTTTGTTGATTTTGATGTACTGAATTTTGGCCTTTGGGTCCAACAATCCAAATACAACTGTCGTGCTTTTGTATGGAGCATTCAAATCAACTTCTGTAGAACAGGATTGAAATCCTGCTATGAATAAAAGGGCGCCTAAAAGGGATAATACAATTTTCTGCATGGTTCAAATATAATCAGGATAATAGGAAACTCATCACATCAACATTATCCGCATAATCCCGTAGTCCTGGACATTGAGCTTGGCCATAGGGAATGTGGCCGTGACCAACGATACATTGAATGTGTTGTTCTTGAGAATTTAACATTTCGAGCAGTTGTTTTTGATCGGTGTAAAATTCATAAAATAGGCTCGCAGTAGGGGCTACAAGACTTTTGTCTTGTTTGAAAAGCATAAATCCATTTTCCAAAAGATCTTCTTGGTTCAATAACCAAACGGCCTTGTTGTAGTCGTAATTATTCGCGTATTTGTTGTGTTTCGAAACTTCTTGAAAGGGGAGAAGTGCTGCGATAATTCTATTCAAATCATAGCCTTCCGGCAAATACACCTTGCAGACATTGCGACAACCCAACCCAAAATAATCGAAGATGTCATGTCCCAACGCATTCAATTCCTCTTCAGATTCTGTGCCATCCAAAATGGCAACGCTGGTTCTGGATTGTCGAATGATGTTGGGGTATTTGTCGAAATAGGCATGGAAGTAACGAGAGGTGTTGTCACTTCCCGTAGCGATGATGCGATCAAAATTTTCTAGCTTGCCTTCTGCCCATTGGATTTGCTCTTTCATGGCTGGTTCCCACTTCATCAAGAGATAGAGTGCAAGCGGAATCAAACGCGCATCATCCGAAGACAATTTGATCAAAGCTTTGTTGCCGGAAATCAAAACACAGAGGATATCATGAAATCCCACCATCGGAATATTGCCAGCGCAGATAATCGCAGTGGTTTGCGGCTTGACATGATCCAATGAATAGTGACTCAGCCAATTATTTAAGTTGTCTTCTTGCAATGAAATCGACCAATTTCTCAATGCCATTCGCGTGTTATCCACTGTAAACCAACCGTTGTAGGAAGGTTGCGTCAGAATCACTTCTTGTGCACTTTGGTATTCTTCCTCTGTCAAACCACAGTCAAATCCTGGCCAAGGTAAATTGTTGCCCAAGGCGTGAAAAACTTGACCGAGTTGAACAAAAGCATTGATTCGTTGTTGAAGTGTTGTTTGCATATCGCGGTTGTGAATTACATTTGCGCGGCAAAATTACATTAAACCGGACTGCTATGGCGATAATGATTACTGATGCATGTATCAATTGTGGAGCATGCGAACCAGAATGCCCCAATCATGCAATTTATGAGGGTGGTGCTGAATGGAAATATTCTGATGGAACAGGCCTAAGAGGCATTATGACGCCCCTCGCAGGTGGCGCTGAAGTTGATGCTGATGGATTGATGGAGCCCAAAAGTATGGATGTGTATTTTATCGTTCATGACAAATGCACCGAGTGTGTGGGTTTCCATGATGAACCACAATGTGCTGCTGTTTGTCCAGTTGATTGTTGTGTAGATGATCCGGACTATCGCGAAAGCAAAGAGCATTTACTCAAGAAAAAAGAGTTCATGCATTTATAACGACATTCAAAAAAAAGAGGAGCAATTTGCTCCTCTTTTTTTTAAAGATTAAAAGTTGAATCGATAGGATAGATAGAAATTTCTGCCCGAAGCGTTGATTCCGCTTGCAAAAGTTCTGTATTGAACATCAAAAATATTGTCTACACCGGCCATCAATTGTGAGTGGGCAGCAAATTGATATTGGACTCTGTAGTTAAAAATCATCCAAGCGGGTGTACCATCAGCTGTGGCATAATCTTCATTGTCTTCAGCTCCCAATCGATATTGGTCCAAACGCTTCCAGGATTGAAATTGAGAGGACAATTGCATCGACCATTTTTCTTGCATGTATGTAACTGATCCCATGGCCATAACAGGAGGAATATGATCCATTGGCGTTTCTTTGCCATTGGAGACAAATCTTCCTTTGGTGACATTGGCGCTCCAATCCAATCTCCAATGGTTGTTCAAAGCATTGGTCATATTGAATTGCGCACCACGGATATAACCTTTGTCTTGGTTTTGTGAAGAAACAATTGGACTCAACTGTCCATCGTAAACAATACTATCTTGTCCATTGATCGTCGTTGGAGCAGTGGTGATGAAATTGGTGAGCCAAGTATTGTAAGCATTGATCGACCATTGCATTCTTGGATCACTTGTGTTGTGTCGAATGCTTACATCCCAAGTTGTTGCTTGTTCTGATTTTAATTTGGCATTGGGTACTACCACATTTCCAGCGCTGGTTTCAAATATCTTGCTCAAGTCATCAATATTGGGTACTCGGTATCCCATGTTGATGTTGCTCGATAAATTGTAATTTTTCAACTGGTAAATCCAGCCGATAGCCGCAGAATAGGTGGGGTGGTTTTGCTCTATTTTATTGTGTATCCCATCTACAGCATAGCCAGAGACAATGGTGGAAGTCAATGCTGAATATCCGGCTCTGGCACTGGCATGAATTTGCATGTTGGCATTGACGCGATAAGCATTGTAAGCAAATAATGAAATTTGATTCATTCGATTCAAGCCATTGGAATACCGGGTTGATATTTCTCTGGTCTGACTTGTAATTTTATTGATCGAATTGGAAGTCGATTTTAAATCATTCCATTGTCCATCCAATCCAATTTGCCATTCGTTTTTCTCGGCTTTTTTGTGCAATGTAATGGTGGTAGATGCTACTTGAACATTTTCAACACGACCATCCAACCATTGATTGTTCAACCTTCGGGTGTATCTACTCTCTTCGATATTTTGATAATTGAATTGTGCATCCAAATCGATTCCTTTGCCAATGTTGTCATGGTGAAAAATGTAAGAGACCAATCCTCTGGTTTGAGGTCCGTAATACCAATCTCCATATTTCAATTGTCCGCCGCTTAGATCAGTTAATCGGTCATATCGGGGGACATTAGAGCTATTGGAATATTGGATATTCACCGTGTGGCGCTGCAGGCCTTTGCGAACGGACATTTTTTGAATGAAATCGTATTGTTTGTATCCGCTGAATTTTTGCACTTCGGGATGATTGTTGGTGACCAATGAATCATTTCTTCCAGTCCAAATGGCATATTGGTGACGCTCACCAACGGGTTGATCGAAAAACCAATTTTTAGATTTTCCACTTCGCAAATCGCCCCATTGGTTGAAGGTAAAGGAAGTCCAGGTACTCCAGTTTTTGTTTTGCAACGCTACATCAAAATGCTGGGAGAACTCTTGCGCAGCACTTCCAACACGGGTTTGCGAATTGACATGTATCGTCTCCTCGTTACTAAATTTCAATTGATGCGTGCGCAAAGCGATTACCCCACCCAATGCATCACTGCCGTATAGATTAGAAGAAGGGCCATACAATACCTCTACGTCCTCTAAAGAATTGACATCAACCGTGATCAAGTTTTGCAAGTGTCCACCGCGGTAAATCAAGTTGTTCATTCTTACGCCATCCACAACCAGTGAAATTCGATTGGCTTCTAGTCCACGGATAATGGGACTTCCGCCACCCAGTTGACTTTTCTGAACAAACACATTCCCGTTTTTTTGAAGTAATTCAGCAGTATTGGCGGGTTGATTGAGAATGATCTCTGATTGTTGAATCTTTAAAACTTGCGTGGGTACATCGTTGTATTTTTTCACGGGCTTGGCTGATGAAAAAATCAACGGATTTGATTCTTGATTTTGTTGTAACAAAGGCAACACGTCGAGGGTGTCCAGTGTTTTTGTTTTTTGCTGCCCTAATGCTGTAAAGCACACCCAGCTCATGCTGAGTGCAATAAATATTTTTTTCATTTTTTGAAATTTAAGTTGTCTAATAAAAGGTGGTGGAGTCGAACAACTTAAGCAATTGGAGGCTTTAAAATTTCGAGATGAAAATCTTGAATCGTGAAAGACTCTATATGAATAGAAGGAATCAATTCTTCAATAAAAAAATCAGGAAAATCGATAGTGATGGGGTCATGGGGCGTGTACTTCCAAAAGGAGTGGGCTGCTAATTCAAGAGGACATTTCTCTTTGGATTTTTCAGCCTGAATGATATGCTGAAAGAGATATTCCCATTTATCTTTTTTGGCGTGAACAATAAAAGTTGCCCCTGTTTTTTCTACGTCAACAATATCGTACCACTCGCCATTGAATTGAATTTCGGAATTTTCATCTGGATTCATTTGGGTCCATTCGTTGATGGGGAATTCGACTTGAAGAGTAGGATCACTGTTCAAATTTTGGCTAACCTGCCATTGATGCAAAACCTTTTGCGACAATACCAACCAATTCAAATTTAATCCGCTCAATCCAATCAAAAGAATCAGGAAAGGTAGTGCCAGAAACTTTTTAGTGCGCCAAAACAGGGGAGGTTCCGATACCCCCGACGTATTTTGAAATAACTTGTATTTCTTTTGCGCTTTCACTGCCTTTGAATTCTTGTATGTCCGAATAATTGATGGTCGAAAGATAATCCTGTAAGAGTTGATTCGCAATAGGAAAAAAGGACCAATGCCATTTTTCTTCTTGGTAACCTGTTCGGTTTTCATCGTTGTTATAGGGTTGATAAAAACCAAAGCGCACCGCATTTTTTTGCAACCATTGGTATTCTTTCAATCCTTGTCCTTTTTGGAAATAGGCTGGTTCCAAGGAATTCAAATCAAAGTCTGTTCCCCAATGATGTCTCGATGTTCCAGGCATGGAGCTGTATCGTAAAATGTGCAATGCATGTTCAGCTTTTGACTTTTTAGGATGCTCGATGATTTGGGCCTCCCACTTTCTTTCCCAAATTCGCTTTTGATCATGGAAATTTCGGGCAGCAGAAATCACGATAAAATGAACGCCATCTTTCTCTGCGGCAGCAAACATCGCTCGCAGAGAATCTATTACAGTTTGCTGCAAGTAGCTGTTGGGCTTGCTGCTCATGTGCTGTGGAAGTTTTACAAAATCAGAATGTTGGGCATAGTCAATTTTGCCCATTAAAAATTCTTTGGATTTGGTTTGTCCATTCGAACAAATGGCTATCAATAAGAACAGAAATATTACCCCTTTTTTGAGCATTAATTTTCAGAAATAGAGAATTCAATATTGGGAACGCTGCGCAAAAAATCAAGAACTTCATCGGTCATTGGGATTTTGGTTTTTGTTCCAGATAACAACGTCATTGGCCCTTCATCATTATATATTTTTATCCGAACTTGGGCATTCCCAGTTGGATTGGGTTGTAAATTTTTGTCCATCATTTCCACCCATTCATCGTTGACAAATGCCTGATGTATTTGGATGTTTAAGAATTTTCCAAGTTTAGAACGAACTTCACTGAGCAAGTCTACTCTAGAAATTTTAAATTCTAATTCTTCGGGTCCGTTGCTGTCTTTTCGTTGCCAACGGGCTGCGGATCTTCCTACTAAAATCACAGGATAGTTGTCACTGAGAAAAGGTTTCAACTTGATGTATTCTTCTCCAAAAAGATTAAATTCTCGTGAACCAGAAAAATCCTCTAATGCGAAGGTGCCAAAAGGTTTGCCCGTTTTAGAAATTCGGTGCTGCACGTTTTTAATCATGCCAGGGAGCTTTAATTCTCTTCCCTGTATGGCTTTCAAATCTTCTAATAATTCAAGTCCTCCACGTGAGCAGAAGTTGTCTATTTCCATCTTGTAATCATCCAAAGGATGACCGCTCAAAAAGATACCGGCTACATCTTTTTCATGAGCCAATTGCGTGAAGGTGTCCCAAGGTTGGTGCTGCGGCACAGCGGGGATTTGAATTTCATTGTCTTGGCTATCACCAAACAATGTAGCCATGGAGTTATTTTGATCTTCTCTGCACGCATTGCCATACTTGATCAACGTTTCGATGAAAGTCGCATTTTTTCCGTCTGGTGTGAAATACGCAGAACGGCTGATGCCAAATGAATCCATGGCACCGCTCATGACCAACCCCTCAATGACACGTTTGTTGCTGGTTCTGGAATCAACCCGTTTCATGAAATCAAAAACGGATTCAAAAATCCCTTTTTTGCGCTCAGATACAATACTTTCAACGGCACTTTCTCCAACCCCTTTTACGGCAGCCAAACCAAAACGAATTTCTCCTTTTGGATTCACATTAAAGAACGCATCCGATTCATTGACGTCGGGACCCATCACGGGCAATTTATTTTTCTTGCAATCTTGTATGAAAAAAGTAACTTGTTTCAAATCACTCAATGATCCCGTCATCGCCGCTGCCATGTACTCCGCAGGATAGTTGGCTTTTAAATAACCAGTTTGAAAAGCAATCCAAGCATAGCAAGTGGAGTGGGATTTGTTGAATGCGTAACTCGCAAAGGCTTCCCAGTCGGTCCAAATTTTTTCCAGTTTGTCTTTGGGATGACCATTGCTTGTGGCGCCCTCCATGAACAAACCTTTCATCTTATCCAACTCTTCCTTCAACTTTTTTCCCATCGCCTTTCTCAAACTATCGGCCTGACCTTTTGTAAAGTTGGCTAGTTTTTGAGACAGCAACATGACCTGCTCCTGGTAAACGGTAATGCCATAGGTGTCCTTCAAATACTCCTCCATTTCTGGTAAATCATATTGAATAGGCTCGATTCCGTGTTTACGTTTGATAAACGATGGAATGTATTCCATAGGACCTGGACGGTACAAGGCATTCATCGCAATCAAATCTTCAAAAACAGTTGGTTTCAAATCTTTCAAATGTTTTTGCATGCCGGGACTTTCATACTGGAATATGCTGACTGTATCACCGCGTTGAAAGAGTTGGAATGTCTTGGCATCATCCAATGGGATATTCTCAATGTCGATGTCAATATTGTGCCTTTCTTTGATGATTTTTAGTGCATTTTTGATGATGGTCAATGTCTTTAATCCCAAGAAGTCCATCTTGAGCAGACCAGCCTTTTCTACGACATCGTTGTCAAATTGTGTGCACCACATATCGCTGTCTTTGGCTGTGGCAACAGGAACAAATTGATCGATGGGGCCCGGAGTGATGATGACACCGCATGCATGAATTCCAGTATTTCTTACCGAACCTTCTAGCATCGAGGCCAACTTGACTACACCGCCCTCAGGGGATGATTCGGTCGATAAAAACTGCAATCTTTTGACATTCTCCAAGAATTCTTTGCCGTAGGCCTTCTCCAATTCCTTGTGGTCTTTTTTGACAATCTCTTTCAATTTGGCATTGTCTGGAATTAATTTGGCGATGCGGTCTGTATCACTCAAAGGCAGTTCCATCACACGGCCTGAATCACGCATCGCAGACTTGGCAGCCATAGATCCATAGGTGATAATCTGAGCGACCGCGTTTTTAGAATATTTGTTGCGCACATACTCGATTACTTTGCCTCTACCTTCATCATCAAAGTCGATGTCGATATCGGGCATACTCACACGTTCCGGATTCAAGAATCGCTCAAAAAGCAAATCATATTTGATGGGATCGACGTTGGTAATTCCAATACAATAGGCAACTGCCGAGCCTGCGGCGGATCCACGACCGGGACCTACGCTGACGCCCATTTCACGCGCCTTGTTGCAAAAGTCTTGAACGATCAAGAAGTAACCTGGGTAACCAGTATGCGCGATGGTTTTTAATTCAAATTCCAGACGTTCCTCAATTTCAGGAGTAATGGTGCCGTATCTTTTTTTAGCGCCTTCAAAGGTGAGGTGTTTTAAAAATGCATTTTCTCCTCGTTTTTGTCCATCTACTTCATCTTGTGGATCGATGAACTCTTCTGGAATGTCAAATTTGGGAAGCAATATATCTCTGCCCAACGAATATTTTTCGCAGCGTTCTGCAATTCGAACAGTCTCTTCAATCGCTTCTGGTAAATCTTGAAACAATGCAGACATTTCTGCAGGAGTTTTGATGTAGAATTCATCATTGGGAAAACCAAATCGAAATTCGCGTCCTCTTTTTCCAATGTATTTTTTGGGTTTGGAAACGCTCTCACCGTCTTTCACACAGAGCAATGCATCTTGTGCACTGGCCTCGCTTCTTTCGGTATAATACGTGTTGTTGGATGCGAAGTAAGGAACGTTGTGTTTTTTACAAAACCGCAAAAGGGTTTCATTCACCACATCTTCTTCTTCGACGCCGTGACGCAATAACTCAGCATAAAAATTTCCTTCGAAATTGTTTTTCCACCATAGAAAAGCTTCTTCAGCTCTTTCCTCACCAACATTTAATATGAGGTAGGGAATTTCTCCCCAAAGTCCTCCGGTTGAGAAAATCAAATCTTCTTTGTATTGAAGCAATGTGTCTCGGTCGATACGGGGCACGTAGTAAAATCCTTCGGTGTATGCGATACTGGAAAGCTTGGCCAGATTGTGATATCCTTTTTTGCTGATGGCCAACATCACAATGCTGAAACCGTCATCTTTCGATTCTTTATTGAGACGGTCTTTGCAAACGTTGAGTTCACATCCAATGATGGCCTTCATGGAAGTGCCATTTTTTTTATTGGCTTTTTCAACCTCTTGATTGAATACAAACGCAGACATCATATTGCCATGCTCTGTGATAGCAATGGCGGGAGATTGAAGTTCGAATGCTTTTTTGACAATTGATGAAATCTCGCTGGTACTCTGTAAAACGGAAAATTGTGAATGAACGTGTAAATGAACAAATTGTGCTTCGGAGTGAATTGGCTCCGTGCTAATCTCCGTGGGGGCTGTTGTTGAATTGTTGTTGTTTTTTTCTACAACGAAATTACTGGCCTTTAATTCTGGAGCTTGGTATTGGTAAGATATAATTTCTGCCGCTTCTGGTGTAGTAATTACCTTTCTTTCCAACATCGCAAAGAAACTTCTTGTCGTGGCTTCAACGTCATATGCTGCATCGTGGGCTTCTACCATCGGGGAATTGAAAAGTTTCAAATACAACTCTCCCAATGTTGGCCATTTGAATTTTCCTCCTTTACCTCCGGGAATCGCACAAAAATCTGTTCCCCATTCTTTGGTATCGAGTTTGGCAAATTGAGTCAAATCCATTTCAAAACCAGCACGCAAAAACTCCGCACCCATCACATTGATATCGAATTCAATGTTGTGACCAACCAAATATTTTGCTTTCTGCACATCAGCAGCAAATTGCTCGATGACCATTTTCAAATCGCTACCTTCTGCCATGGCACGCTCGGTAGTAATACCATGCACTTTAACGGCATTAAAGGGAATGCTAAAACCCTCCGGTTTGATGATGATATTTTGCGCAGATATCAATCGACCATCCGCTTCATGCAATTGCCAGGCGATTTGAACTGCACGTGGCCAGTTATTTAAATCGCTGATGGGAGCATTGTAATTCAGCGGAAGTCCTGTTGTTTCTGTGTCAAATATGATATACATGATGTTCTTTAATACAAATTAAACGGTTTGATTTTTCCAATTTCCCCAACGTAAAAATACGGCGGAACAGATTCCTAAAATTACAAAATAGAGGTAGTCGGCTGTCCACAAATAGTGCACTTCCCATTGGGTGTAGTGAACCATTGTCCAAACAAATACAACATACGAAAACGAAGTAATCACTTCGATCCAAAATCCAGCGAGGGTATTCCCGCTACCTTCCACTACAGCCAATAGAATAGAAGTGAAACTATAAATGACCATGGCCGGAACGATGATCCGCATTGTCAGAATAGTCAGTCGGGTAGTTTCAGGATCTTCGGTGAATTGAGCAGTGATCCATTCTGGATAGATCCATAGTCCATGCGATAGGATGAGTATCCCCGTTAGATTGAGCAGAATTACCTTAATAACGAACTTTTTTAAATCCTCCCATCTTTGTTCTGCGAGTAGTGCTGAGGTGTAGGTTCGCGTAGCGGCAGAAAATCCCATGACGCTCACCCAGGCAAGCATATACATGTTGCGAACAATAAACGCAGACTGCAACGACTCTGGTCCGCGTTTGGCGACGAGCGTGTAAAACGCAAGCCAAACGCCCAAAGCGATCAACATTTGAAAAACAATCGGAAGCCCCAGTTTCAAAATATGCGAGGCTTCGTTGAAAAGTGGAGTCCACAATTTTTTCAATTGCGGGCCGGCATATTTAAAACTGTAGGTAAGAATAAATAGGAATGCGATGGTTTCTGCAGATAAAGTTGCCAATGCAGCGCCCTGGACACCCATCGGCTGTATTCCCAAACCGCCATACACGAGCCAATAATCCAAGATGATGTTTCCAATGGATGTTATGAGCATGGTATATAGTACAACACGTGTTTTGGCGATTCCCGTCCAATAGGCCTGAAGAATCAAGGTAGGCGTGTATACCCAAAATCCCCATTCTCGAGTGAACAGAAATGCATACATGTATTGTCGAATTTCTGGATGTTCAATATTGTGCTCAATAAATAAGGGCACAGCAAAATGCATGAGCGACCATTGAATTGTAGCAATGCAGATGCCCATGATCCATCCGTTGCGCATGGTGGTATTCATCTTATCCCAATGATTTTCACCGAAACGACGCGCTATAATAATTTGAAGGGCACTGCTAATTCCAGTGGTGATCATGATCAATGTGATATAGAGCAAGCCAATGTAGGACACTGCGCTCATGGCATTGCCTGAAATTTTAGCAACGAAGTAGTTGTCTGTAAATGCAACAAAAAATTGAATGAACGCGCCAAGACTCATGGGCAATGCCACCTTTAAAAGGTCGGATGTTTTGATGGAAAGCGAAGATTCATTCATTTGTTCTGCAATTTAGCGCTAACACACTACGTGAAATCGCGGTTTTTATGGGGTTGAGAACGTGTAGAACTCAATGAAATCGCGGTTTTTGAGGGGTTGTAGGGGGTGGTTTTCAACAAAATCAGGCATTTTTCAACAAAAACGAATGAAAGTGCTTGGTGCACTTGCGTTTCAGAATTTTCTGCTTTTACATTTGTCTAGTTCACACATTACTAACCTTAAAAAAATAACAAATGAACAAAGCAGAATTGATCGACGCTATCGCAGGTAACGCGAAGTTGTCAAAGGCTGATGCTAAAAGAGCATTAGATGGTTTCATCGAAGTAACTACTAAAGCCTTGAAAAAAGGTGACCGTATTGGTTTAGTAGGTTTCGGTTCTTTCAGCGTAACTAAGCGCGCTGCTCGTATCGGTCGTAACCCACAAACTGGTAAAGAGATCAAAATCAAAGCTAAAAACGTTGTACGTTTCAAAGCTGGTTCTGAATTGGCTGCTAAAGTGTAATCCACTCAACAGTAGGAAAGCCGTTCCGCAAGGGACGGCTTTTTTTTTATCCGATGAAAAGTTTATCCATTACTCATAAAAGAGAATTGCTTCAGCGATTTGAGGAAGTACTTACACCTGATCGGATCTCGCGATTTGAGCAGGTGTGGAATCAGAGAAATCCTTGCGTTCGATTGATATTAGAGAATATCTATCAAGCCCTCAATGCCAGTGCTATTCTGAGAACAGCAGATGCCCTGGGCATACATCATTTGCATGTTGTCGAGAATGAACATCCATGGACCATCAATCGGAAAATTGCAAAAGGTGCTTTGGATTGGTTGGAAATTGAACATTCTAAAGATATCGCTGCGACCATAATGGACCTCAAAAGCAAAGGCTTTGAAATAGCAGTCACCGATGTGTCTGACGATGCAATTTCAATTTATGATTATCGTCCTCAAAAGTCAGTTGCGGTTTTAATGGGTACTGAACTGACGGGTATTTCTCAAACTGCCCGAGAAATGGCAGATGTGTCATTGGTCATCCCCATGATGGGTTTTACGCAAAGTCTAAATGTATCAGTAGCCGCGGGTATTGTATTGTCTCAAATT
Organism: Flavobacteriales bacterium; assembly: GCA_947448135.1. GTDB lineage: Bacteria > Bacteroidota > Bacteroidia > Flavobacteriales_D > Sanyastnellaceae > CAMCTV01. The sequence continues at coordinate 72,918 of CANFLZ010000003.1, forward strand.
TCTCCCAGTACCAGAAGTTTACGAGAGCATTTCTCCTTCTCGGAAGAGCAAAAATTAGATGCTTTTTTGCATTGGTCTAAAAATTCTATTTATTGGAGTGATTCCATTGTTCAGAAGTTTATGGAGGAAAACGCGCTGCTGTAACCATTGATTTTATTGGTTTTTTTGATTATGCGCTGTTAAGCGCATTTTTTATGCTTTGTATTTTCAGACAAATTCAATTATGTTCGAAGTCTATTTGATTTCATGAAAACATTTCCTTTTACTTCAGAACTGGGTTGGTCGGTTAGCCGCTACGATGTCTTTCAATCGTGCAAGCGCAAGTATTATTATCAATATTACGCCAAGTTCGACGAGCCGGCTATTCGGGATCGAGCACTGTATTTAAAATCGATGACCACCGTTCCTTTGGAAATTGGCAATATTGCGCATGATGTGATGGAGAGCATTCTGCACCGTTTGATTAAATCGAGTCAGCCAGTGGATATGGATCGACTCAAAGTTTTCGTGCGCAATCGCACACAGGAATATGTGTCGAGTAAAAAGTTTTTGGAGGTTCATTACAAGGAGTTGGAGAGCATTGATTGGGAGCCTTTGGCGGATAGGGCTTTTGCGTCGATTCAAAACATTGTTACCTCACAACGTTTTGAGTGGATATTGAATTTGCCGCAACAATCGAAGGATCAATGGATGATTGAACCGTCAGGTTTTGGTGAAACCAGAATTGAAGGGATGAAGGCCTATTGTAAAGTTGATTTCATGCTTCCCCATGATGACACCATCTATATCATGGATTGGAAAACAGGAAAGCCTGATCCTGAAAAACATCGAAAGCAGTTGATTGGATATTCCTTATTTGCGAGTTATCATTTTGAAGGCCGATTCGCCAATATCATACCGATGGTTTGCTATGTCAAGGAGAGCTATGAAGAGGTTCAACCTGAAATTTCAGGTGAGGATATCGCGCAGTTTGTAGATACAGTTAGACGCGAGAGTTTGGAAATGAAGGGTTATAATTTGGACGAGATGAAAAATACTCCTAAGGTGAAGTCATCATTCCCTTTAACCGAACAGGCTTCTTCCTGTCGCTTTTGTGAATATCGCGAATTGTGTGATCGCGGATGAATCCATAATTTGTGTAACATTGAACCATGAAAATCTCTGTTATTCAAACGGTATTGAGTTGGGAGTCACCAGCGAAAAATTTTTTACGACTTGAGGGTGTTTTAAGTCGTTTGGCAAAATCAGATGTGGTGGTACTGCCAGAAATGTTTACCACTGGATTTACCATGAATACAGCCGTTTTGGAGCGATACGCTTCTGATTGCTCTGCTGTGGAGTGGATGCGGAAATGGTCCAAAGATTTGGATGCAGTCATCACTGGAAGTGTGGCTTTCAATATCGAATCGGGTGCGGTAAATCGATTGATTTGGATGCGTCCTGATGGTACATTTGATTTTTATGACAAAAAGCATGCGTTTACTTTTGGCGGTGAGCATGAGCATTATCAAACGGGAAGTCAACGCATTATTGAACATTGGAGAGGATGGAATTTTTGTCCTTTGATTTGCTATGATTTGCGCTTTCCTGTTTGGAGTAGAAATACTTTTCAGCACGGTGCCCCTGCTTACGATGTTTTAATTTATGTAGCCAATTGGCCTTCTGTGCGCAGAGAAGCATGGAATACTCTTTTAAAGGCACGGGCCATTGAAAACTTGGCGTACACGGTTGGTGTCAATCGGGTGGGAACCGATCCCAAAGAAAATGTTTATTCAGGTGATTCTGCTGTTATTGACTTTAAAGGCAACGTGATTTGGTCGCAGGCGGATACAGCTGAAGCATGTACCATCACCTTGAACAAAGAGGAGTTGGATGAGTTTAGAAAAAAATTCCCCGCACTTCAAGACGGCGATTCTTTTCAATTGCTTTGAAAACAGCGGTTGTAGCAGTTTTGCGCTTCTTCCCAATCAACGGACTGGTCATGCACTGCATGACCTATGGATGTAAGGAGTGTGAATTTCAAACTTCCTTTTTGGTTCTTTTTGTCTTGATTCAAATAAATCAATAGATCATTCCATTCGGGCATTTGTTCTGGATTTGGAAATATCTCGTCCAGAAAGGCTGTGATTTCTGTTTTGGCTTCTGTGTCCAATTGAACCGATAGCGCGGTTGCGTATTTCATTCCCAAAGCAACACAGTAGCCATGCGAAAGGGGCGTTTGTTTTTCGAGCCAATAGGATTCTAAAGCATGTCCCAACGTATGACCAAAGTTGAGTTGTTTGCGGATATTTTCTTCGAAGGGATCTTCAAAGACGATGTGATTTTTAATTTGAATATTTCTTTTGATAAAAGGGACAATGGTTGCAGCGTTTATTTCTTCCAAATCATTGTAAGCTTCCCAAAGAGATGCATCCGCAATGAGGCTGTGTTTGATCATTTCAGCGAAACCAGACAGCAATTCTTCTTCTGGTAGACTTTCCAAGAACACTGGACAAACGATCAATTGATCTGCATCTTGAAAAGTGCCAATGCTGTTTTTGATATGATGAAAGTTGATGGCCGTTTTTCCACCTATGGCGGCATCCACCATACCGGTCAATGTAGTTGGAACATTGACAAAACCAATTCCTCTTTTGTACAATGCCGCGGCCAATCCGCCTAAGTCTGTTGTACTTCCTCCACCGATATTGATGAGCAATGCCTGTCTGTCAGCTTTATCCTCTATCCATTGCTCCCAAATGTGATGCAATATTTCCCATTCTTTGCATGCCTCTCCTTCCGGAATTTCGATGATGTTGGCTTTGGCCAATTGTGGACATTGTTCCAACACATCATTCAGCCAAATTTGACTGATTTTCTCATCGATGATTATGTAAGTGGAAGAGGCTTGGTCTATTTCTTCTTGAATCGAATCAAATAGATTTTCCAATTCAACTTCCCAAGAAATATTGGGGTGATCCATGACAATTAGCTAATTAATGTTTCGATAAACTTCAACAATTGATCGCGCCCTTGTTGTGATTCTGCCGACGTGAGGAATAGGTTAGGGCTATCACCCCAACGCTCGATCATTTTTTGTTCATAGGCCTCGTACATGCGCAATGCTGCCTGCTCTTTGAGCTTGTCTGCTTTGGTAAAAACTACCGCCATTGGTAATTGCCATTCCATCATTTGCTCCATGAATTCGAGATCGATTTTTTGAGCTTCATGACGGATGTCGATTAAGATAAAAGTGCAGGCTAAATTTTCGCGCTCTTGCAAGTATCGCTTCGACATGATTTGCCAATCTCCACGATGGGACTTGGATTTTTTAGCGTAGCCGTATCCTGGTAAATCGACGAGGTACCAATTTTTTCCATGTTTCACTTGAACTTCAAAGTGATTGATGGTTTGGGTTTTTCCTGGAGTTCCAGATGTTTTTGCCAATCCTTTTTTTGTGACCAGCATGTTGATTAAACTGCTTTTTCCTACGTTAGAACGACCGATAAAAGCCACTTCTTTTAAATAGGGATCGGGACATCCCTCCACTTTTGTGTTGGAGGTTAAGAAAACGGCGTCGAGTATGTGCATCAAAGTGATTTTTCGTTCAGCCAATTGCGCAACAAAGTGTTGAATTGTTGCGGATGCTCCATCATAGGTGCATGCCCACATTGATCAATCCAATACAAGGAAGCTTGTGGTAAAAGTTGTTGGAATTCAGTGGCTACTTCTGGTGGAGTGATGGTATCATTCCTTCCCCAGATCAAGCACGCAGGAACATCCATGTTTTTTAAATCGTTGGCCATGTTGTGTCGAATAGCACTTTTTGCCAAAGCCAAAATGCGTAAAACGCGGTTGCGATCATTGACAACTGCAAAGCACTCATCTACGAGCTCGTCGGTTGCATGGGCAGGATCATAAAAAGTAACGGCTACTTTTTGACGAATAAATTCTTTGTCCTCTCTTCTAGGAAAGGATGAACCAAAAGCATTTTCATAAAGCCCACTGCTCGCCGTTAAAATCAATGCACCTACTTTCTCGACATGCATTTTTGTGTACACCAAAGCAACATGACCACCCAGACTATTTCCCAAAAGCATCACTTTATGAAAGCCGTGGTGCTCAATGAATCGATGTAAATATTCCGCCAGTGATTTTACACCGGTGGTTAACACAGGCATGCTATACAAAGGCAACATGGGAATTAGCACACGATGTGTTTTGGAAAATTCATCCAGCACATCTTTGAAGTTACTCAATGCACCAAAAAGGCCATGCAGTAAAATCAGAGGCTCTCCGCTTCCTTGGTCGATGAATTGAAATTCACCTTCTGTTTTTAAAAGTTCTTCCATGAATAGAATGTAGTTCGATAGCGAAAATACCGCTTTAATGAGGAATAAAGATAGAACAGCGGGGTACCTTTTAACAATCAAATGCTGACAACAAATCATTTTCAATGGACAGTGTTGTGGGTCGATTGCAAAAATTTGAACATGAGAAAATTGAAGTCGAGTTGGAATTCACAGCAACAGTTGCGTCAGATATTTATGTTGATTTTGGCGGTGGTTGTGGCGAGTATAGGATTAAAAGGTTTTTTATTACCCAATCAGTTTTTAGATGGCGGCGTCACGGGCATTTCATTGATCGTAAGTGCAGTTACAGGTATTGATTTGTCATTGCTGATTATCGTTCTCAATATCCCATTTGTTATTTGGGGTTACAAGCAAATCAATCGATACTTCGCTTTGAAGAGCGGAATTGCCATTGTTTCATTGGCCTTGTTGGTTCATTTTATCCACATACCTGTTGTTACAGATGACAAATTGTTGATTGCAGTATTTGGTGGTGTTTTCTTGGGGGCTGGAATAGGTTTTGCCATGCGGGGTGGCGGCGTGATTGATGGGACGGAGGTACTGGCCGTGGCCATTAGCAGAAAATCAACTTTGAGTGTTGGTGACTTTATCACGGTTTTGAATGTCATTATTTTTCTTTTGGCGGCCTGGGTTTTTGATTTGGAAAAGGCCATGTACTCCATGCTAACTTATTTCTCTGCTTCTAAAACGGTCGACTTTATCATCAATGGATGGGAAGAGTATATCGGTATGACCATCATCTCTCACCATTCAATGACCATTGAAGCGGTAATACGCAAAAAATTAAAAGGAGGAGTTACAGTGTACAAAGGAGAATTCGGTTTTCGGGATATCTCACCTTCTCATGAAAATAAGCGCATTATTTTTTGTGCAATCACACGTCTGGAGGTGACCAATATGGTCAACATTGTTGAGAGTATCGATCCCAACGCGTTCATCATTCAACACCCCATCAAGGATACCCGAGGCGGTGTGATCAAGAAGCGCCCGCTGCATTAGTTTTTTTTTCTTCAAAATGGAGGTCAAGGGATTATTCTGTTGACTTATGCACGATAAGTTGTTAACATTCCCACTTTTTACCACCGTGATTTTAAGGTGTAAATTACGGATTTAAACTATTGAAAAACATGTGTTTAATTGTATTAATGAAGCTGGAAAGAAAATTCAGCTTTATCAAAAAGTGTAAGAAAATGGGAGTGCTGTGGTAAAAAGTGGGAATTTTGATATACTTTCGTATCCACAACATGACCAACATGCTAAACCTGCTCGGAGAACATCATTGTAAGCTAGACCCAAAGGGTCGCTTGCTGTTTCCTGGAAAGTTGCGCAAGCATCTCGAGCAGCATATTCATCATGGTTTGGTTATCAATCGCGACATCTTTACCCAGTGCCTTGTTATCTACCCAAAACCAGAATGGGATCGCGTGAACGAGGAGATGAGTCGCTTGAGCCGATACAATCAAAAACATCAGCTCTTCCAAAGAAAGTTTATGAAGGGTGCAACTCATATTGAGTTGGACAGCAATGGAAGAATATTGATTCCTAGCGCATTGTTAGAGTATGCGCAAATTGATATAGACGAAAACAACGAATGTGTGATCACCGGTTTGGGTGAGAAGATGGAGTTGTGGAGTGCCAAGAATCACGCAAATGTGATTTTGGATGATGACTTTGATTTTGGTTCACTTGCTGAAGATGTTCGCAAAGACATCGAAGGCAGCAATAATGTGGGGTAATAATGGAAACAGAAATTCTCCACGGGAACTATCACCGCGCCGTATTATTAAAAGAGAGTATTGATGCTCTGAATATTCAGCCTGACGGAATCTACGTGGATGTAACCATGGGAGCTGCTGGTCATACCAGAGAAATCTTATCGCGATTGACAACTGGTAAATTGTATGCGTTTGATCAAGATCAAGACGCATGGAAAAACGCTCCAGTTGATCCTCGTTTTACTTTGATCAAAGAAAATTTTGGTGATGCCAAGAACTGGCTTCGCTTCAATGGTGTGAAAAAAATCAATGGATTGCTGGCTGACTTAGGGGTTAGCTCTCATCAATTTGATACAGCTGAACGTGGTTTTTCTTTTCGCTTTGATGGTCCGTTGGACATGCGAATGAATCACAAAGGTTCCTTGACAGCAGAAAAAATTGTGAATGAGTATGATGTAGATGCGATGATTAAAATTTTTCGTGTTTACGGTGAGGTAGAAAAGCCGCATGTTGCAGCACACAAGATTGTTGCTGCGCGACCCATTCATACAACCCATGAGTTGATTCGTGTTTTGGTAGGCGATGATGAATGGAAAGAGCACCATCAGTTTTTGGCAAAGGTGTTTCAGTCCTTGCGCATTGAGGTCAATCAAGAGATGCAAGTTCTTGAAAACTTATTGAGTCAATTGCCCGACTTATTGGAAGATCATGGAAGGGCAGTTGTTATTTCTTACCACAGTCTTGAAGATAGAATGGTGAAGTCATTTTTTAGAAGTGGCAACATTGAAGATCAACAAACCAAAGATTTTTTTGGCAATTTGATTCGTCCCTTAAAGCCTTTGAATGCAAAGCCAATTCTTCCCAGTGCGGAAGAAATTGAAATGAATTCGCGCGCTCGAAGCGCAAAAATGCGCATTGCCGAAAAGATATCATGAGTTTGGAAAACCAACATATCGATCAAAACAATCCGGTTCAGAAGCAAAAGAAAGGCTTTGTTGCGACTGTATTTGGTGGCGATATGTTGATGGGTGAGTTTGTTCAGAAGCATTTGACTTTGATTGGATTTATCGGTTTGATGCTCCTTTTTGATATTGCTCTTCAGTACAAGTTTGAAGATTATCACAAGTTGATTATCAAGCGTGAGAAGGAGTTGAATGAGCAGCGTACCATTTACAATGAGCAAATGAGCGCCTTGGAGACCAAAAAGCGTCAAAGTGAAGTAGCCAAGGATATTTCAAGATTGGGTCTAAAAGAACTATCGAAACCACCTGTGGTTTTGGAAAATAGAGATACAACGGAGCAGCCATGAGTAGTGTGAAAGTAAATTCTCTATGGATCTATGGGATCTTTGTCGTTCTGGTTTTAATCGGAATAGGCGTGATCTCTAAGGCTGCGATGTTGCAGTGGAGTCCAGATAAAACGGCCACTGATTTGGCCATGTCTTTTACCAGCAAGATTCGTGAGATTGCTCCAACACGTGGTCAGATTTGGTCTTCCGACGGAAGTTTGTTGGCCACAACAGTGAGTGAATATGAATTGCGTTGGGATTCTAAAGCCATTCAGAATGAAGAAGAATGGAACGAAGCTTTGGATTCGATTACCATCGTATTGGCCACATTTGATCAAGGTAAATCGGCCGGTGATTATAAGCGCATTTTCAAATCTGCTTTGCGCAAAGGATCGCGCTATGAATTGATGGGGCGTCATCTCACATTTGAAGAGGTTAAGCGTTTCAAGCAATTGACTTACGTTAAAAAGGGTCAGAATAAAACGGGTTTTTTATTCAAAGAAACCAAGAAGCGGGTGAAGCCTTATGGCAGTTTGGCTTCTCGTACCATTGGCTTGTTTCGTGGTGCCAATAATGTTGGATTGGAGTTGTCTTATGATTCCATTTTGGCAGGTCGTCCTGGAAAGCAATTGCAAGAGTTGATTCCGGGCAATGTTTGGAAGCCAATGACGGATGAGTTTATTCAAGAGCCTATTCCGGGGATGGATATCATTGCTACAATTGACGTGCATTTGCAAGATGTAGCGGAGCATGCATTGCGCAAGCAATTGGATTCATTGAATGGTCGTTGGGGTTGTGCCATTTTGATGGAAGTAGAGACAGGTTATGTTCGTGCAATTGCCAACTTGGGACGTAATGCAGACAGCACATTTTCGGAGGTGGACAATTTTGCGGTAAGGTATCCAGTTGAGCCGGGATCAACGATGAAGTTGATGAGCTTGATGGCTGCGTTTGAAGAAGGAACGATTGATGTGAATGATACCGTTAATACGGGTAACGGAGAAAGAAATTTTAATGGCGTCACTTTACATGATAGCCACAAAGGAGGATATGGAAGCATTTCTGTGGAGCAAGTTTTTGCGAAATCATCCAACGTTGGAACAGCGTTGGCGGTGCGCAAAACATTTGCCAGTCAGCCACAGAAATTTTTAGATTATTTGAATGGTTTTGGTCTAGGCACTCCGCTTGGAATCGATCTCGAAGGCGAGGTTAGTCCAAGTGTGTATGCATCCGTGAAAGATGCCAAGTGGAGTGCTAACAGCCTTACGCAAATGTCTATTGGTTATGAGGTGGCTTTTACACCCATGCAAATTTTGGCGTTTTACAATGCTGTTGCCAACAACGGAAATTTGGTGCGTCCATCTTTTGTTCAAGCTATCAAAAAATCAAATGGTCAAATCGAGACCAAGTCACCAGTTGTTTTAAGAAAAGAAATTTGCAAAGAGTCGACCATCCAACAATGCCGCCAAATGATGGAGGCTGTTGGAAAACCTGGAGGAACAGCTTTCGAAGCGTTTAAAAATTCACCGTATAAAGTGGCAGGTAAAACAGGAACCTGCTGGTTGTGGGAGAATGGAAAATACCAAGACAATCGCTACCGCGCTTCATTTGTTGGTTATTTCCCTGCAGATAAGCCCAAGTATTCTTGTATCGTCGTTATTGAGGATCCACATGGCTTGTATTATGCCTCGCAAGTTGCGGCGCCTGTTTTCAGAGAATTAGCGGATAAAATTTATTCAACTGCCTTGGATATTCATGGCAACAACCTGGTGAAAACGGACAAACAATATGCGCCGCATTTCAAGGCGGGTATGAGCAAGAATTTCCATTTGCTGTCTCAGAAATTTCAATTGCCGATTGTCAAAAAAGACAATGGAAGTGATTGGGCATATCCCAGCACCGAAAATGAAAAAATGGTGATGACTGGGATGAATGTGCGTGAGGGATTTGTTCCCAATTGCATGGGAATGGGCATGCGCGATGCTATCCAGGCCATCCAAAATGCTGGATATCGCTATAAAGTTCAAGGAAAAGGAAAAGTTGTTGGACAAAACATTCTCGCGGGAACTCCCATGAAGAAAGGAAGTGTAATCGTGATTCAATTGCAATGAAATTATTGAAAGACATATTGTACAAAGTGCGCATCGAAGAGGTGGTGGGGAATACACACATTGCAATCGAAGGCATGACAATGGACTCTCGTGCTGTTCGTCCTTTTCATTTGTTTGCAGCCATCAAAGGATTTGCTCAAGATGGTCACGCCTATTTGGATAAGGCTATCGAGAATGGAGCGAATTGCGTGGTTTGCGAAAAATTGCCTGAGGCGTTGGTTGCAGAAGTAACGTATGTGCGGGTTCAGGATAGCGCTGAAGCATTGGGTATCATTGCTGCCAACTATTTTGACAATCCTTCTGAAAAATTAAAAGTTGTCGGAGTTACTGGCACCAATGGCAAGACCACAGTAGCCACTTTGATGTACGAGCTGAGTGAGGCATTGGGAAAAAAGGCTGGCTTGCTTTCTACTGTTGTGAACAAGATTCATCATCGCTCTATTCCATCTACACATACAACACCCAATTCAATAGAATTGCAAGGGCTTTTGTCTCAGATGGTAGAAGAAGGATGCGAGTATGCTTTTATGGAAGTGTCTTCACACGCTTTGGATCAGCGCAGAACGGCAGGATTGAAATTCGCGGGTGCTGCGTTTACCAATATCACCCATGATCATTTGGATTATCATGGATCATTCAATGCCTATATCAAAGCCAAGAAATTGTTGTTTGATGGATTGTCTGCATCATCTTTTGCTTTGATCAACAATGATGATCGTCATGCGGATGTGATGACACAAAATTGCAAAGGCAAGGTATATACTTACGCGTTGCAATCCATGGCCAATTATCGCGCACGCATCATGGAAAATACATTGGCAGGATTGAGTTTGACAATTGATCAACATGAATTGTACACCCAATTGATTGGGGAATTCAATGCCTACAATTTGCTGGCTGTTTATGGTATCGCCAATCAGTTGGGTTGGGATAATATTTCGGTGTTGACCGCTTTGAGCACGCTCAAGGCACCAGAGGGAAGATTCCAGTATTTCAGATCAGACAGTGGAGTAATTGCGATCGTAGACTACGCGCACACGCCAGATGCATTGATCAATGTTTTAGATACCATTCAAGCGGTTCGTTCTGGAAATGAAAAATTGATTTGTGTGATGGGTTGTGGCGGCGATCGTGATAAAGCCAAGCGTCCATTGATGGGCAAGATTGCTTGTGAAAAAGCGACGCATGTGATTGTTACCAGTGACAACCCAAGAACAGAAGAGCCCAAACAGATTATTCAGGATATCGTGATTTCCATGGATCCTGTTGAGAAAAAGAAAGTGTTGACGATGGTTGATCGCGATGAAGCTATTGCGGCATCTTGTGTTTTGGCACAACCGGGTGATATCATTTTGATTGCAGGAAAAGGTCACGAGAAATACCAAGACATCAACGGCGTAAAACATCCCTTTGATGATTTCCAAAAAGTAAAAGACTATCTCAAAAGATAAAATATGCTCTATCATTTGATCAAATATTTGGATGTGCATTTCGACTTTGTCGGAGCCCGTCTATTTCAATACCTCAGCTTCCGCGCAGCGGCGGCTGTTCTTTTGTCTTTGACCATCTCCATGGTTTTTGGAAAGCGCTTGATCAATTGGTTGCGCCGCAAGCAAGTGGGAGAGACCATTCGCGATTTGGGATTGGATGGACAAATGCAAAAAACTGGAACGCCAACCATGGGTGGAATCATCATCTTGATGTCCATATTGATCCCCACTTTGCTCTTTGCTGATTTAACGAATGTCTATATCCAAACTTTGTTGATTGCTACTGTTTGGTTGGGAATGATTGGGTTTTTGGATGACTACATCAAAGTATTCAAAAAAGACAAGGAAGGATTGGCTGGTCGTTTCAAGATCATCGGCCAAGTGGGTGCGGGTGTGATTGTCGCATCGATGTTGTACTGGAATCCTACCGTTACCATCAAGGAGCGTTTGGATCATGAATCGACAACCTCTGCAATGGTAGAGCAGACGGGTCAATCCAGCGCTGTGGCCAATTGGGAAGAAACGAAAAACATCAAAACAACGATTCCTTTTATCAAGGACAACGAGTTTGATTATAGTTGGCTTTTACCACAATCCATGCGCACTCCTATTGCGATGTGGATCGTGTTTACGGTAGTGGTTATTATTATCGTTACGGCGGTTTCAAATGGTGCCAATATCACGGATGGTATCGATGGTTTGGCGGCGGGTTCAAGTGCCATCATCGGCGTGACATTGGCCATCTTGGCGTATGTATCAGGAAACTACATTTTTGCAGATTACCTCAATATCATGTATATCCCACGCAGTGGTGAGTTGACGATTTTTATTGCAGCATTTGTGGGGTCATGCATTGGGTTTTTGTGGTACAACTCCTATCCAGCACAAGTATTCATGGGCGATACAGGAAGTTTGGCTTTGGGCGGAATTATCGCAGTATTCTCGATTGCGATTCGCAAAGAGTTGTTGATTCCTGTGTTGTGCGGAATTTTCTTGATCGAGAATTTATCAGTGATTATTCAGGTTTCTTATTTCAAGTATACCAAGAAAAAATATGGTGAGGGACGTCGCGTATTTCTGATGTCTCCTTTGCACCACCATTTCCAAAAGAAGGGAATGCATGAAGCCAAAATCGTTTCTCGCTTTTGGATCATCGGAATATTATTGGCGGTCATCACCATCATCACATTAAAGACAAGATAATGAGCAAGCGTTTGGTCATATTGGGTGGTGGCGAAAGTGGAACAGGGACTGCTTTGTTGGGAAAGGCAAAGGGGTATACCGTGTTTCTTTCAGATCGCGGTGCTATCAAAGAAAATTATGCGCAGGAATTGAATGAGGCGGGGATTGAATTTGAGCAAGGTGGGCATTCTGAAGATAAAATTTTGAATGCGGATATCGTTGTGAAAAGTCCAGGTATTCCTGAGAACGCTCCTTTGGTAGTGGCTTTAAAAGCGAAAGGCATTCCAGTTGTCGCAGAAATGGAATTTGCTTTTCCATACAACACGGCTAAAACCATTTGTATCACGGGTTCTAACGGAAAGACGACAACTACTTTATTGACATATCACTTATTGAATGAAGCCGGAGTGAAAGTGGGATTGGGTGGAAATGTTGGGAAGAGCTTTGCTCGCCAATTGATCCAAGACCAACCGGATTGGTTTGTTTTAGAACTCAGCAGTTTTCAGTTGGACGGCATGTTTGATTTCAGAGCGGATATTGCCATTTTAACCAACATTACACCCGACCATTTGGATCGCTATGATTATCAAATGGAGAAGTATGTGGCTTCCAAGTTTCGTATTGCACAAAATCAAACAGCGGAACAATTTTTCATCTATAGCCAAGATGATCCCGAGACTCAAAAATACTTGAGTCAAAATTCGATAGGTGCCACCATGATTCCATTCACGCTGCGTGAAGTTCCTGCAGGGGAGGAGTTTGAAGGTGCCTTTATTCAAAATGAAAACATCAACATCAACATTAATAAAAATCCAGTAATTATGAAAATCGCTTCATTAGCTTTGAAAGGAAAGCACAATGTGAACAACAGCATGGCCGCAGGCGTTGCTGCTCGTATTCTTGACTTGCGCAAGGAAATCGTTCGTGAAAGTTTAGAGAATTTTGAGAATGTCGAACACCGTTTGGAATTTGTTTCCAAAGTGCATGGCATTACCTTCATCAACGATAGCAAGGCGACCAATGTTAATTCTGCATGGTATGCGTTGGAGAGCATCAATACACCCATCATTTGGGTAGCGGGTGGTCAAGACAAAGGAAATGACTACAGTGAGTTGTTGGCTTTGGTATCAAAACGTGTGAAGGCGATTATCTGTTTGACCAAAGACAGCAGCAAGATCCGCAAGGCATTTGAAGGTGTGGTGGATACCATCATCGATTCCAACTCAGCTGATCATACTGTTCGTGTCGCTTATGAGTTGGCCAAAGAAGGTGATACCGTTTTGTTGTCTCCTGCATGTGCAAGTTTCGACTTATTCGAAAACTACGAGGACCGTGGTCGTCAATTCAAGAAAGCTGTAAAGAGTTTATAAGCTACTATGTTTCGATACCTCAAAGGAGATAAAGTAATTTGGATGGTGACGCTGATTTTAAGCTGCGTCTCTATTCTCGCGGTGTATAGCGGCGTATCTACTTTGGGAAAAAGTTCAGAGGGCACCTTTGGCGTTCTTACCCGACACATCATGATGATTGCCGTTGGGTGGGGAGTGATGATTGTTGTGCATCGTTTGGACTATCGATACTTCTCCAAATTTTCGCAACTGCTCATTTATGTCAGTATTGGATTGTTGGTGATCACGTTGTTCTATGGAGCAAACATCAACAATGCTGATCGTTGGTTAAAAATTCCCGGATTGGGAATTTCCTTTCAAACAAGCGATTTGTCCAAAGTAGTATTACTGGTCTACTTGGCTCGTATGTTGACGGTGAGGAAAGATGAGTTGAATGATTGGCGTCGTGGATTTTGGCCGATAGTCATTCCGATTGGATTGACTTGCGCCTTGATTTTCCCAGCCAATTTTTCTACCAGTGCGATGCTGGGGTTGGTTTCATTTTTGGTTTTAGTGGTGGGTGGCTTCCCTTGGAAGTATTTGTTGACCATCATTGGCGCGGTCTTGATCTTACTGATGGGCGTCATTGCAATCGGAGAATATGGACCCGAAAAATTGTTGCCTCGTTACAAAACTTGGAAGAACCGTATCACGAATAAAATGGAGGCCGATGCCGAGGGTAACTACCAATCGGATTTGGCCAAGTACGCCATTTATTCGGGAGGTATTATTCCCAAAGGTCCTGGCACAGGATCCTCTCGGAACTTCATGCCTCACCCATACTCGGATATGATTTATGCATTTATCATTGAAGAGTGGGGCTTGATATTGGGTGGCGCCGGGTTGGTGTTTTTATATTTTACTTTTTATTTCCGATCGATTCGCGCTTCTTTGAATTGCCCTTCGCGCTTTGGACAGTTGATGGTCTTTGGCTTAGGGACACTTATTTTGCTTCAAGCTTTGATCAATATGTCTGTATCAGTGAGTTTGATTCCTACGACGGGTCAACCTTTGCCGCTGATTAGTTTGGGAGGAACTTCAACCTTGTTTACTTGTCTTTCCATCGCGATGATCATCAGTGTGAGCAGAGGAAAAGGGGATGTCGATGAAGATCAATTCGTCGATGAAAATAACCCCTTAGATCATGTTGAATAAAGTAATTATTTCAGGTGGTGGAACCGGTGGACATATCTTTCCAGCGGTGGCCATTGCGCAAGAAATTCAACGCCAATATCCCCAAGCGCAAATTCTATTTGTGGGTGCAGAGGGCAGAATGGAAATGGAAAAAATTCCAGCCTTGGGATATGAAATTGTGGGTCTACCCATAGCCGGTATACAACGCAAATTGGATTGGAAGAATTTGTTGCTTCCCTTCAAATTACTCAGGAGTTTATGGAAGGCAAGGAGGGTTATCGCCAAATTCAAACCCGATGCAGTGATTGGTGTTGGCGGTTATGCGAGTGGTCCGACTTTGCGTGTGGCTCAATCAATGGGTATTCCAACATTTATTCAAGAACAAAATTCTTTTGCAGGCGTCACCAATAAATTATTGGCCAAAAGAGCAAAGAAAATTTTCGTGGCATATCCCAATATGGAACGATTTTTCCCGCTGGATAAAATTGTATTAACGGGCAATCCCATTCGCTTTATTTGGGATAATAATCGTTATCCAAAGGCGGAAGCCCGAGAGCATTTTGGTTTGGATCGATCTCGTACCACCATTCTCATGGTAGGAGGAAGTTTGGGTGCGCGCGCCATGAATCAAACCATGGAAAAATATTTGCCGATGATGCTGACTTATGATATGCAGGTGATTTGGCAAACGGGAAAGAATTATATCCCACAAAATCAATGGAAGACGAATGATCGTGTTTGGGTGGGTCCATTTATTTCCGAAATGCACCAAGCGTATGCAGCGGCAGATTTCATTATCAGTCGCGCTGGGGCAATGTCCATATCCGAATTGAGTTTGGTGGCGCGGCCAACTTTGTTTATTCCATCCCCCTATGTCGCTGAGGATCATCAAACGCACAATGCGATGGCGTTGGTCAATGACCAA